>CAZZNX010000225.1:0-1606 GCA_964655795.1 uncultured Leifsonia sp. | reverse complement strand
GTTTCCGATTACTGTGATACGCGCGCCGCGCTCCTTTGCCGCCCGAGCCAACTCCTCGATCAGATTCCTTGCCCCTTCGGTGAACACGTAACCCACGACAACTATCTGGCTGCTCGCTTCGCCTATCATTTGCAGGGCCGTGGCATAGGTCGTCCGTATGGGCAGCCCGAATCGCTCGGGCGCTGTACAGACGATTTCCACTTCAGACCCGGCTGCGGCCTTTGACCGGGCATAAGCCAACGCCTCGATTACCAGCACCACATCGGCCCAAGTCAGCCCCGAGCCGGTAATTGCATCGTTCAAGCGTCGAGCGAGATGGGTAGCGTCACTTGTGGAAATGGCGATTGCGTGTTTCAACCGGCCTGCTGAGACGTTTCCCGCTGGATCGCCGGGTTCTGATGCTGCAAGGGCGCGCAATTGCGATACATCCAGGCAGGAGAGTGCCTCGACAACAGCGGCCGTTGCTTCACGAATTCTCTGGTGGTTCTCAGTCATCGAAATCGAAATACCCGGTCCTGAGACTATTCGGCAATCCCGCGATCATTCCGCGGTCAAGCAGCCGGTTTCCGAACTCGCAGGAAGTTTCCGACACCATCGCACAGGCGTGACATGCCGCGCCGTTCAACCGCTCCGTGCGTTTCGGGTCATGTTCGCGGCAGAGTGGATCACTTGAGCAAATTCGAGCCAGTTCCACCACATCGGTAAGGAGTTGGGCGAAGTTGTCGCGTGTCGTGCCATCAGGATTTCTGCTCAACCGGGCCTGTCTGACCAATCCCCCAAGACTCCCGTCGCTGTCAGGCGCGGATGTGTAGATGAGCAGACCCGCCATTTCCGAGTCTGAATAGATTCGCTCTCGCAATGACGCCGACGAGTATCCACAATCAAGCGACATCTGCCGGATGAGCAGATGCGCTAAGGTGTGCAGCAGAAGCAGCCGTGGCCGTTGCTCTTTCAACGCTTGCAGCCCTCGTTTCTGACGCCATTCGGAGTATGCCTTGAGCAGCACCGTAGAACGTCGCACGACATCCTTGCGTCCTTCCCACGCCGCGAGCCTTTCGGAGTCCAGGCGAAGGAAAACCCCTTCGCCGAGATTCTCGACCGCTGGAAGCCAGTTCAATTCACGAGCCGACAACGGCGCGGGCGAGACGCTTACACCCTGTTCCTCGTTGAACACTTCCATCGTTGGGTCCATCTCTGGTGCCTCGATGCGTGTGAAGCCAAGCAGAGCCCGGACCTCCCTCAGCCTCGACACCGCGACGAGACGGGACACGAACTTCCTCGCTCCATCTGAAATATCCTGTCGCCGAGCCTCGAAGTACTGCGATACATGATCCACATCGGCGTTGAAGACCTCGTATTCCTCACGCCGGATAGATGGCTTCTCTGTTTGGAGTCCCTCCAGACGCCGGATGCACTGTCGCACCTTTTCTTCCGACTCGTCCGGGAAACGCGCCTGGATCACCGCCGACCACGCTTCTGCCGGCAGCCTTCCCTCGAACTGCCCCCACCAGGAGGCAACGTCCGCCTGGAGCGGGTCTGACCACGGTGGGATGGAAAGGGCGCTTCGCACCACCGAGAAATAAACGTTCGACGCTCCGCGCTGGAG
>CAZZNX010000224.1:0-1688 GCA_964655795.1 uncultured Leifsonia sp. | reverse complement strand
GAAGGAGCAGCGACGCACGCGAAGCCCTGAGCGGCTCCGCCGACACCGCGGCCGACGGCTAGCGGGCGCTCAGCGCGTGCCGGCGACGACCGCGTTGTGCAGCCGGTCGATGTTCACGCCGAAACGAGCCGGCTCCATCACGTTGGTGAGCAGCGTGAAGCAGACGCCCTGCTCCGGGTACACCCAGAACTCGGCGCCAGCCCAGCCGCTGTGGCCGTAACCGTTGACGGCGAGCAGGCCAGGACTGTTCTGCCGGAGCTTGAAGCCGAGGCCCCAGGCCTCGCCCGGGCGACCGGGGGCGGGGGAGAATACCGGCAGGCCCTCTGTCCGCGAACGCTGGAGCGCGGCGACGGTCGCCGGATGCAGCAGCGTGCCGTCGTTGACGAGCAGCGCGCGCCCGATCGCCAGAAGGTCCTCGGCGCGGGCGTACGCTCCCGCGCCCGGGTGGTTCGGCCACACGGCGTCGTAGTCGAGCCCGACGTCGGCCGCGCCGAAGATGGGGTGCGGTTCGCAGTCGGCATCGAAGGTGAAGCCGTCGGCGCCGGCATCCGTCACCAACTCGGTGACGGCCTGTTCCCACGGAGCGCCGTTTGCGTGCTCGATCATGGCAGCGATGCCCTCGAAGGCAAGCGTGGAGTAGCGCACGGCGGCACCGGCGGCGAACTCGGAGCCGTCGGCGAGAAGGTCGGCGCGACGCCCGGCCGGTGAGTCCATGGGCGGGTCGCCGATGCCCGAGCTGTGGCTGAGCATCTGGTGCAGCAGCACGGTGTCCGCCCGCTGCGCACCGAACTCCGGGATGGCGGCGCTCAGCGGGTCGGTGAGCGCGAGGCGGCCACGCTCGACAGCACGCAGGGCGGTCATCGCCACGATCGGCTTGGTGACAGAGAAGAGCGGGAAGTGGTCACCGACGGATGCCGTGCGCTCACCACTCGCGCCGAAAGCCACGATCTCCTGCACGCCGTCGGCCGTCGCGATGCCGAGCACCGCCGCAGGCAGATGCTCGGCCGCCGTCTCGCGGCGCACCCAGTCGATGGCGTGGTCGTAGCTGCTCATGGTGTCCTCCGGTGACGTTGCGCGGCCTGCCGGCGTTGCGCGCCAGTTACCGCGCTACGCCCTAGTTGTTTCTAGCGCAAAACGCGGCAACTGGTGCGCAACGCCGACACAGACCGGCACGTGACGCGCAGCGTGCGCGGATCAGCGGGCGCGACTCCGCACCCGCTGCGGCTCGTAGCGGAGCGGCGTGAAGGTGCGGGCGACGAGTGCGCGCAGCTCCCCGAGCTCGCCACTGACGAAGCCCTGGGCGCGCGCCTGCACGAGCACGTTGCCGAGCGCCGTCGCCTCGACCGGGCCGGCGAGCACCGGCAGCCCGAGGTGGTCGGCTGTCAGCTGGCAGAGCAGCGTGTTCTGTGAACCGCCGCCGACGATGTGCACGGTGTCGACGGAGCGCCCGGCCAGCCGCGCGGCGGTGCGCACGGCATCCGCGAACGCCTCGGCGAGGCTCTCGATGATGCTCCGCGCGAATTCGGCGCGGCTACCCGGAACAGCGATGCCCCGCTCCGCGCAGTACTCGGCGATGCGCTGCGGCAGGTCGCCGGGTGTGAGGAAGCGTGGGTCGTTCGCGTCGAACACAGCGACCGTCGTGGTGACCGCCTCGGCCGCCGCGAGCAGCTCGACGAGATCGATGGCGG
>CAZZNX010000223.1:0-1775 GCA_964655795.1 uncultured Leifsonia sp. | reverse complement strand
TGGGCACGGCCCGTCGGTTCCTTCGTGGTCAGGGCCGATTCCTTGAGCGACGACGAGAAGACGGCCATCCGGCGTGGCAACGCCCTGCGGTTCCTCGCGCTGGATGCATCGTCTGCCAACGCCACGACCAACACCCTGGAGGAGACGTACCTCTCATGACCATCGACACGACCGACACGCTGACGACACGCCTCGCCTGCGAAGCCCTCGACGCCGCGGACCCGCTCGCCTCGTTCCGTGACCGATTCGAGCTGCCCAAGGGTGTGATCTACCTCGACGGTAACTCCTTGGGGGCGCTTCCGAAGGCGACGTCCGCGCGCATCTACGATGTCGTCACCCGGGAATGGGGAGTTGGACTCATCCGTAGCTGGAACGACGCAGGCTGGTTCGACAAGCCACGCGCACTCGGCGAGCGGATCGCGCCTCTCATCGGTGCCGGCCCCGGCGAAGTCGTCATCGGAGACTCGACCTCGGCGAGCCTCTTCCAGGTCGCGATCACCGCGGCCCGCCTGCGCCAGGGGCGCAGCGTCATCGTCTCCGAACGCGACAATTTCCCGACCGACCTGTACATGCTGGAAAGCGTGCAGGAGCTGCTCGGCGGCGCGAATGGTGCGCTCGAGCGCCGCCTGATCCACGACGACGGTCCCTCCCTCGAGGAGGTGCTCGACGACGACGTCGCCATCGTGGTGCTGACCCATGTCAATTACCGCACGGGCCGCATGTACGACATGGCCGAGGTGACCCGCGTCGTTCACGAGGCGGGGGCACTGATGGTCTGGGATCTCTGCCACAGCGTCGGTGCCGTCCCCATCGACCTCAACGGCGCGCACGCCGACTTCGCGATCGGATGCACCTACAAGTATCTCAACGGAGGCCCCGGCTCGCCGTCATTCATCTGGGTCGCCGAGCGGCACCAGGCCGCCGCGCACCCGCCCCTCAGTGGGTGGCATGGGCACGCTCGCCCCTTCGACTTCGGCGTGGACTATGCGCCGGCCGACGGCATCACGAGATTCCGGGTCGGCACGCCCCAGTTGTTGTCGATGGCGGGGCTTGAGGCGAGTCTGGATCTGTGGGAGGAGGTCGACCTGACGGAGGTGCGCGCCAAGAGCCTTCAGCTCACCGACATGTTCATCGCACTCGTCGATACCCGCCTGGCACAGTGGGGAGTCGAGGTCGTGACGCCGCGCGAGCATGCCGTCCGCGGCAGCCAGGTCGCCCTGCGGGTCGAAAACGGCTACCCGATCATGCAGGCACTCATCGAGCGTGGCGTCATCGGCGATTTCCGGGGGCCGGATCTCATGCGCTTCGGTTTCACGCCCCTCTACGTCTCGCACGCCGACGTGTGGGACGCGGTGGCCATCCTCGAGGACATCCTCGCCAGCGAGAGCTGGCGTGCCGAGCGGTTCAGCCGAAGGGGTGCGGTCACCTGAGTTCGCTCCGGGCTGGGGGTGACGGCGGGCGGCTCGATGTGTAGTCTCGGCGGTGAAAGCGGGGTCACCATGAAGACGCTTCTCCTTATTCGGCACGCCAAGTCCAGCTGGGACGATCTCAGTCTCGTCGACGAGGCCCGCCCGCTGAACGCGCGCGGGAAACGCGACGCACCGGAAATGGGGAGGCGGCTGGCGAACCGCGGCATCCATCCGGACGCCATCCTCAGCAGTCCAGCCGTGCGTGCCCGCACGACGGCGGAGCTCATCGCGCGTGAGCTCGACGCCGACGAGACCCTGGTCGGCGACCACCGGCTGTACGCGGCGCGGGCCCGCGGGCTGCCCGAC
>CAZZNX010000222.1:0-1806 GCA_964655795.1 uncultured Leifsonia sp. | reverse complement strand
GGGATCCTCGCGGAGGGCCATGATGATGCCGCCGATGCACATGATCGGCGTCGAGACCATGAAGTTCAGCGTCATCAACACGAGCATTTGCACCTGTTGCACATCGTTCGTGCCGCGCGTGATGAGGGTTCCACTGCCGAAGCGGCTGAGCTCGAGCGCGCCGAGCGAGTCGACCTTGCGGTAGACATCGCGCCGGAGGTCGCGACCGATGGCCATGGCCGTGCGTGCACCGAAGTAGATGCCGCCGATCGCGGCGAAGACCTGCACGAAGCAGACCATGAGCATGGTCATGCCGGTCGACCAGATGAAGTCGGTGTCGCCGGTCGCGATGCCGGTGTCGATGATCTGGGCGTTGAGGCTCGGCAGGTAGAGCGCGGCCATGGTCGAGATCAGCTGCAGCACGACGACCGCGGCAATCCAGGCCTTGTATGGCTTCGCATGCCGAAGCGCGAGGGAGAGCAGAACCACGTAGGAGACCTCATTGTGTCGGCGATCGGGGGTGCGTTTTCACCCTACAACGCGGCACCGACACGGTGCCATCGTCCTCAGGTACCACCATGGCACTGCTCGAATGCGTAGCCGGCGCCATCGGGGGTTGAGAGCGGCCGGTCCCGCAGGATCGTCAGCGGGGCGCGATCAGCAGAGGCGCACACGGCGTCGAATCCCGTCGGCAGGTTGTCTGTGTACTCGATCTGGAGCACGTGCTCGCCATAGACCGCGCTGTAGCCGGCACACTCGCCGAATGCCGCGCACCCCTCGGCCACGGCGAAGTCGAAGCCGATGTCCCGTCGCCCGGTTCCGGCCATCTCGACGGCGTTCTTCTGCCCGATCGCGAGGCCCTCATCGTGGGCGCGCTGCACGTACATGCCGGCCAGGGCGATGACGCCGGCCTGCGTGACGCGGCCGCTCGCGGCATCCGTGAAGCGGCTCGCAATGTCGAGGTTGTCGAGGTCGACGGCGTCGAATCCCTTCTCGGCGCACTCGCTGATCAGCGGAGCGAGGAATCCGAAGATGGCCAGGCGCGACGATTCGGATGACGGGTCGAGAATGTACTCATCCGGCCAGTTCGGGTCGGTCACGAGCGCGCCGTCGCCATCGCGCAGCAGGAGCCCACCGCGTTGTTCCGTCCACAGCTCCGCCTCGCCCGGTTGGGTCTGGAAGCCGTTCACGTAGCAGACGTTGTATGCGCCGGGAAGCGGTTCGGAGCTCACATCGCGCACGACGACGGCGGCGGGCTCGGCCGGAGGATACGCGCCACCCAGCTGGTAGTCGAAGCCGCCGCTCGTCGGTGGCAGGCGGATTCCGGTGGCGGCGACATCCGCTGCGCTGCCGCACCCCGTCATCACGAGCGCGCAGAGCGCAGCCAGTGCGATCAGCAGCGTGCGGATCGCGTTCACTCAGCGGCCGAACCGGCGTCACTGATGGTCTCGAAGTACCGGCGCTGCCACTGCTGGGTGCGTCGCGCCTGGGCGTTCGTCGTCTCGGCCCAGGGTGGGTAGAGCCGGAAACCGCGCTTGCCTCCCTCCCCGGCGACGGAGATGATGCCGTGTTCGCGCAGTGCCTCCCGCGGGAAGGTGAACAAGCCGAGCCGAGGGCCGTCACGCACGATCACGAGCAGCAGCTCCGTCTCGCCCTCGGCGGGGAACGGCCTGGTCGTTCCATCGGAGGCGCGCTCCCACACCGCGACGAAGAGGCCGACCTTGCGCGGGGTCACCCGCCCGACCCGGAGACGCGCCATCACACCGTCGATCGTGAGCAGCTGCGCGCCGTAGTCGGCGTTCGTCGCGTCGGCGTCGGGCTCGGAGC
>CAZZNX010000221.1:0-1811 GCA_964655795.1 uncultured Leifsonia sp. | reverse complement strand
CGGCGATGAGGAAGAAGGGTGCGGCCTGGCTCACCGTCACGGTGACGACGTCGCCGGGGCGTGGGGTCTCTGAGCCGGCCGGGACCTCGAAGTGGACGAGCCGGCTGTCCTCTGCACGCCCGGAGAGGCGGTCGGTGTCGGCATCCTTCTTGCCCGCGTGGTTGGTCACGAGGACCTCGACGGTGCGGCCGATGACCTTCTCGTTCTCTTCCCATGCGATGCGGTCCTGCAGGGCGACGAGACGTTCGTAGCGCTCCTGGACGACCGCCTTCGGAATCTGGTCCGGCATCGTCGCGGCCGGCGTGCCGGGGCGGATCGAGTACTGGAAGGTGAAGGCCGTCGCGAAGCGGGCCTCCTCGACGACGCGCAGCGTCTCCTGGAAGTCTTCCTCGGTCTCGCCGGGGAATCCGACGATGATGTCTGTGCTGATGGCGGCGTTCGGGATGCGCTCGCGCACGCGCTCGAGGATGCCGAGGAACTTCGCCGAGCGGTAGGAGCGGCGCATCGCCTTCAGCACGCGGTCGGATCCGGACTGCAACGGCATGTGCAGCTGCGGCATCACGGAGGGCGTCTCGGCCATGGCCTCGATCACGTCATCGGTGAACGCGGCCGGGTGCGGGCTCGTGAAGCGGATGCGCTCGAGCCCCTCGATGGCGCCGGCAGCACGCAGCAGCTTGCCGAATGCCAGGCGGTCGCCGAACTCGACGCCGTAGGAGTTGACGTTCTGGCCGAGCAGGGTGACCTCGATCGCTCCGTCGTCGACGAGGGACTGGATCTCGGCGAGCACCTCGCCGGGGCGACGGTCCTTCTCCTTGCCGCGCAGAGCGGGCACGATGCAGAAGGTGCAGGTGTTGTTGCAGCCCACCGAGATCGACACCCAGCCGCTGTAGCTCGAATCGCGCTTGGTCGGCAGCGTCGACGGGAAGGTCTCGAGCGACTCGAGGATCTCGATCTGCGCCTCATCGTTGTGGCGTGCACGCTCGAGCAGGCTCGGCAGCGAACCCATGTTGTGCGTGCCGAAGACGACATCCACCCACGGGGCCTTCTCGAGGATGACGTTCTTGTCCTTCTGCGCCAGGCAGCCACCGACGGCGATCTGCATGCCCTCGTGCTTGCGCTTGATGGATGCCAGGTAGCCGAGGTTGCCGTAGAGCTTGTTGTCGGCGTTCTCCCGAACGGCACAGGTGTTGATCACGACGACGTCGGGCTCGACGCCGTCGGCCTTGACGTAGCCGGCCGCCTCCAGCGAGCCGCTCAGACGCTCAGAGTCGTGCACGTTCATCTGGCAGCCGTAGGTGCGCACCTCGTAGCTTCGGGCACGACCGTCGGCATTGTGCGATGCCGTGGACGGCGCTATGACGGTGGGGGCTTCGCTGACGGTGCTCATGATGGGCTCTAGTTTAGATCAGCGAAAGCGCACGCCGCCTGATGGTCGCTTGCGCCCGGCCAGCGCCGTCTTGACGGCGTCGCGGACGACACCGGACGGGTAGCCCTTGCGCATCAGGAATCCGGTCAGGCGCCGTTCCGCGGTGGCCTCGTCATAGGAGCTCAATTGCCCGGCACGCTTGACGGCCAGCTCCAACGCCCGTGCCCGCTCGTCGTCCTGGTCCGCTTCGCCGAGCGCCTCGCTGATGACGATGGGGTTGATCTTGCGGCGGCCGAGTTCTTGCCTGATCGACGAGGAGCCCAGGCCCTTGCGTCGTCGCAGCTGGTCGACGAGGTTCTCGGCGAGCCGCACATCATCGAGGTAGCCGAGGCGCTCATTGCGCTCGATGCCATTCCTCGAGCTGCTCGGCCGGCAGGCCGTTCTG
>CAZZNX010000220.1:0-1812 GCA_964655795.1 uncultured Leifsonia sp. | reverse complement strand
CAGTGGCGAAGCGGGGAGCGGCCGCACGAGCCTGCTGCTCACCCTCGCGGGGCGCATGAAGCAGAGCGAGGGTGAGCTCAGTGTGCTCGGCCACGCGCTGCCACGCCGGGCCCGCGCCGTGCAGAAGGCAACGGCCATCGCCGGATTCCACGACATCGACGCCCTGGAGGAGTCGGTGACGGTCGCCGCGGCGATCCGTGAGCGTCAGGCCTGGCTGTCCCCGTGGTACGCGATCGTGCCGCGGGTGGATGACGCCGCCGTGCGCCGCGTCTGCCTGCCCGTCTTCGGCGCTCCGGGTGAACCGGGCGCAACGGCGATGCCACCGGCCGACACCCTGGTCTGGGATCTCGACGAGGCCCAGACCGCACTGTTCCGCGTCGCGCTGGCGATGCTCGCCACCCCGCGGATCCTGTTCTTCGACCAGGTCGAGCAGCTGCAGTCACCCGCCGCGCGCACCGCACTCTGGGCGCGCCTTGACGCGCTCAGCCGCGGAACGGCCACCCGCCGGGCCACCGCGGTCGTGGCATCCGTCGCCGCCCGACACCGCGATCTGGGCCGAGCTCGGCATCGCCCCCGCCGTCATCGCCATCACGCAGAGCGCCCCAGCGGTGCGCAGCGAGCAGGGCGACGCCCCCGTATCCCTCGACGACCTCATCTTGGAGCGTGCCTGATGCTCGCTGTTCTCTCGCCAGGCACCGAACTGCGCCGCTTCCGCAAGGGCGTCATGCCCAAGGTCGCCGTCGCCGTGCTGCTGTTCATCCCACTGATCTACGGCGCCCTCTACCTCTGGGCGTTCTGGGCACCGACCGACGAGCTGAAGAACCTGCCGGTCGCGCTCGTGAATGAAGACGTCGGAGCCGTCAACGACGGCGAACGCATCACAGCGGGCACCGACGTCGTCGACAATCTCGTCGAGGGCCACGACCTCGACTGGCAGGTGACGGATGCCGCCGACGCCAGCAGAGGCGTCGCCGACGGCGACTACTACTTCTCGGTCACGATCCCGGCGAACTTCTCGGCGAACGCGATCTCCGTCGGCACCGACACCCCGGAGTCGGCGACCGTCGAGGTCGACTACAACGACTCGAACAACTTCCTCGCATCGACCCTCGGCGGCTCAGCGATGACGATCCTCCGCGACTCCGTCGCCGTCGAGCTCGGCGCCCAGACGGCAGACGCGCTGCTCGTCGGCCTCAACGACGCCGGCGACGGCATCCGCACGGCCGCCGACGGTGCGACGACGCTGGCCGACGGCCTCGTCACCGCCCACGACGGTGCAGGCAAGCTCATCGTCGGACTGGGCTCGCTGGCCGACGGCGCTGTGAGCCTCGACGACGGCGCAGCCAAACTGGCGGACGGCGCATCGAGCCTGTCCGGTGGTCTGGCCACGCTCAACTCCGGTTCTGCGACCCTCGCCGAGAAGTCGGGAGAGCTCAGTGCCGGCGCAGCCACCCTCGCCGGTGGTATGCAGGCGGCAGCCGACGGCGCAGCGACCCTCTCGGAGAAGTCGCAGCAGCTGACCGGCGGCGCCACGGCACTCGCCGACGGCACCGCGGCCCTCGCCGCAGGAACCGGCCAGGTCTCCGGCGGCATCGACCAGCTCCTCGCGGCCATGGAGGCCGCGCCGGCAGGCACCCCCGCCAGCGCGTTCCTGCCCAGCGTGCAGAAGTTGCAGGCCGGGGCGAGCGAGCTCAACACGCAGACCGGCGCCGCAGCCACCCAGGTTCAGGGCTACGCCGGGCTGAGCGCGCAGTTCACCGCCGGTGTCGGCGAACTCTCCGACAAGCTGGCCGCCGGGGCTCCCGGCGCGCA
>CAZZNX010000219.1:0-1880 GCA_964655795.1 uncultured Leifsonia sp. | reverse complement strand
GGCCAGGCTGCGCACGGCGACACCGGATGCCACACCGCGGCGTTGCGCTGCCCTGCGGGCCCTGCGGGTGCGCGCCACCAGGAAGCCCAGCGATGCGAGGAACCCGAGCAGGCCGATCGCCGTCTCTCGCGGTGCAGGGATCGTGAGGCCGCCGAGGCTGACTGCCGGGCTCATCAGGCTGGAACCGAAGAGGATGCCGAAACCGATGGCGAGCATCATCACGGGAACGGCGAGCACGTCGACGCGTTTGGCCCGCCAGCTGAGCGAGAGTGAGAGCACGACGCTGGAGAAGAGCACGGCGAAGAACGGCACGAGCAGTGCCTGGTAGCTGCCGACCGGCAGCGAGATCGTCACCAGCTCCTTCCACCCGAACACGGAGCGCGCCAGCAGCTCGAGCAGTCCGCCGAATGCGTCCGAGACGCTGCCGAATGCGGAGGGGATGGCGAGCGGCACACCGAACAGCAGGTAGGCGCCGAGCGCAGCAAGCAGGGTGCTGAACCACGACCATCCACCGATCAGCCCGAGGATGGCGACGCCGGCCCCGACCACGATGGCGCCCGTCGCCGTGATGAAGAAGTACGGGTTCTGGTAGATCGGCCAGGCCGCCCACGTGGCGAGCAGTGCCATGACGAGAACATAGGCGGCTCCCGCGAGAAGCGGTGCCTCGCGCAGTCGGGTGCGCAGCGGCTTCTTGACCGCCGTGCGCCGACCTTCTTGGCGCGCACCCGGCCGTCCGCCCGCGACCGGAGCCCGCCCGTTCACGAGGCCCTCTTCGCGAGCAGGGAGCGCAGGTCGTCGAGCACGGCGATGGTCAGAACGCCGGTGCCGGCGAGCTCACGGTAGCTCGGCACCGCGAGCGGGTCGACGCGAACGGCGACAACGGCGACATCCGGCGGGAACCGCAGGGTGAGGGCGCGCAGGCGCGCAGCCGACACCGTCGAACCACACACGACGAAGGCGATCGAAACGTCGGGGATCGCCTGCGAGGTGAGCGCGCAGACGTCGTCGATCGGCATGGTCGTCGGCGTGCGGTCGACGGCGCTCAGTTCGTCGAGCAGGGCGCGCGCCGAGACGACGGGCAGGCTGCGGATGCTGTGCACCGAGCTCCGCGCGAGTTCTTCGATCTGCTCGCTCGCCACGATGGCGACGTCACGGCCGTCACGGATCGCCCTGGTGCCGAGCGAGCCGGCCGCGCTGACGGCGATCTCGAACTCGTCCGCGTCGGCGAAGTCATTCTGGAACAGGCTGAGGGCGACGAGCAGGCGTGAGCGCCGGCTCTCCTCGTACTGGCGCACCATGAGCTGGCCGGTCTTCGCGGTTGACTTCCAGTGGATGCTGCGCTGGGCATCGCCCGGCGCGTACTCGCGGATCGCGTGGAAGGACATGTCGGAGGCGACGATGCGGTTCGTGGGGTTGCCCTCGAGGTCGCGCACGAAGCCGGCGCTCGTGCTCGGGATCGACACGGTGACCGGGTGCACGTAGAGCCGGTGCACCTGCGCCTGGGCGTGCTCACGGCGGAGCAGTCCGACGGGGTCGGTGCGCAACGTCGTGACCGGCCCGATGTCGATGATGCCGCGGTGCGGCGTCGGAATCGTGACGACCTCGCTGTGGTGCGCCCCCGGCCGCAGCAGCGGGACGGAGATCTCGGTCGTTCCGTGCCCGATCGGCACGTCGATGCGACCGGGCAGCTCGAAGTTCTTCGCGACGTTCGTGACGTCGAGCGTGCCGAGCACCTCCCCACCGGCCACGACCCGTTCGACGGGAACGTGGAAGCTGACCGAGTAGGCCTTGCCCCCGGCGAGGAATGGCAGTGCGAGGAGCAGGATGCCGGCGGCGACGGCCCCGGCGCCGACCGTCGCGCCCTCGGGCGAACCCAAGGT
>CAZZNX010000218.1:0-1915 GCA_964655795.1 uncultured Leifsonia sp. | reverse complement strand
GGCTCATCCCTGCGATGAAGGAGACCGGCGCGGCGATGAGCAGCGGGCACGGGGTCGCGACCACGAGCACCTCGGCGAAGCGCACCGGGTCCCCGCTGATCGCCCCGGCAGCACCGGCCACGGCGAGCGCGAACAGCGTGAACGGCACGGCGTAGCGATCGGCCAGGCGCACGACCGGCGCCTTGCTCTCGCTGGCCTCGGCGACGAGGGCGACGATGCGCTGGTACTGGCTGTTCTCCGCGGTCGCGGTCGCACGGATCTGCAGGGCCGTCTGCCCGTTGACGGCGCCGCTCATCACGGCGTCACCGGCGAAGCGCTGCACGGGCATGCTCTCGCCGGTGAGCGAGGACTCGTCGAACACTCCCCCGCCCTCTGGCAGCTCGTCTCCGAGCAACTCGCCGTCGACGGGCACGATCTCGGCCGGGCGCAGCAACAGCGTGTCGCCGACGGCGACCGCGCTGGCCGGGATCTCCTCGATCGCGCCGTCAGACAACACTCGGTGCGCCGACTGCGGCGACCTCTCCAGCAGCGCGCTGAGTTCGCGTTTGGCCCGGCCTGCCGCGTAGTCCTCCAATGCCTCGCCGCCGGTCAGCATCAGCACGATCACGAGGCTCGCGACGTACTCGCCCACGAGCACCGTGGCCACGATGGCCGTGACGGCGAGGATGTCGAGCCCCCAATGACCGCGCGCGATGTCGCGCACCATCCTGTAGGCCTGCATCGCCGCCACGAGCAGCGCGAAACCGCTGAACAGCCACTGTACGGCGCTCGGCCAGCCGCTGGCCCAGAGCACGAGGCCGAGCAGGGCCACCAGCAGCGTCGTCGCGAGCAACGGGTAACGGCGGGCGTTGTACAGAATCCAAGCCATGTCTCGAGCTTGGCCCATGTCGGGCGGCGGCGCCAGCAAGCAGAGGCTGCCCTCAGCGCCGCTGAAGCCCGGGCGCCGCACAGACAGAGGGTCGGATGCCACGGCATCCGACCCTCTGGGGACTCCAGCGTTGCGTGACTACGCCAGGCGCGCCTTGAGGTTGTCCGCGATCTCAGCGAGGAACTCCTCGGTGGTCTGGTAGGCCTGCTCCGGGCCGACCAGCAGGGCGAGGTCCTTGGTCATCTTGCCGCTCTCGACGGTCTTGATGACGACGTCCTCGAGCGTGTGCGCGAAGTCGATCAGCGGCTGGTTGCCGTCGAGCTTGCCGCGGTGCTGCAGGCCACGGGTCCACGCGAAGATCGAGGCGATCGGGTTCGTGGAGGTGGGCTTGCCTGCCTGGTGCTGGCGGTAGTGACGGGTCACGGTGCCGTGCGCGGCCTCCGCCTCGACGACCTTGCCGTCCGGCGTGGCCAGAACGCTGGTCATGAGGCCGAGCGAGCCGAAGCCCTGAGCGACGGTGTCGGACTGAACGTCGCCGTCATAGTTCTTGCAGGCCCAGACGTAGCCGCCCTCCCACTTCATGGCCGAAGCGACCATGTCGTCGATGAGGCGGTGCTCGTAGGTGAGGCCGGCAGCGTCGAACTGCTCCTTGAACTCTGCCTCGAAGATCTCCTGGAAGATGTCCTTGAAGCGACCGTCGTAGGCCTTGAGGATGGTGTTCTTCGTGGAGAGGTACACCGGGAAGTTGCGGCTCAGGCCGTAGTTCAGGCTGGCGCGTGCGAAGTCGACGATCGAGGCGTCGAGGTTGTACTGCACCTGTGCGATGCCGTCGCCCGGAGCCTGGAAGACCTCGAACTTCTGCGGCTCGCTGCCGTCCTTCGGGGTGAACTCGACCGTGAGGGTGCCCTCGCCCTTGAACAGGAAGTCGGTTGCACGGTACTGGTCGCCGAAGGCGTGACGGCCGATGATGATCGGCTTGTTCCAGCCGGGAACCAGACGCGGGATGTTCGAGATGATGATCGGCTCGCGGAAGATCACGCCGCCGAG
>CAZZNX010000217.1:0-1943 GCA_964655795.1 uncultured Leifsonia sp. | reverse complement strand
GTCGACAACGACCTCGACGCCACGGACTACTCCTTCGGCTTCGACACCGCCGTCGAGATCGCCACCGAGGCGATCGACCGCCTCCGCACGACCGCAGATTCCCACGGGCGCTGCATGGTGCTCGAGGTCATGGGCCGCCACGTCGGCTGGATCGCCCTGCACTCCGGCATGGCCGGCGGCGCGCACGCCATCCTCATCCCTGAGCAGCCGCAGTCGATCGAGCAGATCTGCGAGTGGGTCGAATCCGTGCGCGACCGCGGCCGCGCGCCGCTCGTCGTCGTTGCCGAGGGCTTCACCCTCGAGGGCATGACCGAGGCGCACTCGCACAAGGGCCTCGACGCCTTCAACCGCCCCCGCCTCGGCGGCATCGCCGACCTGCTGGCCCCGATGATCGAGGAGCGCACCGGCATCGAGTCGCGCGCGACGGTTCTCGGCCACATCCAGCGCGGTGGCGCTCCGAGCGCATACGACCGCGTGCTGGCGACCCGCCTCGGCATGGCGGCCGTCGAGGCCGTCTACGAGGGACAGTGGGGCTCGATGGTCTCGCTGCGCGGTACCGAGATCAAGACGGTCAGCATCGCCGAGGCCACGGGCGGGCTCAACACCGTGCCGCAGGACCGCTTCGACGAGGCCCGCATCCTCTTCGGCTAGGAACACGGCCGTGTCGTCTGCTCCAGCGTTGCCAGAGGTCTGCGTCGTCTACCTGTTGCGCACAGACGAGCGCGGCGTCAGGCAGGTGCTGCTCGGGCGCAAGAAGTTCGGCCTCGGGCAGGGAAACTTCGTCGGACTCGGCGGCAAACTCGAGCCGGGGGAGACGCCGACGGATGCCGCAGTGCGCGAGGTCGCCGAGGAATCCGGCGTCCTCGTGCTGGCGACGGATCTGCAGCCGCGCGGCAGGCTCAGCTATCACTTCCCGCACCGCGAATCGTGGAGCCAGGCATCGCACGTCTTCGTCTGCGAGCGGTGGGAGCGTCATCCAAGTGAATCGGATGAATTGAATCCCGAGTGGTTCGATCTGGACGCCGTTCCGTACGCGGAAATGTGGGATGACGCGCGCTTTTGGTTGCCGGCTGTGTTGGCCGGTGGAGGGGTCGAACGCAGCTTCACTTTCGGTGAAGATCTCGCAAGCGTCGTGGATGCGACACTCTCCGCCACTCCGCAAACGGACTGACCCGCACTCAGGTTGACCTCTGTCGATTGGGGTGTAAGTATCGACGTGGTGTTCCGCAGTTCTTCGATTTCGGCAAGCCAATTCCTCGTGAATTTCCGGTGAACTCTCACCACCCTCCTCTTCCCCTAAAGAAAGCCGCCGGTGGATATCACCCTGATCGTCGTGCTCGTTATCGCGCTTGCACTGTTTTTCGATTTCACTAACGGATTCCACGACACCGCCAATGCGATGGCAACCCCCATCGCGACCGGTGCGATGAAGCCGAAGGTCGCGGTCACCGTCGCGGCCCTGTTGAACCTGGTCGGTGCGTTCCTCTCCACCGAGGTCGCCCAGACAATCTCCGGCGGCATCATCAAAGAGGGTGAAGGCGGCGTGCTCATCACGCCGGAGCTCATCTTCGCCGGTCTGATCGGCGCGATCGTCTGGAACATGTTCACCTGGCTGCTCGGCCTTCCGTCGAGCTCGAGCCACGCCCTCTTCGGCGGACTGATCGGCGCGGCCCTCGTCGGCTTCGGAACCGGCGCGATCGACTTCGCCGTCGTCACCTCGAAGGTGATCCTGCCCGCGCTGCTCGCCCCGCTGACGGCCGGCCTCATTGCATACCTGGCGACGAAGATCGCCTACGCGGTCACGCGGCGCTACGACGGCAAGCCCGATGGGCGTGATGGCTTCCGCTACGCACAGATCTTCTCCTCCTCGCTCGTCGCGCTCGCCCACGGCACCAACGACGCTCAGAAGACGATGGGTGTCATCACGCTGACCCTCGTCGCCG
>CAZZNX010000216.1:0-1955 GCA_964655795.1 uncultured Leifsonia sp. | reverse complement strand
GCCGTCCACAATCTCGCCTCCGCGAAGCAGCAGCCCACCGGCGGAGCCCTCCGCCCCGCACACGATGTTCGCGCACACGTGGATGCCGTAGCTGAGATAGGCGTAGAGGTGGGCGGGCGGACCGAACATCACCCGCGTCCGCGGTGTCACGCCACGATGGGCGTGTGATCCGGGATCCTCGCCATTGCCGCGGTACGCCTCCACCTCGCTGATGCGCACCGCCACCGTGCCCTCTGCGGTGCTGTGCCGCAGCACGGCGCCCAACAGCGAAGGCGCCAGCTCGGTGGCATCCCGAGCGAAGAACTCTCTGGACATACCGGCCGGCGCCTGCACGGGAACCGCCTAGACGGTGGTGTTGCCGCTCGGCAACGTCTGGACGAAGACCCGGACGCGGGCGGTGAGCGCGGCGAGCTGTTCCGCGACGCGCACCGGTGCGGTTCCGCCGAGGCCGTCGCGGCTGTTCACGGAGCCGTCGATGGTGAGCACGGAGCGCACCTCCGGGGTCAGCCTGGCGTCGATCGAGGCCAGCGCCTCGTCGTCGATCTCATCGAGCTCGAGGCCGTGGTCTTCGCAGTACTTGACCATGGCGCCGGTGATCTCGTGCGCGTCGCGGAAGGGAACGTGCTGCTTGACCAGCCATTCGGCGACATCCGTGGCGAGCGAGAAGCCCTGCGGGGCGAGCTCGGCCATGCGCTCGGTGTGGAAGCGCAGCGTCGCGACCATGCCTGTGAAGGCGGGCAGCAGCACCTCGAGGGTGGAGAGCGAGTCGAAGACCGGCTCCTTGTCCTCCTGCAGATCGCGGTTGTAGGCGAGCGGCAGCGCCTTCAATGTGGCGAGCAGACCGGTGTGGTTGCCGATCAGACGCCCCGACTTGCCGCGTGCGAGCTCGGCGATGTCGGGGTTCTTCTTCTGCGGCATGATCGACGAACCCGTCGAGTAGCCGTCGTCGAGGGTGACGAAGCCGAACTCCCGCGTGTTCCAGAGGATGATCTCCTCGGCCAGGCGCGAGAGGTCGATGCCGATCTGGGCCAGCACGTAGCTGAACTCGGCGACGAGGTCGCGGCTCGCGGTGCCGTCGATCGAGTTCTCGACGACGCCGCCGAAGCCGAGCACGGATGCCACGAGCCCGGCGTCGAGGCCGAGCGTGTTGCCCGCGAGCGCACCGGAACCGTACGGCGAGAAGTCCGCGCGACGGTTCCAGTCGGCGAGGCGGTCAAGGTCGCGCACGAGCGGCCAGCAGTGCGCGAGCAGGTGGTGCGCGAGCAGAACCGGCTGGGCGTGCTGCAGGTGGGTGCGTCCCGGCATGATCGCGGCCGGGTGCGCTGCCGCCTGCGCCGCGAGGGCGTCGATCAGCTCGATCAGCAGGTGCGAGACGGTGACCGAGTGGTCGCGCAGAAGCATCCGGATGAAGGTGGCGATCTGGTCGTTGCGGCTGCGTCCGGCGCGCAGTTTGCCACCGAGCTCGCTGAGGCCGCGCTCGAGGGCGCCGTGCACGTCCTCATCGCTCGCGGCGGGCAGGAACCGGCCATCGCGCACGCGCTGCTCGAGCGTGGTGAGCGCTGCGAGCATCCCGGCGAGCTCCGCCTCGTCGAGGTAGCCGGCCGCGGCGAGGGCCTGGGCGTGCGCCTTCGAACCGGCGATGTCGTACTCGGCCAGCTGCCAGTCGAAGTGCGTCGACTTGCTCAGCCGGGCGAGCTCCGGCGATGGACCACCGGCGAAGCGCGCGCCCCAGAGGGCGCCCTCCGTCGTGGCTCCGACGCCGGCGAGGTCGCTGCTGTTGCTGCTGCTGTCGTGCTTGCTGGTCTCGTTGCTCATGCGAATCGTGTTCCTACTCGAGAGTGGTCGGTGGAGTGCGCTGGGCGCTCAGGCGGCGTTCTTGGCCAGGAGCCAGACCATCAGCGCCTTCTGGGCGTGCAGACGGTTCTCCGCCTCGTCCCAGATGATGCTCTGCGGCC
>CAZZNX010000215.1:0-2005 GCA_964655795.1 uncultured Leifsonia sp. | reverse complement strand
AACGGCGAGCCGAACGTCTCGGAGGCCACGATCGAGCGCGTGATGAAGGCCGCGACGAGCCTCAACTACCAGCCCGATCTGCATGCGGGGAACCTGCGCAGGGCGGACGGGCGCACGAAGACACTCGGCCTGTTGGTCGGTAGCGTTGCCAACCCCTTCTCCGGCGCCTTGCACCGTGCCGTCGAAGAGGCGGCACTCGCCAGGGGCATCGCCGTGTTCGCCTCCAGTCTTGACGACGACCCGGAGCGCGAGGAGTCGATGGTCGATGCCTTTCTTCGGAGGCGCGTCGACGGCCTCATCCTCACCACCGTTTCGCGCAGTCAGGCGTACCTGCTGCCCGAGCTGCGCCGCGGCACTCCCGTCGTGTTCGTCGACCGCGAGCCTGCGGGCGTCGAAGCCGATGTCGTGGCGAGTGATGGTGCGGCCGGCGCGGCAGTCGCCACACGGCACCTGCTTGAGCACGGGCACCGCCGCATTGCCTACCTCGGCGACCGGGTCGACATTCAGAGCGCCAAAGAGCGCCGCCGCGGCTTCCTCGAGGAGCTCGGCCGCGCGGGCGTCGCCACCTCCGACATCCCCGTGATCGATGGGCTACACGATGAAGAGACGGCACGCACCGCGCTGCTCGCGCTGCTCGACTCGGAGAACCCGCCGACTGCCGTGTTCAGCAGCCAAAACCTCGTGACGATAGGCGCGGTGCGCGCCCTCCGTGAGCGCGGCCTGCAGCAGAGCGTTGCCATCGTCGGCTTCGACGACATCCCCCTCGCTGACCTCCTCGAGCCCGGCGTCACCGTCGTCGCCCAGAACCCGCAGCGCATCGGAGAGTTGGCGGCGGAGCGCATCTTCGCCCGCCTCGACGGCGACGCATCGCCAGCACGCAGTTACGCGGTGCCGACCCAACTCATCATCCGCGGATCTGGAGAGATCACCCCGTCATGAGTAGTACATCCCCAGATTCCGCACGCGTTGTCGTGATCGGTGACGCGCTGATCGACCGCGTCGTTGACGCAGACGGCCACAGAGACTTCGTCGGCGGTGCCGGACTCAACGTCGCTGTGGGCCTCCGCACGCTCGGTGTCCCGACCACGCTCGTTGCCACGCTGGGGACGGATGCCGATGGCGCCCGCGTGCGGGAATACCTCCGTCACCACGACGTCGCACTGCTCTCCTCTCCAGCTGCACTGGGAACATCCGTTGCGCTCTCGGAGCGCGTCGACGGTGAGCCCCGATATGCGTTCAATGCGGCCGCCCAGCAGCGCGAGATCGCCTTCACCGCCGAGGTCGTGAGCGCGATCGACGCCGCAACGCTCGTCGTCGTCAGCTGCTTTCCGTTCGACAACCTCGAGCAGTCGTCCGCGCTCGCAACAAGTGTGCAGCGAAAGGAGTCCCGCCTGGTCATCGACCCGAACCCACGCGCCGGGATGCTCAGCGACAGGGACGCATTCGTGACGAGCTTCGAGGCGCTGGCCGGCACGAGCCTGCTCACCAAGGTGGGTGACGAAGACGCGCAGCTGCTCTATGGCTGCTCGCTCGCCGAGCTGCGTGACCGCCTGATCGCCACAGGCGCGGGCGCGGTTCTGGCCACGGCCGGTCGCGAGGGCGCCTCGGTCACGACGTCTACCGGGGTCACCGCCGCATCCGGAATCACCGAAATGCCCGGCGAGGTCATCGACACCATGGGGGCCGGCGACGCGACGCTTGCAGCAGCAGTGAGCGTGCTCGTACACGACGGTGTTCCCGAAGTGGATGACGGCTGGGGTCGGCTGCTCGGCTTCGCCATGGACACCGCCGCGGCAACCTGCCGTGTCGAGGGCGCGCTGCTGCAGCCGCACCCCGATCGGCTGCAGCGCCTTCAGTAGCCTGGAATGAGAAGCACCATCGTGCAGCGCGGACAACGATGGCATGACTCCAGCCCTTCTGCAGTGTCGACGCCGTCAGGCCGCATTTCCACGCCGCAGGCCGGACAGGGCGAGCCGTCGAAGGATTCGCGCCCGTCATCCACCCA
>CAZZNX010000214.1:0-2016 GCA_964655795.1 uncultured Leifsonia sp. | reverse complement strand
CTGGCGGCCGGGCGCTCCAACGCCGAGATCGCCGCGCGGCTCTACGGCGGCGAGTCCACGGTCAAGTCCCACGTGTCGAAGGTGCTGATGAAGCTCGGACTCCGCGACCGCATTCAGGCCGTGATCTTCGCGTACGAGCACGGCGTCACTGCTGCGCATCGGGCCTAGGGCCCGGGTCGCTCGCTCCGGCATCCGCCGGGCCGCCGGCCGCGGCATCCGGCACCTCGGCCGGCACCTCCGAATCACTCGCCAGATCGGCCGGGGCGTGCTGCCGGCGGCTCGCGAACAGGAACTGGATGGCGATGGCCTCGATCAGGCCGGCGAACGCCAGCGAGGCCGGGTACCCGTAGAGGTCGGCCGAGCGGCCGAGCACCGGCTGCACGACCACGCCGCCGCTGGAGGCCATCAGCGAGTCGAAGCTGAGCACGGTCGCCCGCTGCTTCGACGGGATCATGTCGTTGAGGTAGGCCTGGCGCACCGGCCCGGCGGCCGCGGCGACAACGCCCCAGACGGCCAGCAGCACGAGCGCGACCCAGAACACACGGTTGATGCCGAGCGACACCAGGATCACCACGCTGACGATGACGCTCAGGATCAGCACGGTCGTGCGCTTCCGGAACAACGCCCTGACGCGCGGGGCGAGCCAGCCGCCGAGCACCTGCGATGCGGCGACCAGCGCCGCGGCGAGGCCGGCGATCGAGTAGGCCTCTGGGTCGCCGAAGAGCTCGAGCAGATAGGGCTGCAGCGCGTAGAAGACGTAGATGCCGACGCCGGCGGTGAACGGCGCCGCGAGCATGATGTAGCGCACCGGCGGCTTCTTGAGCCCGCCGTCGATCGAGGCGGAGAGCAGCTCCCTGGTGGCCCGCAGCGGGTGCACGGAGCGCTCCGGTGTGAAGCCGATGTCGCGCATCAGGGCGAACGCCACGACGAACATCACCATCAGCACGCCGACACGCAGGAGGAAGGGGACGCCGAGGTTCGTGATCTGGGCGATCACACCGCCGGCCACCGAGCCGACCAGCATGGCGACGCCCGCGACGATCTGGCCGCGGCCGAAGACCGCCTCGAGGCCGCCCTCGTATCCGGAGAAACGGAGCGCGTCGACGAGCCAGGCCTCGACGGCGCCGGAGAAGAAGGTGAAGCCGAGGCCGAGCAGCACCGAGATCACGGCCCACGCCCAGAAGGGGGCGTGCAGCTGCCACATCAGGTAGTAGAGGTAGGTGGAGACGGCGAGCGTGATCGTTCCGAGCAGGAACGATGTACGGCGGCCCCAGCTGTCGGCCACGACGCCCGTCGGCACCTCGAACAGCACCATGCCGGCCGTGAAGAAGGCGTTCGCGGCGAAGGCCTCGAGCGAGCTGAGCCCGGCATCCAGCAGGAAGAGGGTGTTGACGCCCCAGATGAACGAGGCCGCGAGGGTGTTGCCCAGCGTGAGCCCGAGGTAGATGCGCTGGATGCGGCGGGCGGCGGTGTTCATGGTGCCGCGCCCGCCGGGCGGGTTGATGAGGACACGAAAGACATGATCCTCCCGATTCTCGGCGCGCGCCAGCACCGGGGCGCTGCCGGGCAATGTAAGACTGGGGGCATGATTCACTCGCTCAGCCGCGGAGCCGCCCGATGAGCGTTTTCGCCGACAAGCCCTGGCTCGCCTCGTACTCCCCCGGAGTCCCGCACCTCATCGACGTGCCAGACGACTCCCTCGTCGACGTGATCGAGGCCTCGGCAACGCGCTACCCCGACCACGTCGCCCTCGAGTTCTTCGGAGCGACCACGAGCTACCGCGAGCTCGGCGTCGCCATCAACCGCGCGGCGGAGGGCCTGCGCCGACTCGGTGTCGTGGCCGGCGATCGCGTGGCCATCGTGCTGCCGAACTGCCCGCAGCACATCATCGCCTTCTACGCCGTGTTGCGTCTCGGTGCCATCGTGGTCGAGCACAACCCGCTCTACACACCCCGCGAACTGCTGCACCAGTTCGAGGACCACGGCGCCCACATCGCCATCGTCTGGGACAAACTC
>CAZZNX010000213.1:0-2049 GCA_964655795.1 uncultured Leifsonia sp. | reverse complement strand
CAGGGCTTCGGGGCGGCTTCGTTCCTCGGCTGCTCCCTCACGCCAGCGTGCAGATGCACGCCAGCGCGAGCAGCCAGCGTGCGGTTGCACGTTGGCTCGAGGGAGCGTTGGCGACCGGGCGCGACTAGTCCGTGACGGTGGCCCAGAGCGCGAGCAGCTCCGCCTCGTCGGCGAGGTGGTCCGGCGCGATCACCGTGTCATCGGCGACGAAGTAGAAGACGGCGTCGATGAGCTCGGCCGGCACGCCCTTCCAGCGCGCATAGGCGAGCCGGTAGAGGGCGAGTTGGGTCTGTTTGAGCGCGAGATCCGCGGCATCCTTGGGCGCCTTGCCCGTCTTCCAGTCGACGATCTGGTAGCCGCGCTCCGTGCGGTACACGGCATCCAGCTTGCAGATGAACACCTGCTCGTCCAGCACCAGGTGGATCTCGACCTCGACGTCCTCCGGCGCCAGATCGGCCCACGGGGATGCCTCGAAGGTGGCGCGGAGCTTCGCGAACTGCTCCGCCTCCGCCCCATCGCCGCCGAAACTGTCGGTGTCCGGCTGTTCGAGCTCGAACATGCCGGCGTCGATGAGGTCACCGGACGCCGCGGCACCGGAGCGCTGCTCCACCCAGCTGTGGAACAGCGTGCCGAGGCGGGTCGCCCGGTACGGACGCTGCGGCATCGGCCGCCGCAGCTGCTCTGCAACATCCGCTGGCGCGTCGATGAAGTCCTTGAATCGCGACGCCGGGATGCGCGTCGGGAGAGCGAGGGCCGCCCTGCCCCGCATCCGGCGCCTGCGCTCCTCGAGGAGCGCGTCGATCTCAGCGCGCATCCGCTCAGGGATGGGCGCTCCGACCCCACTCTCCATGGCGGCGGCGGTGAGCTCCGCCGCGCGCACGACGGCGCCCTGGCGCACGCCGAGCGGCTGCAACGGCCACAGTGCGCGCTCCCTGGTCTCGCTGCGCGGGTTCTCCTCCTCCGTCGGTGACGACGGCAACACGGCCGGGTCGATCAGGCCGGCGACGGCGAGCTCACGCAGGTAGGGGCTCGGCCCGCGCGCTGACTTCTGGTTCCACCACCACGAACCGCTGAGCAGCAGATCGGACTTGGTGCGGGTGATGGCCACATAGGCCAGGCGGCGCTGCTCTGCGGCGTAGTGTTCGCCGTTCTGCGCCTTGAAATCGGTGACGGCCTCGTCGAACTGGAACTGATCGTGCACCCCGCGCCAGGCGAGCTCCGGCAGTTCGGCCGCGTCACCCTTGAACTCGAACGGCAGCTCGGCGAATGCCAGCCAGCCGGCTGTGCTGCGCGGTTTGCCCGGCAGCTCGTCGTGCACGAGGCGCGGAACGGCGACGACATCCCACTCCAGGCCCTTCGAGCCGTGGATCGTGAGGATCTGCACGGTTCCGGGCTCCGGCTCCTCCTGCCGCGGGGCCAGCCGGTCGCGCTGCTCGGCCTCCTCCAGCCAGCCGAGGAACGCACCGAGCGAGCTCTGCTCGCTCGCGGCCAGAAAGCCGCTGACGAGCTCGTCGAAGGCCTCGAGGCTCGGAGCCCCGAGCGGGCGGATGCCGTTGGCCGCGACCTCGATGTCGAGCAGCAGCTCCTGCTGCACGAGGGTGACGAGGTCGAGCAGTTCCAGGCCGGCGCGGCGGCGGAGCGCGATGAGCTGTTCTCCGGCCTCCTTGAGGCGCGTCAGGCCGAGCTCGCTGAAACCGGTGACGAGGCCGTGGCCGTCCCTGGCGCTCACCAGGAAATCGAGCGCGTCGACGATCGAGCGGCCCTCGTCGGCCGAGACGCTGCCGCGCAGCCGCGCGCGCACCTCATCGCTCAGCTTGGCCAGCTTGTGGTCGCGGGAGGCGAGCTCTCCGGCCAGACGGCCGAGCGCGTGCAGGTCCTTGGCGCCGATGTTCCACCTGGCACCGGCGAGCACGCGCAGCAGTTCGGAGCCGCGGCTCGGGTCGTGCAGCACCCGGAGTGCCGACGCGAGGCCGACGATCGCCGGCCGGTCGAGCCGCCCGGCCAGGCCGAGCACGTGGTACGGAACGCCGCGGGCCCTGAGCGCGTCGG
>CAZZNX010000212.1:0-2065 GCA_964655795.1 uncultured Leifsonia sp. | reverse complement strand
TATCGGGCGCGGCCTCGGCGTCGGGCGCGGGGCCCGGCGCCGACGCGGTTGCCTGCGTCATCCGGCCGCCTTGATCATGTAGCCGGCACCGCGCACGGTGTGGATCATCGGCTCGCGCCCGGCGTCGATCTTCTTGCGCAGATAGGAGATGTAGATCTCGACGACGCTGGCCTTGCCCTCGGCGATGCCGACGAAGACGACGACGCCGGAGCTCGTAGCTCCACACCCGGTCGAGGATCTGGGCCTTGCTGAGCACGCGGCGCGGGTTGCGCATGAGGAAGCGCAGCAGCTCGAACTCGGTGGCGGTGAGCTCGATCGGCTCTCCGGCGCGGCTCACCTCGTAGCTGTCCTCGTTGAGCACGAGGTCGCCGACGCGGATGACCGGGTCATTGGCCTGGCCGATCGCCAGTGACGAGCGGCGGATCAGCGCACGCAGCCGGGCGATCACCTCTTCGAGGCTGAACGGCTTGGTCACATAGTCGTCGCCGCCCGCGGTGAGCCCGGCGATGCGGTCGTCGAGGGAGTCCTTGGCGGTGAGGAAGAGCACGGGCACCTCGCTGCCGTCCGCGCGCACGCGCTTGAGCACCTCGAGCCCGTCGATGTCGGGCAGCATGATGTCGAGCACGATGGCATCGGGGCGGAACTCGCGCGCGGCGACGACGGCGCCGTGCCCGTCCCCGGCGGTTCGCACCTCCCAGCCCTCGTAGCGCAACGACATCTTGAGCAGATCGGTGAGCGAACGCTCATCGTCGACGACGAGCACCCGCACGGGGTTTCCGTCGATGCGCACGAGCGGCGCGATGGCTGCGCTGGTGGCGGGGGCGTCGAAGTTTGAGCTGTTCACCGTTCGAGTATGCGACGCCTTGCTATGAGCTGTCTATGAATCAGATCTGCGGATGCCGCACGCACCGTCATAGTGCTCTCCCAGCCCTGCCATAGGCCTGCCATAGTCGCCACTCCTAGCTTCGAGCCAGCCCCCGCCCCCCCCCCCCCCCCCCCCCCGTTCAGGCGGCGGCAGACGTCCCGACTCAAGGAGCCCCATGTTCTTCACCCTTCTCCGGCGCGAACTCGCCGGCCGACGCAAGCAGACGGTGATCATCGCCGTCGGCATGGGCCTCGCGATCGCGCTGGTGATCGTCGTCAACGCCTTCTCGGCCGGGGTGAAAGACGCCCAGGCCTCCGTGCTCTCCTCCGTCTACGGCGTCGGCACCGACATCACGGTGACACAGGCACCCACCGCGCCCGACCAAACGGAAGGCGGCGGTCGCTTCGACTTCGGGGCGGATGCCGGGGCGGCGAGCGACGGCACGACGGCCATCAGCACCTCACGGCTGGAGGCCTCCCGCGGCACGAGCACCTTCGACGAGGCCGCCGTCGACACGGTCGCCGGCGTTGACAATGTGGCCGCGGCATCCGGCACCCTCGCCCTGAACAACACGACGTTCAGCGGCGAGCTCCCCGACATGACGCAGATGCAGCAGGGTGCTCCCGGCGACGGCCAGGCCCCACCGCAGGGCGGACCGGACGGAGCGGGCGGCAGCTCCTTCGACGTCGACTCCTTCAGCGTGCTCGGCCTCGACCCGGCCGCGGCGGCCGTCGGCCCGCTCTCTTCCGTGACGCTGAGTGATGGCCGCAGCTTCACCGCCGCCGACTCCGAGGCCGCGGTCGCCGTGCTCGACTCCGCCTACGCCACGACGGCCGAGCTCGCCGTCGGCGACAGCATCACCGTGGCCGACAGCGAGCTCGAGGTGGTCGGCATCGTCACGTCGAACGCGGCCGATGCCGCGAGCGCCGCCAACGTCTACATCCCGCTCGCACTCGCGCAGCAGCTCGCGGCCCTCGACGGCCAGCTCAGCACCGTCTACGTGCAGGCCTCCTCCTCCAACGACATCGAACAGGTGCAGACCGACATCGAGGCGGCCCTGCCCGAGGCGACGGTGAGCACCCAGGCCGATCTCGCATCGAGCGTCTCCGGATCCCTCGCCACCGCGTCCAGCCTCGTCACCAGCCTCGGCCTCTGATCGGAAGAGCACACGTCAGCACCCGGGCCACGTTGTAGCAGAAC
>CAZZNX010000211.1:0-2124 GCA_964655795.1 uncultured Leifsonia sp. | reverse complement strand
GCATCCGCGCCGGCCACGGCCCGGGCAGCGGCCAGCGCCGCCGCCGGCCGCAACAGGGCCTTGGACGGCACGCACGCCCAATACGAGCACTCACCGCCGACCAGTTCGGCCTCGACGACCACCACGCTCAGGCCGCCGGCCTTCACGCGGTCGGCCACATTCTCGCCGACGGGTCCTGCACCGATCACGATCACGTCATACTCGCGCTGTGTCATGGCGGCAGCCTAGACGCTGGCCCTCCGCGCGGCCACGGTTTGCGTGCGGTGGCTAGCGGGTCAGCGAGCCGATCACGCGCAGAATGCTCGGCAGATCGTCTTCGGCGTCGAGCGGGGAGACGGGGGAGAAGCCGGCGATCGTCGCGCCGGCGAGCGTGAACTCGGCGCGCAGGGCGGTGATCGCCGCGGTCAGCTGCTCCAACGTCAGGCCGAACGGCAGCAGGTTCGCGAGCCCGGCGATCACGGCAGGGTCGAGCACATCGAGGTCGATGTGCAGGTAGACGTTGCTTGCGCCCGTGGCTCGAACGGCGTCGACGAGCGCCGTCGGCGTCTCCAGGGCAGTGCTGTCGATCTGCGCGAGCCGCTTCTCGGCGATGAAGCGTTCCTCACCGGGGTCAACGTCGCGGATGCCGGCGAGCACGAGCTTCGCCGGGTCCAGTGTGTTCGCGGCATCCGGCGCCAGGGCGCCATCGCCGCAGAGCGCGCGCAGCACCATGCCCGTGAAGGCTCCGGACGGCGAGTCCTCCGCCGTGTTCAGATCGGGGTGGGCGTCGAACCAGACCACGGCCAGATCGCCGGGGTTGCGTGTGGCTGCGTGCTCGATCGCGCTGAGC
The DNA here is from genome assembly GCA_964655795.1 of uncultured Leifsonia sp. Classification (GTDB taxonomy): domain Bacteria; phylum Actinomycetota; class Actinomycetes; order Actinomycetales; family Microbacteriaceae; genus Microterricola. The sequence continues at coordinate 1,295 of CAZZNX010000211.1, read as the reverse complement.
GAGACCCCGCAGTCGCCGCCGATCGTCAGCGCCCAGTCCTCCACGTGGTGCAGTGCCTGGAGCTGGCGCTCGCGCACCCGCAGCAGGGAGGAGAAACGCCGGATGCCGGTATCGAGGGCCTCACCGCTCTCGACGGGCACATCGACCACCACCGTCGACGACGCGGGCAGATCACCCCGGATCGCCTCCGCCCCGTCTGCCAGGCGCATCGCGCGGGGAGAAACGGAGCCCTGCCACTGGGGAACTACAACAAAAGTCACGGCCACGATCTCAGTATCCTCCCGACGGGCGCAGAACGGTGTCGACGGCGGCCGAACGCGCGCCCGGCTGTGGCGGGGCGAGCGTCCGGCCGCTCGTCATGCAGGGGACGGCGGCCGGCTACTGGCCGATCGCGCCGGCCGAGCCGCCGGCCTTCAACGCGGCCAGACGGGCGTCGACCTCGGTGAGCTCTCCGATGTCTTCGAGCTCGTTGAACTGGGCATCGAGGCTTGAGGCGGCGAGCTCGCTTGCACCGCGGACCCTCGCCTCCTCGCGGCGGATCTTCTCTTCGAAGCGCGAGACCTCGCTGGTGGGGTCGAGGATGTCGATGCTCTTCACGGCGTCCATGACCTGCGTCTGCGCGGCGGCGGTCTTCGACCGGGCGATCAGCTCATCGCGCTTGGAGGCGAGCTGACGCAGCTTGTCCTTCATCGCGTTCAGGCCGGACTTCAGCTTGTCGACGATCTCGGTCTGTGAGGCGATCTGCGGCTCTGCGGCCTTCGCCTCGTTTTCCGAGGTGATCTGACGGCCGAGGGCGACCTTGGCGAGGGCGTCGAACTTGTCTGCGCCCGCAGCATCGCCGGCTGCGCGCAGCTCGTCGCCCTTGCGGCTGGCGGCGATGGCCTTGTTGCCCCACTCCCTGGCGGCCTCGAGGTCTTCGCGGTGGTCGTCCTCGAGCAGCCGCAGATTGCCGATGGTCTCCGCGATCGCGCTTTCGGCGTCGGCGATGCTGTTGGTGTAGTCACGCACCATCTGGTCGAGCATGAGCTTGGGGTCTTCCGCCGAGTCGATCAGAGCGTTGATGTTCGCCTTCGCGAGCTGGGCGATGCGACCGAAGATGGACTGCTTAGCCATTGTGTGTTTCCCTTCCCAAGGTTTCTACTGGTTCATTGCGGTACTGCTGGTCATCGTGCCGGATGGGTCGTGTGGATGTGGCGTCGCCTAGAAGCGCCCTCCAGAGCCGCGGCGGGAGCGTGTTCCGCTGCCTCCGAAGCTGCCGGGGCTGCGCCGGCCGCCGCCGCCACCGCCGCCGCCAC
>CAZZNX010000210.1:0-2220 GCA_964655795.1 uncultured Leifsonia sp. | reverse complement strand
CGGTGTCGGAACGGTCGCCCTCGTCACCGCCGTGTTCGGTCTGCAGGCTCTGCTGTACTTCGCGGTGACGGCGTGGATGCCGCAGTTCCTCGCCGATCGCGGCATCGCGGCCGACGAGCGGGGCTGGCTGCTCGCCTGGTTCAGCATCGCGGGCTTCCTGCCGACGGTGCTGACGCCGATGATCGCGCGCAGGCCCGCGGTGCTCCGCTGGTTCGGGCCCGGCCTCGGCATCGCCGTGCTGCTCGGCCTCGGCTGGCTCTTCATCGCGAGCGCCGAGCAGTACGTCTGGGTGGTCGGGCTGCTCGGCGCCGTGCAGAGCGCGGCGTTCGGGCTCACGATCAGCCTCATCGTCGGCCTGTCCGCGAATGCACCGACGGCCGGCGTGATGTCGGCGGTCGGGCAGGGCGTCGGCTATGCCTTCGCGGGGGCCGGTTCATTGCTCATCGGCGTCGTGCACGCGGCATCCGGAGGCTGGTCGCTGAGCTTCGCGCTCATGGCCGGGCTCGCCGCGCTGCTGAGTGTCGCGATCGCGCTGGTCATCAGGCGGATGCCGGTGGACCTCCTGGCCGCGCCCGGCCGCGAGCCGCGTGAGGCGGCGGAGAGCCTGAGCCACCCGGCATAGGGTTGACGGGTGACTGCAACACTCGTGGCCCAGGGCCTTGCCGGCGGATACGCCCACCGCACCCTTTTCGAAGCGCTCGACCTCACGGTCGCGCCCGGGGACGTGGTCGGCGTTGTCGGCGCCAACGGCGCGGGCAAGTCGACGCTGCTGCGCATTCTCGGCGGCGAGCTCGAGCCGCAGGCCGGCACGGTGAGCCTCTCACCCCGCGACGCCTTCGTCGGCTGGCTTCCGCAGGAGCACGAGCGGGTCGCCGGCGAGAGCATCGCCGCCTACATCGGCCGGCGCACCGGCTGCACCGTGGCGACGGAGCAGATGGATGCCGCAGCCGCCGCCCTCGGCGACCCGACCCTCGCGGCCCCCGGCAGCGACCCGGCCGACGTCTACTCCGTCGCACTGGAGCGCTGGTTGGCCAGCGGTGCTGCCGACCTCGACGAGCGGCTGCCCGTCGTGCTGGCCGAGCTCGGCATCAGCATGGCCGGCGCCACACTGGGCGAGCACGCGCTCAGCCCTGCCTCCCTGATGACGTCACTCTCCGGCGGGCAGGCGGCCCGCGTCGGACTCGCGGCCCTGCTGCTCTCGCGCTTCGACATCGTGCTGCTCGATGAACCGACGAACGACCTCGACCTGGACGGGCTGGAACGGCTGGAGGCCTTCGTCAGCGGCATCCGAGGCGGCGTCGTGCTCGTCAGCCACGACCGCGAATTCCTCGCCCGCAGCGTCACGAAGGTGCTCGAACTCGACCTGGCGCAGAACGCCAACCGCGTCTTCGGCGGTGGCTACGACTCCTACCTGGAGGAGCGGGAAACCGCCAGACGGCACAAGCGGGAGGACTACGAGGAGTTCGCCGCCAAGAAGGCCGACCTCGTCGGGCGGGCCCGCACCCAGCGTGAATGGTCGAGCCAGGGCGTGCGCAACGCGATGAAGAATTCGCCGGACAACGACAAGATCCGCCGCAAGGCGTCGATGGAATCCAGTGAGAAGCAGGCGCAGAAGGTACGTCAGATGGAAAGCCGCATCGCCAGGCTCGACGAGGTCGATGAGCCGCGCAAGGAGTGGCAGCTCGAGTTCACGATCGGTGCAGCGCCGCGCTCCAGCTCCGTGGTCAGCACCCTGAACGCCGCCGTCATCCAGCAGGGCGATTTCACCCTCGGGCCCGTCTCGCTGCAGGTGAACGCCGGAGAGCGGATCGGCATCACCGGGCCGAACGGCGCAGGCAAGTCCACCCTGCTGCGCGCGCTGCTCGGTCGTCAGACACCGGATGCCGGCAGCGCCAGCCTCGGTGCGAACGTCGCCATCGGCGAGGTCGACCAGGCGCGCAGCCAGTTCACCGGCAGCGCGCCGCTGGCCGAGGCCTTCGAGGCGCTGGTACCGGAGATGGCCGCCGCCGAGGTGCGCACGCTGCTGGCCAAGTTCGGGCTGAAGGCAGACCACGTGCTGCGCCCGGTCGAGGCGCTCTCGCCGGGGGAGCGGACGCGGGCCGGGCTCGCCCTGCTGCAGGCGCGCGGCGTGAACGTGCTCGTGCTCGACGAGCCGACGAACCACCTCGACCTCGCCGCGATCGAGCAGCTCGAACAAGCTCTCGAGAGCTACGAGGGCAC
>CAZZNX010000209.1:0-2237 GCA_964655795.1 uncultured Leifsonia sp. | reverse complement strand
CCCCGGTATCCGCCTTGGCCTCGAGCCCGCGGTTGACCGCCGCCGTGAGCAGGCGGATCCCCGCTCCGAGCACGATCAGGTTCAGGATCATCTGGAACATCACGAGCACGCGTGCCGATTCGCTCGCCGGGCTGATGTCGCCGAACCCGACGGTGGCGAACACGGTCACCGTGAAGTACAGGGTGTCGACGCGCGTCAGGCCCTCCTCGCTGAAACTGCTCGGGTCAGAGAGGGCCGTCAGGTAGTACGAGGCCGCGAACAGGATCAGGTACAGCGGGGCGATCACCGCGAGAGCCTCGATGCCGCGCAGCCCGGGCCGCGGTGAGTGCACGATGGCCCTGGTCTGCCACCACGTCACCCCGAGAAGGATGAGCAGGGCGAGAGTCAGCGTCGCCCAGAGCGGCAGTGCGGCGATCACCTCGAGGGGGATGAACAGGTACAGCGCGAGCACCGCGGCCGTCATGAGCAGGGCACGGAACAGCCCCATCAGGATGAAGCGGCGGCGCTCGACCCTGGACAGCTCGGGAAGGGGCGCGTTCGTCATCTGCTCGCCTGCCTGTCAAACACCCGCCGGCCCCTAGACCGCTTCGATCTCGCTCGGGCGCCAACTCTTGTCGAAGAGCGTCTCTGCCGAGACCGTCGGGTTCTTGCCAGCCATTCTGTTCCCCTCCGCGCAGTGTTGCATCGGCCCGGCCGCGGCGCGGCACCGACGTCGGCAGCCAGTCCACGCGCGGGCTCCAACGGTGGCATCACGCAGATTGAGTGATTCGGACGGACGACACGCTCGCTACCGTCGACCGTGCATGGCAATGCTCCCGCTGGCTGGAACAGGCGGATGGGGGCGTGTTGCACGCGTGAATCGAGCATCGGAGACATCATGAGGTGGACCAGGAAGCGCTCGGCAACACCAGCACCAGCGAGAGAGCCCGACGACGAGGGTGCGCCGCTCTCCTCGGAGGGGGCTCCGAGTCCGCACCGCAACGCCTTCATCCTGATGGGGCTCGGTGGCGCAACGCTCGCGGCATTCGGCCTCGGGGCTATCGCCGGCATCTTCGCTCCGGTGTTCCTCGGGCTCGTGCTCACGATCTGTGTGCACCCGCTTCGTATGTGGTTGCAGGGCCGCGGCGTGCCACGCGGCATCGCGACGGGCACGGTGATCATCGCCGTCGTCGCGGTGCTGCTCGCCCTCGGTTACGCGATCCTCGTCGCCTTCGGCCAGTTCGGGGCGCTACTGCACGACTACAGCGACCAGATTGTCGCGACCGCGAAGGACTTCGCGGCCTGGATGACGTCGATTGGCATCAGCACAGGCGAGCTGGACGACATCCTGGCCGGCTTCGACCCCGCATCCTTTCTCGCGTTTGTCGGCAGTTTGATCGGGGGACTCACCGGCACGGTGACGCTCCTCGTCATTGTGTTCACGATGATCATGCTCATGGCGATGGATGCCGGCTTCGTGCCCGCCCTGTTGCGCCAGCTGTACCCTGCTCGGCCGCTGGTCGTGGCGACCCTCGTCGGCTACGGGGCCAACGTTCGACGCTACATGGTGGCCACGACGGTACTCGGACTGGCCCAGGGAATCATCGACGCCATCGCTCTCATCATCATCGGCGTTCCCGGCGCGTTCATCTGGGGTCTGCTCGCGTTCGTGTGCTCCTTCATCCCGAACATCGGCTACTTCATCGCCTTGATCCCGCCGATCATCTTCGGCGCGCTTGTCGGGGGATGGCCGACCGTGATCATCGTCATCGTGGTCTACGGCATCATCAACGGCGTCGTGCAATCCATCATCCAACCGCGGGTCATCGGCAAGGCCGTCAACCTCAGCCAGACGATCACCTTCTTCTCCGTGTTGTTCTGGGCGGTCGTGATCGGGCCCATCGGGGCCATCCTCGCGATCCCGCTGACGCTGGTTGTCCGCATGATCCTCGTCGACTCGAACCCCGCGATGACGTGGATCCGACCCATGATCGGCGAGCTCGACGAGACGAAGCAGATCATGGCCCAATTCGACGCACAGGAGAAGGCCGCGCGGAAGAAGCGCAAGGAACAGGCCGGGCACCGCGGTTCGGCATCCGCCGCCGGCCCCACGGCAGGCGCGCCCCCGGCCCCCGCCGGGTGACGGGCAGGCGCCGCCATCACCGAGTGGTCTGTGTTCACCCAAACGTCAGGTAGTATTGAACTTGTAGCGCGGGGTGGAGCAGTTCGGTAGCTCGCTGGGCTCATAACCCAGAGGT
>CAZZNX010000208.1:0-2364 GCA_964655795.1 uncultured Leifsonia sp. | reverse complement strand
CGCAGGACCGCTTTTGGGAGATGGACTTCCGGCGCCACGTCACGGCGGGGCGCCTGGCCGAGATGTTCGGCCCGTCGCAGGTGCCGACCGATTCCTTCGTCCGCACCCTCGGCTGGCGCACGGTGGCCGAGGCCGAGGTGGCCATGCTCGACAGTGAGACGCTCGCCTACTATCAGGCGTACGCCGACGGGGTGAACGCCTACCTCGCCTCCCGCAGCGGTGCAGAGCTCTCGCTCGAGTACGCCGTGCTCGGCCTGCAGAACGCGCAGTACCAACCCGAGCTGTGGACGCCGGCCGACTCGGTCGCCTGGTTGAAGGCGATGGCATGGGATCTGCGCAGCAACCTCGACGAGGAGATCGACAGGGCATTGCTGTCGACGGTGCTCTCGCCGGAGGACGTGGCGTTCTTGCATCCGGCGTATCCGTACGCCACGCACCCGACGATCGTCGGCGGCCCTGTTCCGCAGGCCGCGCCGGCGGGGCAGGACGTCGAGCCGATCGTGTCGGATGCCGACCCGGCACAGACCGATGCCGCACTGGCCGATTCCGCACTGGCCGACCCTGCGACGGTCGACGCTCTCAGCTCCCTGCAGGCGAGCCTCGCGGCGCTGCCGGAACTCCTCGGCCCGGCAGGCAACGAGATCGGCTCCAACTCCTGGGTGGCGGCAGGCACGCTGACCGACACCGGCGCCCCGATCCTCGCGAACGACCCGCACCTCGGCGCGGTGATGCCCTCGGTCTGGTATCAGATGGGCCTCCGCTGCAGCGAGGTGAGCGAGGCCTGCCCATTCGACGTCGCCGGCTACAGCTTCTCCGGGCTGCCCGGCATCGTCATCGGCCACAACGCGTCGATCGCATGGGGGCTGACGAATCTGGGACCGGATGTCGCCGACCTCTACCTCGAGCGGGTCAGCGCCGACGGCTACGAGCTCGACGGCACCGTGCACCCGTTCGCCGTGCGCACCGAGACGATCCGGGTCGCCGGTGCCGACCCCGTCGAGCTCGAGGTGCGCTCGACGGGCCGCGGCCCGATCGTGACCGACATCACCCCGAACTTCACGGAGATCGCCGAGGACTATCCCGAGGCCTCGGGGCAGCCGGCCGGCGACTACGCCCTCTCGCTGCAGTGGACGGCGCTGACGCCCGGTCAGACACCATCGGCGATCTTCGCCATCAACAAGGCCAGCACCTGGGATGAGTTCCGCTCGGGGGCGCGCCTCTTCGAGGTGCCATCGCAGAACCTCATCTACGCCGACACCGCCGGCAACATCGGCTACCAGGCCCCCGGCATCGTGCCGATCCGGCTGAGCGGAGACGGCACCCTGCCGGTGCCGGGCTGGAGCAGCGCCTACGGCTGGGCCGGGTCCATCCCCTTCGAGCAGCTGCCGAGCGTCGCGAACCCGGCGAGCGGCCTCATCGTCACCGCCAACAACGCCGCGGTCGGCCCCGACTACCCCAACCTCATCACCGCGGACTGGGATCTCGGCTATCGGTCCCAACAGATCAGCACGCGCCTCGCCGAGCTCGTGGCGTCCGGCGAGAAGCTCACCGTCGACGACATGGCCTCCGTGCAGGCCGACAACTTCAACGCCATCGCGGCCCAGCTCGCGCCGGTGCTCGCCGGGCTCCCGCTCAGCGGGGACGCCGTGGAGGCGCAGCGGTTGCTCGCGGACTGGGACTACGCGGATGACGCCGACTCTGCGGCATCCGCATACTTCAACATGACGTGGCGCCAGTTGCTCACCGCGATGTTCGACGACAAGCTGCCGGACGGTACGGAACCGGTGGGCGGTGACCGCTGGTTCAGCGTCGTCGGCACGCTCCTCGGCCAGCCCGACTCCCCCTGGTGGACGAACGAGGAACTCGGCATCACCGGCATGGACGCGATGCTCGCCTACGCGGCGGAGCAGGCGTGGGAGGAGGGCGAGCAGAAGCTCGGCTCCGACCCGACACGGTGGGAATGGAGCGAACTGCACACGCTCACGCTCACGAACGCGAGCTTCGGCGAATCCGGGATCGCCCCGATCGAGTGGTTGTTCAACCGGGGGCCGTACCCGGTCGCCGGCGGTTCCTCGGTCGTCAATGCCGTCGGCTGGGACGCAACGGTCGGCTACGCCGTCGACTGGGTTCCGTCGATGCGCCAAGTGATCAGCCTCGCCGACTTCGACGAGTCGACCTGGGTCAACCTCACCGGGGCGTCCGGGCACGCCTTCAACCCGCACTACGCCGACCAGACGCCGCTCTGGCAGCAGCACAAGACCCGACCATGGGCATTCACCCCTGATGCGGTGCGCACGGCCTCACATGACATCCTGCAGCTTCACCCGGCGCCCTAAGCGGGTGTGCGGGCTCTCATAGAACGGG
>CAZZNX010000207.1:0-2383 GCA_964655795.1 uncultured Leifsonia sp. | reverse complement strand
TGCGCACCGCGTTGGCCGTCGGTGCCGACCGGATCGAGCTCTGTGGCGCACTCGGCGTCGGCGGGCTCACCCCGTCGATCGGCGTGATCGAGCAGGCCGTCGAGGCCGCTCGGGATGCCGGCGTGCCCGGCTTCGTGCACGTGCTCGTTCGTCCGCGGCCCGGCGGTTTCGTCTACTCGGCCGACGAGGTCGCGACGACGGTGCGCGACATCCGCGCCGTGCGCGCCGCAGGCGGCTCCGGCGTCGTGATCGGGGCGTTGACGGCATCCGGCGACGTCGACAGGGCCGTCACGGCCGAGCTCGTCGCGGCGGCCGAGGGCATGCAGGTCACCTTCCACCGGGCCATCGACGCGGTCGACTCCCCGCTGGCGACGGCGGACGCTCTGATCGAGCTCGGGCTCAGCCGGGTGCTCACCTCCGGCGGTGCTGCACGCAGCATCGACGGCATCGACACGCTTCGCGCGCTCACGGCGCACGTCGGCGACCGGCTGCAGATCATGGCGGGCGGTGGCGTGCGCGTCGACGACATCGGCTCGTTGTTCGCGGCCGGTGTCGACGCGGTCCACCTCTCCGCCAAGGTCACCGTCGAGGATCCGTCTCCGAGCGGTCCAGGGGGAGGCGCGCAGAGCTACGACCGCACCGACGCAGGCCTCGCCGCGGACGCCGCCGCTGCCGTGCTGGCGGCTACGCTGGAGGCATGACGCGCGACCCCGACGATGACGCCCTCAGCTGGGCTGGCGATGACGACCCCACGTTGAGCGCGAACCCCGCGGCATCCGGTGCGGCCGACGATGCACAGCCCGCACTGGCTCCCGGGTGGAAGGTCGTCGGCGAACCCGGCACCGTCCGTGACGGCGCAGACGGCGCAGACGGCGCAGGCGGCGACGTGGCCGAGAGTGACGAGAGCACAGCGGTCGATGGCGATGACGAGAACTCCGCTGCGGATGCCGCGGCGGCCAGCTCCGCCGCGCTCATCGTGCTCGGTGTGCTCGGCGGCGTCTACCTGCTCTACACCGTCGGCTGGGTGATCACGGCCGGGCGCGTTCCGAACGGCTCCGTCGACGTCGTCGGCGGGTTCATGTTCGACCTCGGTCTCTGGCTCGCCGCCCTGGCACCCGCCCTGTGGTTCGCGCTCTCGCTCTGGCTGACCGTGGTCGGCTCACGCTGGCGTCTGTTCTGGCTGCTACTCGGCGTGCTCGTGCTGCTGCCAGTGCCGTTCGTCGTCGGAGTGGGGGTCGGAGCATGAACGCCGAGGTGAGCGAGCAGATCGCAACCCGCCCGCGAACCCCACAATGGCTGGCGATCGTCATCGCCATGCTGTTCGGCCTGTTCTTCGCCTACGACGCATGGGAGGCGCTCGGCAACCTCATCGGCATGCTGAGCCTCGCCGACAACCTCGGCGTCACCCTGACCGCACTCGGCTGGGTCGTGTTGATCGGAGCGCTGCTGCTGCCGATCCTTCTGTTCGGCCTCGCATTCTGGCTGGGGATGAAGCGCGGCCCCGTGCAACAGATCGCACTCTACCTGGCCGCGCTCGCCGTCTCCGCGGTGCTCTACCTCGACATCTACACGGTCTTCGGGCCGGCGAGCCTTCTCGGGACGTAACGCGGTCGGCCGGCCGCCGACGCTCCACTAAAGTGGGGGAGTATCAGCGCCCCAATGGCCGTGGCGCACGACCCCTGTTTCATTCGCATCCGATTCCCCCTCGCATCCGACCCACATAAGGAAACTGATACATCGTGCCCAAGCCGATCGTGCTCATTGCCGAAGAATTGTCGCCAGCCACCGTCGATGCCCTCGGGCCCGACTTCGATGTGCGGTCAGTAGATGGAACGGACCGCCCGGCGCTCCTCGCCGCGATCAAGGATGCCAACGCCATCCTGGTCCGCTCCGCGACGCAGGTCGACGCCGAGGCGATTGCCGCCGCCCCCCAGCTGCAGGTCATCGCCCGCGCCGGTGTCGGCCTCGACAACGTCGACATCAAGTCCGCGACGACCGCCGGCGTCATGGTCGTCAACGCGCCGACATCCAACATCATCTCGGCCGCCGAGCTGACCGTCGGCCACATCCTGAGCCTCGCCCGCCACATCCCGGCCGCGCACAACGCCCTGGCCCAGGGCCAGTGGAAGCGCTCCGCGTACACCGGCACGGAGCTCTACGAGAAGACCGTCGGCATCATCGGCCTCGGCCGCATCGGCGCGCTCATCACGGCCCGCCTGCAGGCCTTCGGCGTCAGCGTCATCGCATACGACCCCTACATCACCTCCGCACGGGCGCAGCAGCTCGGCGTGACCCCGGTGTCGCTCGATGAGCTGCTCGCACAGAGCGATTTCATCTCGATCCACATGCCGCGCACGCCGGAGACGGTCGGCATGATCAGCAC
>CAZZNX010000206.1:0-2507 GCA_964655795.1 uncultured Leifsonia sp. | reverse complement strand
GCGACCGCGCAGATCATGGACATGCAGTCCGGCCCCGGTTTCGACCCGTCGACAGGCTCAGGACAGGCCGAGCCCAAGCAACGGGACGCGCTCCCCCGGCCGGGCACCCGCGTGCTCATCCTCACCACGTACGAGAGTGACGAGCTCATCCTCGGCGCGATCGAGGCCGGCGCCGGTGGCTACCTGCTCAAGGCCGCCCCGCAGGAGGAGATCCTCGCCGGGGTGCGGGCCGTCGCGGCGGGCGAGACGGTGCTCGCGCCGTCGATCGCGGCCAAGCTCGTGCAGCGGGTGCGGGCGGATGCCACCGCCGCTCCGGCATCCGCGGCCCCCGCGCTCTCTCCGCGCGAGCTCGAGGTGCTGCGCCTCGTCGCCTCCGGGCAGAGCAACCCCCGCATCGCCGCGGCGCTGTTCATCGGCGAGGCCACCGTGAAGACGCACCTGCAGCACGTCTTCGAGAAGCTCGGGGTCAGCGACCGCACCCGTGCCGTGACGCGCGCGATGGAGCTCGGCCTGCTCTAGCTCCACGCCAGCACGACGTCCGTTGAGAGCGGTCAAATGGCCACTTGAGGGGCCCTGAAGCGGCCATTTGACCGCTCTCAATGGAATTGCCGGAGCGCGTCGGGAGTGGGCTAGAGCAGCTTGCGGGCCGTCGCCCAGGCGGTGAGCTCGTGCCGGCTGGAGAGTTGGAGCTTGCGCAGCACAGCCGAGACGTGGGTCTCGACGGTCTTGGGCGAGATGAAGAGATCGCTGGCGACCTCCTTGTACGCGTAGCCGCGGGCGATCAGCCGCATCACCTCCTGCTCGCGCACCGAGAGCCGGTCGAGCTCCTCATCGGTGGCGGCCACCTCGCCGGAGACGACGCCGAATGCGTCGAGCACGAAACCGGCCAGGCGCGGCGAGAAGACCGCATCGCCGCCGGCGACGGCGTGCACGGCGCGGCTCACGTCGATACCGGAGCTGCCCTTGGTGATGTAGCCGCGGGCACCGGCCCTGATGACCCCGACCACGTCCTCGGCGGAATCCGAGACGCTGAGCGCGAGAAAGCGGGTGCCGGGAACGAGAGGAGCGGCCAGGCGGATCACCTCGGCGCCTCCGCTGGGAGCGGCGTCGCCGTGCGTTCCGGATGCCGCGGCGGCGCCGCCCGGCAGGTGCACGTCGAGCAGCACGACGTCCGGCGCACTGGCCGTCACGACCTGCACCGCAGAATCCACGTCGTGCGCCTCGCCGACGACCTCGATGGACGCATCCAGATCGGCCTTGAGCCCCGACCGGAAGATCGAGTGGTCGTCGACGATCACGACCCGCACGAGCGGTGCATCACTGCTGCTGCTGTTCATCCGCTGTCGCCTCACTGGTTCTGATTCTGGGGATTCTGGCTCTGCGGGTGCTGATTCTGGGGAGTGCGGGCCTCGCCGGCATCGGCGCCTGCTCCATTCTGCCCCCGGCTCGCCCGCGCGGCGGAGCGCAGCCGCACTTCGGTTCCTGAGCCGCCGACACCGGGGCGCACGGTCGCACTCCCCCCGGCCCTGCGCATGCGCCCGATGATCGATTCGCGCACGCCGAGGCGGTCGGCGGCGACATCCGCGACCTCGAAGCCCGGCCCGCGATCTCGCACATACACCTCAACGACATCCGCGGTGCCCTCGATGTAGACCGAGACCTCGCCCCCGGCGTGCCTGGCGGCGTTCAGCATGGCCTCCCTCGCCGCGGCGGCGATCTCGCCGCTCGCACGTTCGCCGGACTCCCCGACGGCGACGATGTCGACCCGCACCGGGTAGTCGAGCTCGAGCGCCGCGGCCCAGTCGCGCAGATCGGTGGCCAGATCGCTGTCTGCCGGGGTGTCGGCCTCGAACAACCAGCTCCGCAACTCACGCTCCTGGGCCCTCGCGATGCGGGCGACCTCGCTGGAGGCCCCGGCCCGGTTCTGGATGAGCGCCAGCGTCTGCAACACCGAGTCGTGCAGGTGGGCGGCAATCTCGCTGCGCTGCTCCTCACGGATGCGGCGGGTGCGCTCGGCTCCGAGCTCCCGCCAGAGCCGCAGCAGCACGGGGGCGAAGACGAGGGCGATGCCGAGCAGCAGCGCGAAGCCGACGAGCAGCACGTAGAGGCTTCGCCACGTGGAGAGGGGGCCAAGGAAGACGGCGATGAAGAGCACGCCGAGCACGATCGTCGCGGCGGCACGCACGAGGCGCTCGGTGCGACGCCCGCGCTCCGGATCGGTGCGGTCGACGAAGGTTGCCCAGAAACTCGCGGACACGGCGAGCACGATCGCGGCGAGGATCGGCGCGAGCACGCGATCGACGGACCAGGCATCGTAGTAGTCATAAGGCGAGAGGACGATCGCGGCGCCGGCGGCGATGGCGGAGGCCGCGACGAGCCCCCAGGCGACCGGTGCCCGACGTGTGATGGTGTCGGCCTCCGCGTCGCCCGTCGCCGGGTCGAACGGCAGGAACGCCCAGAGCCAGAGATAGAGCAGGATCCCCATGCCGGAGAACAGCGTGAGTGCG
>CAZZNX010000205.1:0-2584 GCA_964655795.1 uncultured Leifsonia sp. | reverse complement strand
TCGCGCCGACGAAGACGCCCTGAGCGGCGGCGTAGGCGAGGATGAGGGCCGGGGACGGCTCCTTCTTGAAGATGTTCACGAGCGCCAGCACGAAGCCGATGACTCCGGCGATCATCCACACGGCGGGCATCGTGGCGGCGGTGACCCAGCCGAGTGATGCACCGAGGAGCATCACGGCGAAGGCGGCGACACTCTTGACGACGGTGTCTTCGACCGTCATCCGGTCGGTCTCGCCTGCACCGGCCGTCGGCCGGTTGTAGATGTCCTGCAGCTCCTCAACCGACACGGCGTTCGCGACGGATGAATTGCCGGTGAAGGCTGGGCTGCGGAATGCGGGGTTCTCGAGTGCCATGGGATCCTCTGGGGCTCGGGGCGAAGCGCACGAGACGATGATGCCGCGTGCGGGTGCTATCCCTCTAAACTAGCGGATTTTGCTGTGCGTTGGCGGGAAGGTATGCGGGCGAGCAGCCGCGCCAGCCACGCCCCGAGCAGCACGGCGCCACCACTGATTGTGAACACGAGCCAGTTCTGTTCGTAACTGGCGAACGCCGCACTGCAGGCGGCCCCGACGCCGATCGGAACGGCGAGCGTGATCCACGCCAACGGCGGTCGCTGGCGGACCAGCAGCCATCCGGCGAGGAACGCCGTCGAGAACACCGCGAAGTCGGCGCCGGCGAGCATCAGCCACGACACGAAGAGACAGGGCCCGAGCGCGAGCAGCCTGCGCCATCCGCGGGCGGGGAGCACGATCCACCCCGTCGCCTGCAGCAGCGAGCCGACGGCCAGGAACTGCAGGCTGTAGGTGCTGGTGAACAGCACGGATGCCACGCCGAGCACGATCGCACACCCGCCGACGAGCAGCCGCCAGCGGTAGCTGCCCCAGCGCAGCGGCAACGCCCGAGTGGGTTCGGTGAACAGCGTGGGCTCACTCGAATCGACGGGCGCTGGGGCTCCTGAATGCGTGGACATCGTCTCGATTGTTGCAGCGCAGCGCCTCAACGGCCATTACCCTTGTGCCATGTCGCTCGTGTCCCCGCTCATCATCGGTCATCGTGGCGCCAGCGGATACCGCCCAGAGCACACCGAGGCCGCGTACCGTCTGGCCTTCGCCCTCGGTGCTGACGCCGTCGAGCCCGACATCGTCGCGACGCGGGACGGCGTGCTCGTGCTCCGTCACGAGAACGAGATCTCGGGCACGACGGACGTGGCGCGGCATCCGGAGTTCGAGAGCCTGCGCACCACGAAGGTGATCGACGGCAAAGAACTGACGGGCTGGTTCACCGAGGACTTCACCTGGGGCGAACTCCGCACGCTGCGGGCACGCGAACGTCTGCCCAAGCTCCGCGCCGCGAACACGGCCTTCGACGGCCGGTACCCGATCATGCGCCTCCGCGATCTCTTCCGTCTGATCGATGAGAGCTCTGAGACGCTTCGGCGCAGCATCGGCATGGTCGCCGAGATCAAACACGCCAGCTACTTCGAGTCGATCGGGCTGCCGCTCGACGAGCTCTTCGTGGCCGAGCTCGATGACTCCGGCTGGAGCTCCCGCGATGGCCGGCTCACGGTGGAGGCCTTCGAGCTGACGGTGCTCGAGAAGCTCGCATCGCTGGGGGCCGGCGGCAAGCGCGTGTTCCTGCTCGAGGCATCCGGCACTCCGGAGGACCAGCGTCTCGCTCACGGCGCCGCCGCGAAGAGCTACGCCGACTACGTGACGGAGGCAGGCCTTTACGCGCTCGGCGGTGTCGTCGACGGCATCAGCGTCGACCGCTCGATGATCGTGCATCAGGATGCCGCAGGCCAGCCGCAGTCGAGCGACCTCGTCGATCTGGCGCACGCGGCGCGGCTCGAGGTCTACACCTGGACCCTGCGTCCGGAGAACCGATTCCTGTTGCCGGCGCATCGAGTCGGTAAATCGGCCGGAACGTTCGGCCACTGGTGGAGCGAGTTCGAGCTCGTGATGAGCACGGGCATTGACGGCGTCTTCGCCGACCACCCCGACCTCGCGGTCGCCGTGCGCGACGGACTGCGCGACGCGTAGCGTCGCGACAGGCGGCAGCCCGTTCCACGGAAGCCTCGGGTCCGACACCGATGCCGGATCGGGTGCATGGGCTCCCTGTCAGCGGCCCCGCCTACACTGGAGTCAGACATGAGCACTCTCTTTGATCCCGACGAACCGACCGACTCGCGACCCATGATCGTGCACGACGGGCCGGGCGGCTTCCCGTCTTCCGGCGGGGCAAGCAGTGGGTCGTTCGGCGGGCCGAGCGCCATGCCGGGCGGGCTGCCGGGCGGGGGAGCGTGGGCAGGCGGCGACAGCCTGCTCGACGGCCTGAACCCCGAACAGCGCGAAGCCGTCGAGTACCGCGGTCCAGCCCTGCTCATCGTCGCTGGAGCCGGCTCGGGCAAGACGCGCGTGCTCACCCACCGCATCGCCGGGCTCATCGGCAGCCGCGAGGCCTGGCCCAGCCAGATCCTCGCCATCACCTTCACGAACAAGGCCGCCGCCGAGATGCGCGAGCGCGTCGAGCAACTGCTCGGGCAGGCGTCCAGCGGCATGTGGATCTCCACCTTCCACTCCTCCTGC
>CAZZNX010000204.1:912-2607 GCA_964655795.1 uncultured Leifsonia sp. | reverse complement strand
TGGCGGACTGCGCAGAGACGGCTCGGCGCCTTGCCCTGCTGTTGCGACGCGATGTCGGCATCGGCTTCATCTCCGCTGCGTCACCGCGCCTGGCCGATGCCGTCGCCGATGCGAGAGCCCAGGCGGCCGGTGGCAGGGTCCTGCTCGCCAGCTACCTCCTGGCGCCGGGCTACTTCGCCGCGCTGGCACACGAGGCGGGCGCGGATATCGTGAGCGCGCCGTTGCTCGTCGCGAACCGTTTTCCGCCGGCTGAACTGGTCACGCTCGTCGGCGACCGCTACGACGACGCCGTCGCGAGCCGTCTGGCGGCAAGTGCCACGGGGGTCCTCTCCTAGAATTGACCCATGCGCATCGACATCGTCACGATCTTTCCCGAATTCTTCGATGTGCTCGACATCTCCCTGCTCGGCAAGGCACGCGCGAACGGCCTGATCGAACTCGGCGTGCACAACCTGCGCGACTTCACGCACGACCGCCACAACACGGTCGATGACACCCCCGCCGGCGGCGGTGCCGGCATGGTGATGAAGCCGGAGCCATGGGGTGAGGCGCTCGACTCGATCCTGGACGCCGGATCCTCCGATTCCAAGTCCGACACCGACCCGATCATCATCTTCCCCTCACCGGCCGGGGTGCGCTTCGACCAGAAGATGGCCCGCGAGCTCGCCACCGAGCAGCACATCGTCTTCGGTTGCGGCCGATACGAGGGCATCGACCAGCGCGTCTTCGACGAGTACGCCGAGCGTGGACGCGTGCGTCTGGTCAGCCTCGGCGACTACGTCCTGAACGGCGGAGAGGTGGCCGTCATGGCCATGATCGAAGCCGTCGGACGGCTGATTCCGGGAGTCGTCGGCAACCCGGAGAGTCTGGTCGAGGAGTCCCACGAGGACGGCCTGCTCGAGTACCCGAGCTACACCAAGCCGGCGATCTGGCGCGAGCGCGAGGTGCCCCCGGTGCTCCGCAGCGGCGACCACGGCGCGATCGCGCGCTGGCGCCACGAGCAGCAGGTCGAGCGCACGCGTCGCGTGCGGCCGGACCTGCTGCCGCCGGAGCTGCAGGCCGCAGAGAGTTAGCCCGCTGGGGGGGGTTAGCCCGCTGGGGCTAGCCCCTCGCGGTCAGGATCAGCGGGCCGTCTTCGGTGATCGCGATCGTGTGCTCCATGTGAGCGCCGCGCGAGCCGTCGGCGCTGCGCAGCGTCCAGCCGTCGGCATCCGTCACGATGCGATCGGTCGTGTGCAGGAACCACGGCTCGATCGCGATGACGAGACCCGGGCGCAGGGGGAGGCCACGGCCGGCGCGACCGTCGTTCGGGATGTGCGGGTCGCCGTGCATGGTGCGGCCGACACCGTGGCCGCCGAAGTCGGTGTTGATCGTGTAGCCGTCGCCGTGACCGACGGCGGCGATGGCGGCGGAAATGTCACCGATCTTGTTGCCGGGCTGCGCGGCGGCGATGCCGGCAGCGAGGGCGCGCGTCGTCGTGTCGATGAGCTTCAGATCCTCATCGCGCGGGGTGCCGACGACGATCGAGAGCGCGGAGTCGCTGACCCAGCCGTTGACGGATGCCGCGAAATCCAGCGTCAGCAGATCGCCGTCGCGCAGCGCGTAGTCGTGGGGGAGCCCGTGCAGGACCGCGTCGTTCACCGAGGTGCAGATGACCTTGCCGAACGGGCTCGCGCCGAAGCTCGGGTGGTAGTC
>CAZZNX010000204.1:0-902 GCA_964655795.1 uncultured Leifsonia sp. | reverse complement strand
ATGTAGCAGCTCTCCGCACCGACGGCCCTGATCATGTCGTGCGCCAACTTGTCGAGGCTGAGCAGGTTCACCCCGACCTTGGCTGCCGCGGCGGTGGCGGTGAGCACACTCGCCACGAAGCGACCGGCCGGCTCCATCTGCGTGATCTCGGCGGGGGTTCGCAGCTCAATCATGGGCCGTCCTCTCTAAGCGGACTCCTATTCTCTCTTGTTACGCTGAGCAGGTGAAAACAGGCTTCGACCTCATCCGCAGGGCCTTCTTCTATTGGCAGTTCCTCGCGGCTTTTCTGCTGCCGGCGTGGTTGTTCGTCGGCTGGGGGGTTTCCGGCGGCAGCGGCTGGGGTTTTGTCGGCCTGCTCGTGACCGCGCCCGTCGTCTTCGTCACGCTTCTCGTGATCGCTTTGATCGTCTTTGCGCGGCCGCTGGTCCGGAGCACACGCATGGTGTCGTGGAAGGACGTGCTGCTCTACCTCGTGCTGCACGGCTCGGTGATCGGGCTCGGCTTCTTCGGGCCCAACACGACGTTCTTCGTCGTGATCGCCGTGGTCACGGCGATCGTCGGATTCTGGCTGACCCTCTGGGAGCTCGTCAACGACGGCGCCCGCAGCATGCGCGAGACGATGGACGCCTTCGAACAGGCGGCCCAGCCTCCCGGGGTGCGGCCACCGGGAGTTCCGCCGCGTGCACCTGGCCAGGGCGCGGGGCCCGGGCCGGGCGACGACCCCGACGTCATCATCATCCACGAGGTGCGCGACTGAGGCGAGCCGCGGCATCCGCCCCTCGTTTTGCTGCGCATGCCCATGTCGTGGCACAATTGACGATTGTGCTGCAACACGGCCCTGCCTCCGGGGAGCCAGCGACACACTCTCGAGTGTGAGCGAGCAGCAACACAACTTCTTACCG
>CAZZNX010000203.1:1984-2708 GCA_964655795.1 uncultured Leifsonia sp. | reverse complement strand
CGTTCGGCTGCAACGACACGGAGTCATACCCGGTGACCTCGGCGAGCCACGTCTCGAGCTGCTCGATGAGCGCGAGCGAACCGCGCACGTCGGCCTCGGGGGCGAAGGGGTGCAGGCCTGCGAACTCGGGCCAGGTGACGGCCTCCATCTCGGTGGCCGCGTTGAGCTTCATGGTGCAGGAGCCGAGCGGGATCATGCCGCGGTCGAGCGCGTAGTCGCGGTCGGCGAGCGTCTTGAGGTAGCGCATCATCTGCGTCTCGGAGTGGTGCGAGTTGAACACCGGGTGATCGAGGTAGTTGCTCGTGCGGCGCAGCTCGCCGGCGGCGATCGCCGGCAGCGCGGAGGGGTCGACCGTGACGGGCGTGCGCTCCGGCAGGCCGAAAGCCTCGGCGATGAGCGAGAGGTCGGCCTCTGTCGTGGTCTCGTCGACCGAGATCGCGATGGTGGCCTCGCTGACCTCCCACAGGTTGTAGCCGCGGTTGCGAGCACGCTCGATGACCGTGGACGCCAGACCCGGAACGTGCACGCGGATCGTGTCGAAGAAGTCGTCGCTGACCAGGGTCAGGCCGTAGCCGGTCAGCACATCGGCGAGGGCGCGAGCCTTCTGCGCGGTGCCGACGGCGATGTGGCGGATGCCGGCCGGGCCGTGGTAGACCGCGAACATGCTGGCCATGACGGCCAGCAGCACCTGGGCGGTGCAGATGTTCGACGTCGCCTTCTCGCG
>CAZZNX010000203.1:1017-1949 GCA_964655795.1 uncultured Leifsonia sp. | reverse complement strand
AGGGTGAGGCGGTAGGCGGGGTGGCCGACGGCATCCTTGGACACGCCGACGAGGCGGCCGGGCATCTGGCGCTCGAGGCCGGCGCGCACGGCCATATAACCGGCGTGCGGTCCGCCGAAGCCCATCGGCACGCCGAAGCGCTGGCTGGTGCCGACGGCGACGTCTGCGCCGAGCTCGCCGGGCGAGGTGATCAGCGCGAGGGCGAGCAGGTCGGCGGCGACGACGGCCAGGCCGCCCTGCGCCTTGGTGGCCGCGATGACGGCGGCGGGGTTCCAGACGCGGCCGGAGGCGCCGGGGTACTGCACGAAGACACCGAAGTGCTCGCCGATGGCAGCCACGTCAGTGTCGGCGTTCAGGTTGGTGACGACGAGCTCGATGTCGAGTGCCTCCGCGCGCGACTGCAGCAGCGCCAGCGTCTGCGGGAACACGTCGGCATCCACGACGAAGCGGTTCGTCTTCAGCTTCGAGGCGCGGCGGGCCAGCAGCATGCCCTCCACGACGGCGGTGCCCTCGTCGAGCATCGAGGCGTTGGCCGTGTCGAGCCCGGTCAGGTCGGTGACCATCGTCTGGAAGTTGATCAGCGCCTCGAGACGCCCCTGCGAGATCTCCGGCTGGTACGGCGTGTACGCCGTGTACCAGCTCGGGTTTTCGAGCACGTTGCGCTTGATCACCGACGGCGTGATGGTGCCGTAGTAGCCGAGGCCGATCATCGAGGTGCGCAGCGTGTTCTGGTCTGCGATGCCACGCAGTTCGGCCAGCGCCTCACGCTCGGTTGCGGCATCCGGGATCGCCGAGTTGAGGATCTCACCCACGCGGATCGACTCGGGCACCGCGGCGCCGAGCAGCGCCTCCAGGCTGTCGTAGCCGAGCGTCGACAGCATCTGCTGCTGCTCGTTCACGCCGACGCCGATGTGGCGGCGGCCGAAGGCGTC
>CAZZNX010000203.1:0-979 GCA_964655795.1 uncultured Leifsonia sp. | reverse complement strand
GACTGGAGGTCATTGCTCTCGAGATTCTCTGTGCTGGCGCGGATGCGGGCTGGTGGTCGTCGGAAACGGTGCGTGCTGCGCCTATTCGGCGATGAGGGCGCTGTAGTCGTCGAAGCTGAGCAGCGCGGGCAGCTCGGTGAAGCTGATCTTGATCAGCCAGCCCTCGCCGAAGGGGTCGGAGTTGATCAGCTCAGGTGCGTCGACCAGTGCCTGGTTGATCTCGATGACGGTGCCGTCGACGGGCGTGATCAGCTCGCCGACCGACTTCGTCGACTCGATCTCGCCGACGACGGTGCCCGCCGTGATCTCGTCGCCGGAGTCCGGCAGGTCGACGAAGACGACGTCACCCAGCTGCTCTGCGGCGTAGGCGGTGATGCCGACGACGGCGGTGTTGCCGTCGACGAGCAGCCACTCGTGGTCGGCGGTGTACTTGAGGGTGGTGGTGTCGGCCATGATGGCTCCTTCGCGGTGGATGGTCGGTGTGTTGAGAGACGGGTGTCGAGTGCGGCGCGTTGTGGCGCCGGCTGCGCTTACTGCGCGCGCTTGTAGAACGGCAGCGCGACGACGGATGCCGGCACCCGCGTGCCGCGCACGTCGATGAAGAGTTCGCTGCCGAGCTCGGAGTGGCCGGGGTCGACGAAGGCCATGGCGATCGGGTGGCCGAGGGTCGGCGAGAGCGCACCGCTGGTGATCACGCCGATGGCGGGTGCTGCGGCATCCGCGCCGGCGAAGAGCTCATAGTCGGCGCGGCCGGCACGACGGCCTTCCGCCGCGATGCCGACGAGCACGCGGGCTTCAGGTGCCGGGCCCTGCTCGCTGGCGGCGCGGCCGACGAAGTCGACCTCCTTGGCGAGCGCGACGACGCGGCCGAGGCCGGCCTGGGCCGGGAAGACATCGACGCCGAGCTCGTGGCCGTAGAGCGGCATGCCGGCCTCGAGGCGCAGCGTGTCGCGGCTGGCGAGGCCACAGGGAACGAGGC
>CAZZNX010000202.1:0-2726 GCA_964655795.1 uncultured Leifsonia sp. | reverse complement strand
CCCGGTGCTGCTGGTGGAGCGCGTCCGGCCGGTGGCGGCTTCCAGCGCCCCGGCGGTGGAACCGGTGGAGCTCCCGGCGCAGGCGGCGGCTTCGCGCCCCGCCCAGGCGGCGGTGCAGGCGGTCGTGGCCGTGGACCCGGCGGTGGTACCGCTGGTGCATTCGGTCGCGGTGGCGGCAAGAGCAAGGCTCGCAAGTCCAAGCGGACGAAGCGGGCAGAATTTGAGATGAGGGAGGCTCCGTCGCTGGGCGGCGTGAGCGTTCCCCGTGGCAACGGCAGCACGATTGTGCGCCTGCGTCGCGGAGCATCGATCTCCGACTTCGCCGACAAGATCGATGCCAACCCCGGTTCGCTCGTGACCGTGCTGTTCCACCTCGGTGAGATGGCAACGGCCACCGAGTCCCTCGACGAGGCCACCTTCCAGGTGCTCGGCGAAGAGCTCGGCTTCAAGATCCAGATCGTGTCGCCGGAAGAGGAAGACCGCGAGCTTCTCGAAGGCTTCGGCATGGACCTCGACCAGGAGCTCGAGGACGAGACGGATGAGGATCTCGAGATCCGTCCGCCCGTCGTCACCGTCATGGGTCACGTCGACCACGGTAAGACCCGACTGCTCGACGCCATTCGCAAGGCGAATGTCGTCGAAGGTGAAGCCGGTGGCATCACCCAGCACATCGGTGCCTACCAGGTGTGGACGGAGCACGAGGGCCACGAGCGCGCCATCACCTTCATTGACACCCCCGGTCACGAGGCGTTCACCGCCATGCGTGCACGTGGTGCTCAGGTGACCGACATGGCGATCCTGGTTGTCGCAGCGGATGACGGCATCATGCCGCAGACCATTGAGGCACTCAACCACGCACAGGCTGCCAACGTGCCGATCGTCGTCGCGGTGAACAAGGTTGACAAGCCCGACGCCAACCCGGCCAAGGTTCGTCAGCAGCTCACCGAATTCGGCCTCGTCGCCGAAGAATACGGTGGAGACGTCATCTTCGTCGATGTCTCGGCTCGCGACGGTCTGGGCATCCAGAACCTGCTCGACGCCGTTCTGCTCACCGCAGACGCCGGCCTCGACCTGCGTGCGAACCCGAACAAGGACGCCCGCGGTGTGGCCATCGAGGCCAAGCTCGACAAGGGTCGCGGTGCGGTTGCAACCGTGCTCATCCAGTCGGGAACGCTGCGTGTCGGCGACTCGATCGTCGCCGGTACCGCCTATGGCCGCGTGCGTGCCATGGCCGATGAGGATGGCCTTGCGGTGCTCGAGGCCTTCCCGTCGCGCCCCGTTCAGGTGCAGGGTCTCTCCAGCGTTCCGCGCGCTGGTGACACCTTCATCGTGACCGATGACGACCGCATGGCCCGTCAGATCGCCGAGAAGCGTGAAGCAGCAGAGCGCAATGCTCAGCTGGCCAAGGCTCGCAAGCGCATCAGCCTCGAAGACTTCACCCGTGCACTCGAAGAGGGCAAGGTCGAGTCGCTCAACCTCATCATCAAGGGTGACGTTTCGGGTGCCGTCGAGGCCCTCGAAGAGTCGCTGCTCAAGATCGAGGTCGATGACAGCGTGCAGCTGCGCATCATCCACCGCGGTGTCGGTGCGATCACCGAGTCGGACGTCAACCTGGCGACCATCGACAACGCGATCATCGTCGGCTTCAACGTGCGCCCCGACACGAAGGCGCGCGAGCGTGCCGCTCGTGAAGGCGTCGACGTGCGCTTCTACTCGGTCATCTACAACGCGATCGATGAGATTGAGGATTCCCTCAAGGGCATGCTCAAGCCGGAGTACGAAGAGGTCCAGTCGGGCGTCGCCGAGATCCGCGAGGTGTTCCGTTCCTCCAAGTTCGGCAACATCGCCGGTGTCATCGTGCGCTCGGGAACGATCACGCGAAACGCCAAGGCACGCGTCATCCGCGACGGCATCGTCGTTGGCGACAACCTCGCCATCGAGTCGCTGCGTCGCTTCAAGGATGACGTCACCGAGGTTCGTACGGACTTCGAAGCCGGCATCGGCCTCGGCAAGTTCAACGACATCCAGATCGGTGACGAGATCGAGACGATCGAACTCAAGGAGAAGCCCCGCGCCTAGTCACAGGCTCGGAGCTCAGCTCTGAAACA
The DNA here is from genome assembly GCA_964655795.1 of uncultured Leifsonia sp. Taxonomy (GTDB): domain Bacteria; phylum Actinomycetota; class Actinomycetes; order Actinomycetales; family Microbacteriaceae; genus Microterricola. The sequence goes on along the minus strand of CAZZNX010000202.1, from coordinate 618 downwards.
ATGGCCGAGTCAGACTTCTCTGGCTCGGCCATTGTTCTTTCACTTCTGCAATCTGTCCCACCGAGAGGAAAACCACCATGGTTGATCAGGCACGCGCCAAGAAAATGGCCGACCGTATCCAGGTGATCATCGCGAAGCGCCTCGAGCGCGGTATCCGCGACCCGCGCATCGGATTCGTCACCATCACCGACGTTCAGATGACCGGCGACCTGCAGCACGCCACCGTCTACTACACCGTGTACGGCACCGATGAGGAGCGTGCGGACACCGCCGCTGGCCTCAAGGCCGCCACCGGCATGTTCCGCAGCGAGGTCGGCAAGAACCTCACCGCACGGCTCACCCCGTCGCTGGAGTTCCTGCTCGACGGTATTCCAGAGAACGCCGCGCACATCGATGGCCTGCTGCGCGAGGCGCAGCAGCGCGACACCGAGGTGGCCGGCCTCGCCGCGCAGGCGCAGTACGCCGGCGACGAGGACCCCTACGTCAAGCCGCGCGACCTCGACGACGACGAGGATGACGCAGCCGACGAGGCCGACGCAGCCGACGAGGATGACGCAGCCAGCGACGACGAGGCCGACGCACGCTGAGGCGTGCCAACTCGCTGATTCGCACCGCCGA
>CAZZNX010000201.1:0-2817 GCA_964655795.1 uncultured Leifsonia sp. | reverse complement strand
GGAGGGCCCGCGATCAGCAGCACGGTCATGATGCCGGCGATGCCGACGACGAAGATGCCGACCAGTGCGGCCGTGTGGTTCAGGAACCAGCGCATGGTGGTGTCGATCCAGTGCTTGTCGCGCGGGTCGTCGCTGGTCTCCTTGCGCCACGGGCCGTCCAGGCGCCCGGTGCGGTCGGCCCAGATGTCGAACGGCACGGTTGCGTAGGGCACGATCGCCGTGATCACGCCGAGGATGATCAGCGGGATCGACCAGCGCTGGTTCACACCGACGAGCACGGCGGTGAACGCGTACGTCAGGAACACGAGTCCGTGCAGCGAGCCGGCGATGAGCACGGGCAGTCCGCCGGCGTCGAAGCCGTACTTGAGGATCATCGCGGTGATCAGACCTGTCCAGGTGATCGCTTCGGCAATGGCGAGGGTGCGGTAGAACAGGCGTGGTGACACGGCGGATGGCTCCAAAGATCGGGGGATGCTCCCATCATCGCAGTCGAGGCCGGGCGAAGGCATGCGTCGAAAGTTCGAATCGGGCTGTGTGAATGCTGTGCACGTCGCCGCAGTTGTTTTGAATGGCTCAAAACAACTGTTACGGTGGAGACATGACATCGGATGCCGCAACCGCCAGCCCAGAGGAGCGCCTGCGCTCCGCCGGGCTCAAGGTCACGGCGCCCCGCCTCGCGGTCCTCGACGTCCTGCAGCAGCCGGGTCACCGCAGCGCGGAGGACATCTTCGGCGCCATCGGCACCACGTTGCCGAACAGCTCGATGCAGGCCGTCTACGGCGTCCTCGCCGCGCTCGAGGGCGCAGGGCTGCTGCGCAAGATCGAGCCGGCCGGCTCGCCGGCGCTCTACGAGAACCGCATCGGCGACAACCACCACCACCTCGTCTGCACCAGCTGCCAGGCGGTGCAGGACGTGGACTGCGTCATCGGTGAGGCGCCCTGCCTCACGCCGCACAGCACGCATGGCTTCGAGATCCAGACGGCCGAGGTCACCTTCTGGGGCCTCTGCGCCGAGTGTCAGGCCGCCCGCGCCGCGGCAGAAGGCTCAGCAGAAGCCTCGGCAGAAGCCTCAGCAGAAGCCGAGTAGCGCGGCATCCGCAGAACCGCCTCGTGACCGAGGCAGTATTCGGCGCGCCATCGCGCCCCACACACACGTATCCGCCCTACCGAACACCACACAGAACCGAAAACAGAAGGAAGCCATGTCGGAGATCACGACCACGCAAACCGGAACCCCTGTCGCCAGCGACGAGCACTCGCTCACCGCCGGCCCGAACGGCGCGACCGCGCTGCACGACCGTTACCTCGTCGAGAAGCTCGCCCAGTTCGCCCGCGAGCGTGTGCCGGAGCGGGTCGTCCACGCCAAGGGTGGCGGCGCATTCGGCACCTTCGAGGTCACGGAGGACGTCTCGGCGTACACCCGTGCCGCCGTGTTCCAGCCGGGCGCGAACACCGAGACGCTGCAGCGCTTCTCGAGCGTCGCCGGCGAGCAGGGCTCCCCTGACACCTGGCGCGATGTGCGCGGCTTCTCGGTGAAGTTCTACACGACCGAGGGCAACTACGACATCGTCGGCAACAACACCCCCGTCTTCTTCATCCGCGACGGCATCAAGTTCCCCGACTTCATCCACTCGCAGAAGCGCATGCCGGGCTCCGGCCTCCGCAACTCCGACATGCAGTGGGACTTCTGGGGCCTCTCGCCCGAGTCCGCCCACCAGGTCACCTACCTCATGGGCGACCGCGGCCTGCCGCGCTCGTGGCGCGAGATGCCCGGATTCGGCTCGCACACCTACCAGTGGATCAACGCCGCCGGTGAGCGTTTCTGGGTCAAGTACCACTTCACCTCGAACCAGGGCAATGTCGAGATCGACGCCGCAGAGGCCGAGCTCATTGCGGGTGCGGATGCCGACTACTACCGCCGCGACCTCTACGAGGCGATCGAGGCCGGCAACTTCCCGTCGTGGGATCTGCACGTGCAGGTCATGCCGTACGACGACGCGAAGAACTACCGCTTCAACCCCTTCGACCTCACCAAGGTCTGGCCGCACGCCGACTACCCGCTGATCAAGGTCGGAACGCACACGCTCAACCGCAACCCGCAGAACTTCTTCGCCGAGATCGAGCAGGCCGCCTTCTCGCCGGCGAACACGGTTCCCGGCATCGACATCAGTCCAGACAAGATGCTGATGGCCCGCGTGTTCAGCTACCCGGACGCCCAGCGCTACCGCGTCGGCACCAACTACAACCAGATCCCCGTGAACGCGCCGCACGCGGCCCCCGTCCACAACTACTCGCAGGACGGCGCCCAGCGCCACGGCTTCAACGCGCCGACCGTTCCGGTGTACGCGCCGAACAGCGTCGGTGGCCCGGCCGCGGATGCCGCAGCCGCCGGTGCCGGCAGCTGGGAGAGCGACGGTGAGCTCGTGCGCACCGCGGCGACCCTGCACTCCGAGGACGATGACTTCGGCCAGGCCGGGACGCTCTACCGCGAGGTCTTCGACGATGCAGCCAAGGCGCGCTTCGTCGACACCCTCACCGGTCAGGGCAGCTCGATCACGGTCGAGGACATCCGGGAGCGCTTCTTCCAGTACTGGACGAACGTCGACGCCGAGCTCGGCGCCACGCTGCGCGTGACCGTCGCCGCGGTTCTCGCGCTCTAAGCACCACCCGTGTCACCCGTGCGGTGACGCACCGGGGCATCCGACCGACACTTCGATCGGATGCCCCGCCACCCACGCCGTCCCCGCACCCGCGCACGTTGGCTCGAGCGAGCGGCGCCGCGACGAAGGAGCAGCGCCGCACGGGTGCGTGAGACGG
>CAZZNX010000200.1:0-2842 GCA_964655795.1 uncultured Leifsonia sp. | reverse complement strand
GGTCGGCCCGGATGAAGGCGACATCCGGCGCGCGCACGGTGTCCTCGCTCAGCACGACGACGGCCGAACCGGCCTCCTCCGGCATCGGCAGGAAGCGGTCGAAGATCTCGGGGTTGTCGACGACGGGAGCCCAGCCGATCACGGTGCCGTCCGGCAGCGCGGTGACGGCGCTCTTCAGGTGCAGCGCCTTCGTCAACGGCACCGCCACGACGGTGTAGCCGTGCGGGGCGAGCAGGACGCGCAGCTGGCGGATGCCCTCTGCGTTCGTACGCAGCGAACGACCGACGTAGACGGTCTTGCCGATCTTCAGCACATCGCCGCCGTCGAGCGTCCCCGGGGCGAGGATGCGTTCGATCGCCAGCCCGCCGAGCTCACGCACGGCCTGCTCGGCGCCGGCGATCTCATCGCGCCGGGATTCGGCTCCCGGGCTCGTGATCACGGCCAACTCGCCGAACATCACGACGGCGTCCTCGATGAAGACTGAGTCGGCCAACTCCGGCGCCGCCGGAACCTCGATCGTCTCCCAGCCCTCGGCGTCGAGTGCGGCGCAGTAGTTGTCCCACTGCTGATCGGCGAGTTCGACATTCACCGGGACCCGATCGATGTGGGTCAGTTCGCCGTCGGCGAGGTTTGATGCCGGGATGCGCACGAGAGCGACGTGGCGTTCCCCGACACGGCGGCCGATCGTGCGGAAGCCGATGACGGCGTCATACACGCGGGGCCCGAGCAGCGCGGAGGCGACGGCGATGGAGAGCACGAAGAGGAGGTTGAAGCTGAACAGGCTGCTGAACAGGTAGATCACCACGTCGGAGGCGAAGACGTTGCCTGAGGTGCCGGAGATCAGCACGGCCGAGCCGAGCAGGGCGCCGAGCACGCCGGCGCCGAGGCCACCGGCCAGGGCGGGCAACCAGGCGCGCGTCGCTCCGAGCAGGTTGAAGATGCTGAGCAGCACGAAGGCGATGAGCGCGGGCAGGGCGAAGAAGCCGCCGAACTGGGCGATCGCCTGTGCCTGCTGGCCGCTGCTGATGAAGTAGCTGAGCACGGTGATGAGATAGGCGCCGAACACGACGCTGAGGGCGGAGAGCACCGCTGCGGCCGTGCTGCGGGGGCGTTGGGTGGCTGGTCGGCGGTGGAGCGTTGGGTGCTGAGCGGGGACGGGGGCCCCGGCATCCGAAGAAGTCATAGCAGCGAGACTATCGCGCGCGGCGCGTGGCGCCGCGAAAGGCGGCAGCCCATTCCGCGGCAGCCTCGGAAACCGCAAGCGATGCTGGTGCGGCTGATCCTGCGCAAGCAGGGGCTTCGACAAGCTCAACCAGCGGCGTCACGCGACCACAGCGGACACCACAAGACAGAATGACCGGATGCCGCGGTTGCGGCATCCGGTCATCGTGGGACGAGTGAGACTCCTAGTGGAAGAAGTGGCGCTCGCCCGTGAAGTACATGGTGACGCCTGCGGCCGTCGCCGCGGCGATGACCTCCTCGTCGCGTACAGAGCCACCGGGCTGGACGACGGCCTTGACCCCGGCGTCGAGCAGCACCTGCAGGCCGTCGGCGAAGGGGAAGAAGGCGTCGGATGCCGCGACAGAGCCGCTCGCGCGCTCACCGGCGCGGCTCACGGCGAGGTGGCAGGAGTCGACCCGGTTGACCTGGCCCATGCCGACACCGACGGAGGCCCCGCCGGAGGCCAGCAGGATGCCGTTGGACTTGACCGCGCGGCAGGCGCGCCAGGCGAACTCGAGCTCGGCGCGGGTCTCTGCCGATGCCTCCTCGCCTGCGGCGAGGGTCCAGCCGGCCGAGCTGAACTCGGCGAAGGAGTCGGCCTGCTGCATCAGCAGACCGCCGGAGACCTGGCGGATCTCTGTCGCGATCGGGCGGTAGTCGGCCGGAAGCTGCAGCAGACGGATGTTCTTCTTGGCGGTGAGGATCTCGACGGCCTCCGGCTCGAAGCCGGGGGCGACGAGCACCTCGGTGAAGATGCCGCTCACCGTGCGGGCCATCTCGGCGGTGACGGTGCGGTTCGCGGCGATGACGCCTCCGAAGGCCGACACCGGGTCGCAGGCGTGGGCGCGCTCGTGGGCCGAGGCGATGGGGTCGACGGCATCCACGGCGCCGACGGCGATGCCGCACGGGTTCGCGTGCTTGATGATGGCGACGGCCGGCTCGGCAAAGTCGTAGGCTGCACGCACGGCGGCGTCGGCGTCGACGAAGTTGTTGTACGACATCTCCTTGCCGTGCAGCTGCTCGGCCTGGGCGATGCCGCCGCCCTCGCGGTTGCGGTAGAGCGCCGCCTTCTGGTGCGAGTTCTCGCCGTAGCGCAGGCTCTGCTGGCGGGTCCAGGTTGCACCGATCCAGCCCGGGAATCCGGTGCCCTCGTCGTCGGGGGCGACGACGTTGCCGATCCACGATGCGACGTTCACGTCGTAGGTGGCCGTGTGGCGGAACGCCTCGGCGGCCAGCGCCTGGCGCTGGGCGAGCGTCGTGCCACCGGCCTGCAGCGCGGCGATGATCTGCGGGTAGTTCGTCGGCGAGACGACGATGGCGACGTTGGCGTGGTTCTTGGCCGATGCGCGCACCATGGCCGGACCGCCGATGTCGATCTGCTCGACGACGTCGCTGGCCGGGGCGCCGGAGGCGACCGTCTCGGCGAAGGGGTAGAGGTTGACGACGACGAGCTCGAACGGGGCGATGCCGAGTTCGAGCAGTTGTGCCTCGTGCGACTCGAGGCGCAGATCGGCGAGCAGGCCGGCGTGCACGGAGGGGTGCAGCGTCTTGACGCGGCCGTCGAGGGCCTCGGCGAAGCCGGTCACGCTGGCGACATCCGTCACCGCGAAGCCGGCGTCAC
>CAZZNX010000199.1:1518-2861 GCA_964655795.1 uncultured Leifsonia sp. | reverse complement strand
CGCGTGGATGCGAGAAGAGAGGCTGGGCGGGCGATGGAGAAACAGGCTGCACCGCAGGCCGGATCGCAGACGTTGAGCCGCGGCATCCGCCTGCTCGAGATCCTCGCCGGCGCCGAACGCAATCTCTCGATCGCCGAGCTGGCCGCCGCGCTCGACGTACACCGCTCGGTCGCCTACCGCCTGCTCCGCACCCTCGAGGAACATGACCTCGTCACGCGGGACGGTGCCGGCCACGTCGGCCTGGGCGCCGGCCTCGCCGCGTTGAACTCCGGAGTCGCGCGCAATCTGCAGCAAGCGGCGCTCCCCGTGCTCAACGAGATCGCGAATGAGCTCGGCATGACCTGCCTGCTCGCGGTGATGCTCGACAGCGGCGAGGCCGTCACCCTGGTGAGCGCCGCCCCACGCCAGACGGTCGCCGTCGTGGCGTATCGCCCTGGCTACCGGCATCCGATCAGCCGGGGCGGGCCAGGCAAGGCGATCCTCCTCGGGCTTCCGGAGAGCGCGTGGCCGACCGAACTCAGAGCGGAGCTGCGGGCGGAACTGGGCGAGAGCCGGGCGCGCGGCTACGCCTCCAGCCACGACGAGGTCGTGCCGTCGCTGAAGTCGGTCGCCGTGCCGCTCATGCTGCCTGGCCAGCCTCCTGCCTCGATCGCGGTGATCCACGTCGTCATCCCCGGCACCGAAGGAGAGATCGCCGAGCGTCTGAAGCTCGGTGCCCAGAGCATCGCGCGCGCCTACGGCGCCTAGGCATGTCAGCCTGGCGCCACACCCGCGCATCGAGGCACTGAAGGGCATAAATTTACAAAGTGTAGGCTGTTGATGTAAAAAACTTTCATTGACCGTCTGGACTCCCCCGCATGACGCCATCAGCAACCGCCGCCCGATCCGCCGTCTCCCCCGGTGATGAGTCGCTCGCGGCCGGCCTTCGGCTCGCGCTCGGCGGCCCGCACCGCAATGGCGACCGCTCCGTGAGCGTCGCGCAGTTCGATCGGATCGTGGCCGGCGTCGACGCGTCGCACGTTCTGCTCACACCCGATGCCGTTGTCACGCCCGAGAGTATCGAGCAGGTCGCCGCCGTCTTCGGCTATGCGGCGAGTGCCGGACGACACGTCACGGTGCGCTCCGGGGGTACCAGCCTCTCCGGTCAGGCATCCGGTGACGGCATCCTGCTCGACACGCGTGCAGCGTTTCGCGGCATCACCGTCGAGGACGGCGGGGCCCGCGTGCGCGTGCAACCCGGCGCGACCGTGCGCCAGGTGAACGCCCGCCTGATCCGCCACGGCCGCAAGCTCGGCCCCGACCCGGCCAGCGAGATCGCGGCGACCATCGGCGGGGTCATCGCC
>CAZZNX010000199.1:0-1492 GCA_964655795.1 uncultured Leifsonia sp. | reverse complement strand
AGTTATCGCACGCTCGCCGGGATGACCGTCGTGCTTCCGAGCGGCACGGTCATCGACACCGCGCTGCCGGACGCCGATGCCCGGCTCGCCGCCGCCGAACCCGCCCTGCACTCCGGTCTGAACCGCTTGCGCCGCGGGATCCGTGACCGCGCCGACCTGGTCGCGGAGATCGAGCGTCAATACCGCGGCAAGAACACCATGGGCTACGGCCTGAACTCCTTCCTCGACTTCGACGAGCCTGCACAGATCCTCGCCCACCTGCTTGTCGGCAGCGAGGGCACCCTGGGCTTCGTCGCCGAGGCCGTCTTCGACACAGTCCCGATCGCTCCGGCGATCGGCACCGCCCTGCTCGTGTTCGACAGCCTCGACGCGGCGACCGGCATCCTGCCCGTCCTGGTCGGCACGGGAGCGGCGACACTCGAGCTGATGGACGCCGCGTCGCTCCGCGTCATCCAGGCCGATCCGACGGCGGCGGGCATCATCGACGACGTCATGATCGTCGACCACGCCGCGATGCTGGTGGAGTACCACGGCACGGATGACGCCGACCTCGCCGGCCAGATCGAGCGCGCGAGGCTGGCCATCGCCGATGCCGGTGCCCCCGCGCTCGCCATCACCCGCGATGCGAAGGAACGCGCCCGCCTCTGGCACTTCCGCAAGGGCCTCTACGCCGCCATCGCGGGCGTGCGCAAGCCAGGCACAACCGCGCTGCTGGAGGACATCGCTGTTCCCGTCGAGCGACTTTCCGCCACCTGCGCGGCGCTCCAGTCGTTGTTCCGACGCCATGGCTACGACGACGCCGTCATCTTCGGGCACGCCAAGGACGGCAACATCCACTTCCTGCTCACCGAGGACTTCACCGCGGACGGCGCCATCGCGCGCCAGGCGGACTTCACTGAGGATCTCGTCGAACTCGTGCTCGGCGTCGGTGGCACGCTGAAGGCCGAACACGGCACCGGTCGCATCATGGCGCCGTTCGTCGAGCGCCAGTTCGGGAGCGAGCTCTACGCGGTCATGCGCGAGGTGAAGCGGCTCTGCGACCCGCACGGCGTGCTGAACCCCGGGGTACTGCTCACCGACTCCCCCACCTCCCACCTCGAACACCTGAAACTGACGCCAGAGGTGGAGTCGGAGGTCGACCGCTGCGTCGAGTGTGGCTACTGCGAGCCGGTCTGCCCGAGCAAGGACGTGACTCTCACCCCCCGGCAGCGCATCGCCGTACGCCGGGCCAGGGCCGCGGCCCGCGCCGACGGCGACACAACGCTGGACGCCACGCTCGCCGCCGCCGAGGAGTACTCCTCCGTGCAAACCTGCGCCGCCGACGGCATGTGCCAGACCGCGTGCCCCGTGTTGATCAACACCGGCGACCTCGTTCGCCGACTGCGCGAACACGACGCGAACGCGCCGACACGCACGATCGCGGCCGGGGTTGCGAACGTGTGGGGCGGCGTCAGCCGCGGCGCATCCGTCGCCCTCAGCGCGGCGAGGCTCG
>CAZZNX010000198.1:0-2891 GCA_964655795.1 uncultured Leifsonia sp. | reverse complement strand
CGGCGGCGAGACCCGTGGCCTCGGCGAGCGAGCGGCCCTCAGCGAGGAAGGCGGCGAGGGTGCCCGTGAAGCAGTCACCGGCACCGGTGGTGTCCACCGGTGTCACCCGCGGCGCCTGTCGGTGCCAGCTGCCTGCCGCATCAGCGGCGACCGCGCCGGCCGAGCCGAGCGTGATCACGAGGGAGCGGCAGCGTCCGGCGGCGACGGCGGATGCCGCGAGCTGCTGCCAGCGCTCGGTCGAGAGCGTGTCGTCTGCCGCGGCATCCGGAACGAGGCCGACGGCGCGTGCCTCGTGTTCGTTGACGACCAGCGGGTCGCACACGGCCAGCGCAGCGGGCGCGACGGCGACGGGAGGCGCGAGGTTGAGCACGTAGCGGGTGCCGGCGGCCGACGCGGAGGCCGCCAACGCTTCGACGGTCGTGGCCGGGATCTCGCCCTGCGTCAGCACGAGGGAGGCCTCGGCGATCGCGGCAGCATCGGTGTCGCTGAGCTCGGGGCCGAGCAGTCCGTTGGCTCCGGCTGTGACGATCACCGTGTTCTCGCCGGAGGCGGCCACCGTGATCTGCGCGACGCCCGTCGTGACGTCGGCGATCCGCTCGATGCCGTTCGTCGCCACGCCGAGCTGAGCGAGGGTGTTCAGCGCGAAGTCGCCAGAGCTGTCCGTTCCGATGCGGGCGATGAGTTCGGTCTCGACTCCGGCCAAGTGGGCGGCAACGGCCTGGTTCGTGCCCTTGCCGCCGAGTGCGATGGCGAATCCGGTGCTCTCGACCGTCTCGCCCGGTGCCGGAAAGTGCCCGACGTAGCTCGTGCTGTCGACGTTGAGCGAGCCGACGACAACGAGGCGGGGGCTGGTGGGACGCGCGGACTCAGTCATTGCGGAATCTCCTGTTGCTGGTGTTCGGCTCAGCGCGCGGCGTTGCGCGGAGGTGCTGCGAGGCTTGTCGGCGTTGCAGCGCCGTGCCCCTGGCTGATCAGACTGCCGGGCCTGGGCCGGCCACGCTGCCCGTGATGGGCTCGGCCGAGACCTGGGTGACGAAACAGTAGTAGTTGCGCTGCCCAGCTTCCCACTGCTCTGCCGTTACCGGGAAGCTGCCCTGCAGCTGCAACTCGCCGAACGCGGCAGCCGCAGCGAGATCGACGATTCCGGGGGTGCCACAGAGGGCGTTGATCTGGCCGGCGAGCGCCTCTTCGCCGGGGAACGCCGCGGCTGGATCGACATCAAAGCTGCCACGGTAGACGAGCTGGGCGGCGTGAGGTGCAGCGCAGTCGACAACGGTGAACGTCTCCGCCCAGGGCGAGCTGAAGGGGTCGAGGCACTCGCCACCGAACAGGGTGTCCCAGTCGTGCTCGCCAGCGGGTTGCATCGCCGTCGGCGCCGGCGGCGCCACGGGTGCCTCCGTCGTCGGCTCGGCGCTGGGCGTGGCGCTGGGCGTGGGGGCGGGAGCCGTGCCGAGCAGGGCGGGAAGCTTCGTGCCGAGCACGAAGAGTCCGACGAGCACCGCAACGGCGAGCACCGCGAGAAGTGTGATGATCAGCGCGCGCGGTGGCTTTCCGCCGCCCGAGCCCCGACCCTGGCCGGATCCCGAGCCACCCGATCCCTGACCGGCACCGGATGCCGGGGCGCCGGCGCCGCGTGGCTGCGGCGTCTGCGGAGACTGGGGCCCGTTCGCCGAAGCGGCGAAGACGGGTGTGAACGCCGCTCCGGCACCATAGCTGGGAGCCTGGAACGGGCGTGGTGCGGTGACACCGGGGATCGGCAGCGGGGCCACGTCCGGCGCCGGCGGCACGATCAGGGTGGGCGGTTGCACCGCGGCGGTTGCCACGGTCTCTGCTGCGGGTTCGATCGCCGGTTCGATGACGGGCGCGGCAACCGGCTCCGTCGCGGGCTCGGGCTCTGGCTCGGGCTCGGCGGGGGCTTCCGGCACCACAGCGGGGGCGGCCTCCGGCACTTCCGTCACGGCGGGCGCGGGCTCGCTCGGATCCGCGGCTGCGGCGAAGCTCGCGGCGAACCAGTCCGCCAGATCGTCGTCTGAGGTGGATTCCTGCTCCGCGTCATCATCGGCGTCGTCGGCGGGCTCGGGCTCGGGCTCGGGCTCAACATCCGCCATCGGTTCTGCCGGCACGGCAGGGCTGGCGGGCTCTGCGTCAGCTACTGCGTCATCGACGATGGGCTCGCCGATCGCGCTGGCGAAGAATGCGGGCACGATCGGTGCGGCGGCCTCGACGGGCGCGGCGCTGACCGGTGCCGGAGGCGCTGCGGCCTCGACGGCGGCGACTGCTTCGGCAGGAGCGGTGTCTGTCGGTGCAGGCGTGATCGGAGCTGCGGCGATCGGTGCGGCCGTGATCGGTGCGGTCGCGATCGGTGCGGTCGCGATCGGGGCAGCGGTCTGCGCCGCCTCGGGCTGCGTGGCGTCCTCCGCGTCGGCATCGGGGACGAGGCCCCACTGGAACACCGGCCCACTCGGAGCGTCGACCTCGTCCTCGTCGTCGAGGTAGGCGTCGGGCTCATCACCGGGGATGATGATCGCAGCGGTGAACGACTGGTCAAACTCCGGGCTGGCCGGGTCGAACTCGGGCGGAACCGACGCGGGCACCGGGCTCGCGACGGGTGCCGTCGCGGCGATCGGGGCCGGGGGTTCCTGTGCCGTCGGCGCTGCCGGCGCGGATTCGGCGGGCGCAGATTCAGCTGACACAGAACTAGTTGGCGCAGATTCGGCAGGCAGCGGCGCCGCCGGAGCAGCGGGGGCGGCCGGAGTCGCCGGCAACGGTGCGGGCGGCGCCTTGAACATCGGCGGGGCCAGCTCGAAGAAGTCGGGCTGCGCGGAGCGCGGGGCCGAGAACTCGGTCGGCGCCTCGGATGCCGCGGCCGGCGGCACAGCGGCCGGGGCGGC
>CAZZNX010000197.1:0-3111 GCA_964655795.1 uncultured Leifsonia sp. | reverse complement strand
TCGGGCACGGGGCAGCGCCGCGCGGTGGCGAAGCACGAGCGCCGTGCAGAGGGTCACGGACGCCGCAGCCCAGCCGACGAGCGCGATCGGCCACGCGGGCACGTTCGTCGCGAGCAGCGCCGCCGCCCACGCCGTCGCCGCCGGGAGCAGAGCGCGTGCCGCCACGGGATCGACGATCACGCCGCGGGGCATCACCGCGCGGGTCACCACGGTTCGGCCATCACGGTGCTGGTCATCACGGTGTCACGTGATCCTTCAGCCCGTCGAAGGTCTTCTGCCCGATGCCCGTCACATTGCGGAGATCCTCGATGGTGGCGAAACCGCCGTTCGCCTCACGCCAGTCGAGGATCCGCTGGGCAAGGGCCGGGCCGATCCGCGGCAGCGTCTCCAACTCGGCGAGCGTCGCCGAGTTCAGGCTGACCGGGGCGGATGCCACGCCGCCAGGGCCGGAACCCGGATCGGCCCCCGTGCCGCCTGCCTGCGCAGGGGGCGCGGTCGGAACCTCCCCGACCCGGGGAACACGGAGCTGTTCGCCGTCCGTGAGTGGGCGCGCGAGATTCACTCCGGCCGGATCGGCATCATCGGCGAAACCACCCGCCGCCGCGATCACGTCGATGACGCGTGACCCATCGGCCAGCTCGTAGAGCCCGGCGTTGCCGACCGCGCCGAGCACGTGCACGTAGATGTGCACGCCGTCGTCCGCGGCATCCGTTGCCGCGGGTGTTTCCGTTGAGTACGGCCCGGTGGGCTGCGGCCCCGTGGAGTGTTCCGGCCCCGCGAGCGGAACCGTCTCGTCGACGCCGGAGCCACCGAACGCCGTGATCGCCACGGCGGTGAGCAGGGCGAGGATGAACAACACGATCGCCGCTCCGACGCCCAGCCGGATGCGCCGTGACGGCGCCCTGGCCGACGGCGCCAGCGCGGCCATTGCCGCGGCCTGCTCGTGCTCGAGCGGCGGCGCTGCTGGGGGCTCCATTCCAGCAGCCTAGGAACCGCCCATTCTGCCTGCGCGCTCAGCGTCGCGGCTGTGCACAACGATGGCGCCTGCCCTGCCTGTGCAGGAGAGGCAGCCTTCGTCAGAAGTCAGTGGCTCACGTCAACTGACGAGCCATGAGCTTCCGCGTCGAGCCACGCATCGATTTCTCCGTACAGCCGGTTGCGACCGTCGTCGTCGAGAAACGAGGATTCGACGGAGTTCCGTGCCAACTGCGCAAGCGTCTCAGAGCCGAGCGTGAATTGTTCGGTGACGGCAGCGAAGTTCGCATCGATGTATCCACCGAAATAGGCCGGGTCGTCGGAGTTGATGGAGATGAGCAGTCCTGTGTCGAGCATTCTCAACAACGGGTGTTGGGACATCGTGTCCACGACTCGAAGCCGAACATTCGAGAGCGGACAGATGGTCAAGGGCACTCGCTCTGCGGCAAGCCTGGCCACGAGCTCATCATCTTCGAGGCACCGATTGCCGTGATCGATGCGCTCCACGTGCAGCAGATCCAGGGAGTCGGCAACGTACTGCGGTGGGCCCTCTTCGCCAGCGTGCGCAACGACGTGGAGCCCGTGTTCGCGTGCACGTGCGTACACGTCGACGAAGAGTTCTGGCGGGTATCCGAGCTCTGCGGAGTCGAGTCCGATCCCATCGATACGAGCTCCGGAACTGAGGAGTGTCGTGAGGATCTCCAGTGCCTCCGCCGCCGGACGGTCCCGCCAGAACGACACAAAGAGCTTCGTCGTGAGCCCGTACTGTGCCTCACTGACGTCGAGGGCGTCCCGGATACCGCCGACCACAACGTCCAGCGGGATGCCTCTCAGCGTGTGAGCCTGAGCATCGAACGACACCTCCGCATGGCGGACGCCGGCGGCTGATGCACGCTCCAGGTAGCTGCGGGTCATCATCTCGTAGTCTGCACGCGTACGGAGGACCTCGAGATTCGTGTAGAGCAGGTCGAGGAACGACTGCAAGTCGGTGAAACTGTAGCGACTCTTCAGGTCCGCCAGTGAGGACCAGGGCAGCTGGACGCCGTTTCGGGCGGCTGTTTCCATGATGAATTCCGGCTCAAGCGTGCCCTCGAGATGGAGATGCAATTCAGCGATTGGTAACTTCATGACGACACCTCAATGAGTTTCGACGCACGGGCAGATGCACTTTAACCACGTCGGCAAGTGGTTCACAACCCTTCCGACGGAACACGACGATGGCGCCTCCCCTGCCTGTGCAGGAGTGGCGCCATCGACGGTGCTGAGGGGTGCGGTCAGCCGCGGATCGCGATGTTCACGATCTTCGGTGCGCGCACGATCACCTTGATGATCTCGCCGTCGCCGATCGCCTTCGTCACGGCCTCGGACGCCATGGCGAGTGCTTCCAGCTCGGCCTCGGTGATCTGCGGCGACACCTCGAGGCGGTCGCGCACCTTGCCGTTCACCTGGACGACGGCCGTGACCGAGTCCTCGACGAGAAGGGCCTCATCGGCCGTGCGCCACTGCGCCAGGGCGACGGACGGTTCGAAGCCGAGCTTCTCCCACATCTCCTCGGCCAGGTACGGCGCGAAGAGGTTGAGGGCCAGCGCCGTCGTCTCGGCGGCCTCGCGCACGGCGGGGTCCGCCGGGCCGGCGCCGGAGTCGATCGCCTTGCGGGTGGCGTTGACGAGCTCCATCAGGCGCGCGACGACGACGTTGAACTTGAACGCCTCCGTCAGGCCGGGAGCGTCGGCGAGGAAGCGGTGCGTGACACGGCGCAGGGCCTGGTCGCCGCCGGCCGGGTCGACGCCGGGAGCGCTCGTGACGTCGTTGGCGACGCGCCAGGCGCGGGCGAGGAACTTGGCCGAGCCGACGGGCGACACCTCGGCCCAGTCGATGTCGTCCTCCGGCGGGCCGGCGAAGGCCATCGTCAGGCGCACGGCGTCGACGCCGTGCTTGTCGACCTCTTCGGTGAAGAAGACGATATTGCCCTTGCTCTTGCTCATCTTGGCGCCGTCGAGGATGACCATGCCCTGGTTCAGCAGCGCCTTGAAGGGCTCCTCGAAGTCGAGGTAGCCGAGGTCGTGCAGAACCTTGGTGATGAAGCGCGCGTAGAGCAGGTGCAGGATCGCGTGCTCGACGCCGCCGACGTACTGG
>CAZZNX010000196.1:0-3115 GCA_964655795.1 uncultured Leifsonia sp. | reverse complement strand
AGTGCCGACACGAGGTCGACGATCACCGGCTGATCGAGCAGCCCGGCCAGGCCGAGCACGTGGTACGGAACGCCGCGGGCCCTGAGCGCGTCGGTGAACACGTCGATCTTGCCGAGGCTGCGGCAGAGCATGGCCGCCGAGCGTCTCTTCGGCTGCGAGCCGTCGCCGGCATCCGCCCGCTGGGCGCCGGAGCCGAGCCGTGCCGCGAACCAGTCGGCGACGGCCGCCGCCTCGTCTTCCACCGTCTCCTGGAATGTCACGTCGAGCAGGCCGTCGCCGGCGAAACCGGGCGCGGTCAGCGGCGACTTAGGCGGGGCGTCCCCTGCCTGCAGCGTGAAGGGGCGGACGATCTCGTTGGCCGCCGCCAGCACGGTGCGGGGGTTCCGCCAGCTGATCGAGAGCTCGAAGCGCTCCGCCTGGGTCGCGCCGGCACCGCCGACGTCTGGGCCCCGGAAGTCGGGGGCGAAGCGCGCGAGGTTCGCCGCGCTCGCGCCACGCCAGCCGTAGATCGACTGATCGGGGTCGCCGACCGCCATCACCCCGTGCCCGGCGAACAGCGCGGCCAGCAGCCGCGTCTGCACGACGGAGGTGTCTTGGTACTCGTCGAGGAGCACGGCCCGGTACCGCTCCCGATAGTTGGCGACCACTGCCGGGTTGCGGTGGCAGACCTCGAGGGCGAGGGCGACCTGGTCGGAGAACTCGACGAAGCCGCGGCGGCGCTTCTCTGCCTGGAAGCGCTCGGCCAGATCGAGCAGCGGCGGCAGGGAGCCGACGGCATCAAGCGCGGCGGTGAAGCTCGTGTACGGGGTCTTCTTGCGCCCGGTTCCGCCGATCGGCAGATCGGACATACCGAGGAATTCGCGGGTCATCGCGTGCACGTCTCGCACATCGACCACGTTCTCGGCGAGCGCACGGCTGAGCCCGAGCACCGCACCCGTGACGGCGTCGAGGCGTTTGTCCATCTCGACGAGGCGGGGGTCGGCGGTGTCGCTGACGACCTGCCTGGCCAGCTGCCAGGCGGATGCCTCGCCGAGCACGACCGCGTCGGGCTCCCGCCCGATCAGCATGGCGTTCTCCCGGTAGATGGTGCTGGCGAAGGAGTTGTACGTCGAGACGGATGCCGACTCGAAGATGTCGAACTCGACGTCGGCGATCCCGGCCCTCACGAGCTGTTCGACGCGTTCCCGGATGCGCACGGCGAGTTCGCCGGCCGCCTTGCGGGTGAAGGTGAGTCCGAGCACCTCCGGCACGGCGGCGTGGCCGTTGGCGAGCAGCCAGACCACCCGGTTCGCCATCGTCTCCGTCTTACCGCTGCCTGCGCCGGCCACGACGATGGCCTGGCCGCCCGGCGCGGCCTCGATCACGGCGATCTGCTCCGGCGTGGGTGGCGGCAGTTCGAGCGCGGCGGCGAGTGCCGCGGCTCCGATCGGCTGCGGCGCGGGCACGAGGGCGAGGACGGGCCCGCTCTCGAGGGTCGGCGCCGTTTCCGCTGACTCGAAGACGCTCATGCCGACACCGCCGGAACCAGGTGGATGCGGTATTCCCAGCGGGCAAGCGGGTCGTTGAAGTCCAGCTGCGCCGGGCCCTCGAACTGTGCGCCGGAGATGGCGGCGGCCACCCCGCGCAGGCGTTCGCGGAACGCCTCCAGACCCTCATCGTCCATCGGCTGCTGGGTCCTCTCGCTGTAGTTCTTGCCGCGCACACCGCTCGCGACGAAGACGAGCTTCGCGCCGCCGGCGATCGCACCGTCTGCCGGGATCGCACCGCTGGCGAATCCGAGCTGGTAGGCGGCCAGCTGTGGGTGCTCCGGCATACTCGTCTGGGACGGCATCCGCGACCCCGTCTTGAGGTCGACGATCACCGTCGTGCCGTCGGCGGAGCGCTCGACCCTGTCGACGCTGCCGCGCAGGGTGACGTGGTCGAACGCAACGGTGAAGTTGCCCTCCGCCTGCAGCAGCGTCTTGCTGTCGTCGGAAAAGTCGCCGAGGTATTCGCTGAGCCCGCCGAGCAGCCGCACCGCGCCCCGCTTCTCGCGCTCGGCGAGCCACGGTGCGTCGAAGCGCAGCTCCTTCCACCGTTCGGCGACCTCCGCCCAGAGCCCGTCGACGCTGAGGTCGGCATCCTCGCGGGTGCTCGCCGTCTCCATGACCGCGTGGACGATCGTTCCGATCGAGGCGGCGAGGCCGCCGGGGCTGGCCGCGACCGTGTCAACGAACCAGGCGACAGCCGACTTCTCGGCCTTCTCGATCTGTGCCGCCGCCACCGAGACCGTCGCGCCCTCGGCATCGAGGTCGACGAGCGGTTCGCTCGTCGACGGCTCGCGCAGCCCGTACCAGCTCTCCGGGGCTGCGCCGGGAACCTGCTCGCTGGCCAGCAGGGCGAGGGCGGATGCCGCGGCGGGCGTCCCCCGCTCGACGAGCTCGCGGCGGAGTGTTCCGACGAGGCCGCGCAGGTGCAGCGGGCGGCCGCGGTGCAGCGGGCTCAGCTCGGGGACGAACGCCATGAATGTGCTCGCCTGCTCGTCGTCGTTGCTCGTGCAGCTGAGCACGAGCTGCCGGTGGGCGCGCGAGGCGGCGAGGGCGAACATCCGCAGCTCGTCGCTGCGCACGGCGGCCCGGTCGTCGGCGTGGCGAGGTGCGGCATCCGGCCCGGCAGCACGCTCGCCGTCACGGCCGAGCGCGGCGAGCTCCTCGACGAGTTCCGGGTGCAGCAGCGAACCGCGCGGCTTCAGGTTCGGCCACACGCCCTCCTGCAGCCCGGCGAGCACGACGACGTCGAAGTCCTGCCCGACGACGGCGGCCGGTGTGCAGATCAGCACGGCCTCGCCCCCGGCCTGGGGTGCGAGGGAGTCCTCCGGCAGGTCGCTGGCGAGCACATCGGCGATGAACTGGGCGGCAGGCAGCTCCGGGCTCCGCTCCACGAAGCGCTGCGCTGCGGCGAAGAGCGCGACGGCCCCGTCGAGCGCGCGATTGGCCTCGTCGGCGAGCACGCCCGTTCCGCGCGCCTGCTTGCCCCACTCCTTCGCCAGGCCGGCGCCCTGCCAGAGCTGCCAGAGCACCTCCTCGATCGAGCCGCCATCACGGGCGATGCGCGTCGCCTCGGCCAGGTTGGCCGA
>CAZZNX010000195.1:2968-3205 GCA_964655795.1 uncultured Leifsonia sp. | reverse complement strand
TTGAGACCTACCACGCTCTCAAGGGCCTGCTGAAGTCGAAGGGCCTGGCCACCGGCCTCGGCGACGAGGGCGGCTTCGCCCCCAACCTGCCCAGCAACCGTGCGGCCCTCGACCTCATCGTCGAAGCCATCCAGATCGCCGGCTACGTGCCCGGCAAGGACATCGCACTGGCGCTCGACGTCGCGGCGACCGAGTTCTTCAAGGACGGCAGCTACCACTTCGAGGGCAAGCAGCTCT
>CAZZNX010000195.1:0-2958 GCA_964655795.1 uncultured Leifsonia sp. | reverse complement strand
GACCCGCTCGTCGCCTACTACGCCGAGCTCGTCGAGGCGTACCCGCTGGTCTCGATCGAAGACCCGCTGGAGGAAGAGGACTGGGAAGGCTACGTCCTCCTCACCGCTCAGCTCGGCGACAAGGTGCAGATCGTCGGTGACGACCTGTTCGTGACCAACCCGAAGCGCCTGGCCAAGGGCCTGCAGCTCCGTGCCGGCAACTCGATCCTGGTGAAGGTCAACCAGATCGGTACCCTGACCGAGACGCTGGATGCCGTTGCCCTCGCGCAGCGCGCCGGCTACACCGCGATCCTCTCGCACCGTTCGGGTGAGACCGAGGACACGACGATCGCCGACCTCGCCGTCGCGACCGACTGCGGTCAGATCAAGACCGGTGCGCCTGCCCGCAGCGAGCGGGTCGCTAAGTACAATCAGCTGTTGAGGATCGAAGAAGAGCTCGGTGAGGCCGCCGTGTACGCCGGCCGCAGCGCGTTCCCGCGCTTCACCGCGTAACTCGCCTCGAGCGGTTTCTGCCGCGCAGCAAGCACCCGGCCCATTTCGATGGGAGCGTCTCGAAGGGAGGATCAGGGAAATGCCTGACACCTCGACGAAGACGCCGTCTCGGAAGGTTCCCGTGGCCATGGCCACGGGAGACTCCCCGAGCGGGGGCTGGCTGCGCGGCATCCGTTTTTCCGGATTCTCGCTGATCATGATGGTGATCCTGGTCTTGGCCGTCGTCATCCTGGCCCCCGGCCTGCGCGTGCTCGTCGAACAGCGTCAGGAGATCGCGGCGCTGAGCGCGGCCGTCGACGCCCAACAGGATCAGCTCAACACGCTGCGCGCGGAGCGTGAGCGCTGGAACGACAAGACCTACGTCATCACGCAGGCCCGCGACAGGCTCTACTACGTGATGCCGGGGGAGGTCAGCTTCCTCGTGATCAACGACCTCGCCGCACCGCTCGAAGAGACAGAACAAGCGCCGATCAGCACCGAGATCCAAAACACTCAGCTTGATTGGTTAGAGTCGATGTTCGCCTCCGTGATGACGGCGGGCCTTGCAGAAAGCACAGCAACACCATGACGACACCGCCTTTTGACCCGGCATCCGAGCGCGACATCGCCATCGTTTCGGCGCAGCTCGGCCGCCCGGCCCGCAACGTGATCGGCATCGCCGCACGGTGCGTCTGCGGCGCTCCGACGGTGGTCTCCACCGCACCACGGCTGGCCGATGGGACCCCATTCCCGACTCTCTACTACCTGAGCCACCCCGCAGCGACGGCCGCGATGTCGTTCCTCGAGGCGACCCAGGTGATGAACGAGTTCACCGAACTGCTCGCCGCCGACGAGGAGCTGCGTGCCGCATACGGCCGCGCGCACGAGGCCTACCTGGCGGACCGCGCCAGCATCCTCGTCGTCCCCGAGATCGAGAACTTCTCCGCGGGCGGCATGCCCGTGCGCGTCAAGTGCCTGCACGCCCTCGCCGGCCACGCTCTCGCAGCTGGCCCAGGGGTGAATCCCATCGGCGACCTCGCGCTCGAGCGCTCCACCTGGTCGCCGACGGTGTGCGAGTGCATCGCGTACGAGGGCATCGACGCCGCAGAGCCCGGCACCGACGCGTGATGGTCTGGTTCTGATGCGGGCGTGGGGGCGCTGGGGCGGAGTTGTCGCCACGGCGATGATTGTGGGGGTGACGCTCGGCTCGACGGTGATCGACGCGCCACCGGCGCACGCCGATCAGATCCGCGACATGGAGTACTGGCTCACCGACTACGGCTTCGATGAAGCCTGGTTGACGACGAAGGGCGCCGGCGTGACCGTCGCCGTCATCGACACCGGAGTCGACGGCAGCGTCGCCGAGCTCAAGGGTGCGATCGTCGGGGGCATGGACGCGTCCGGAATCGGCTCGCCGAACGGCCAGACCCCCGTCGGCGACAACGAACAGCACGGCACCATGGTGGCCTCGCTGCTGGCCGGCCGCGGGCGCGGTCCCGTGCCTGACAGCGGCGTGATCGGTGTCGCCCCCGAGGCGGAGCTGCTCGCGGCATCCGTCGCATTCGGTACAGACACCGGCTCCACCGTCAGCAACGACGATCAGATCGCGGCCGCGGTGCGCTGGGCGGTCGACAACGGGGCCGATGTCATCAACATGTCGCTGACCCGCAACACATTGGACTGGCCGCAGAGCTGGGATGACGCCTTCCTCTACGCCTTCGAGAACGATGTCGTCGTCGTGGCGGCCGCTGGCAACCGCGGGGCGGGGACCACGTCTGTCGGCGCCCCGGCGACGATTCCCGGGGTGATCACGGTCGCCGGTGTCGACCGCAATGGCGAGGCGAGCTTCGACGCGTCGTCGCAGGGGATCACCATCTCCGTTGCCGCGCCGAGCGAAGACCTCGTCGGCGTCGTGCCGGGTGGCGGCTACGCGAAGTGGGACGGCACGAGCGGTGCTGCGCCGATCGTCTCCGGCCTCGTCGCGCTCGTGCGGTCCGCCTACCCGGAGCTCGATGCCGCCGGTGCGATCAACCGGGTACTCTCGACGGCCGTGCCGAGTGGACCGGCGGAGATCTACGGAAACGGCCTGATCGACGCGGCTGCCGCGATCAACGACGAGGTTCCGGCGGCGACCTCCGATCCGGCCGCCCTCCTCAAGGAGTGGATCCACCTGCACCGGCGTGCTGCCGTCGCCCCCAGTGAGGAGGTTCCCGCGCCGCAGGAGCCGATCACCGTCCAAGCCGACCCGGTGGCGCCGGAGCAAGGAAGCCTGGCGGCGCTGATTCCGAACAGTTTCACGATGGCCACTGTTACAGTGCCGCTACTTGTGCTCGGGGGATTTGTTATCCTTATGGTGCTGCTGGGCATAGGGGCCACACGGCATTTCAGGCGAATACTGCGCAGGTAGTAGATTGTTCGCACATCTGTGATCACGTAGGAGACCTTTAACTGTGCCCAAAATCCTCATTGTCGGTGGCGGCTACGCCG
>CAZZNX010000194.1:0-3254 GCA_964655795.1 uncultured Leifsonia sp. | reverse complement strand
CCGGCGTCGTCACGCGGATCGAGACCTCCGGCGACGAGATCACGATCTACTTCGCCGGCCACACCGAGGACAGCGACTACCGCTCCGTCGATGATGCCATCACCGTTGACCACCCGGGCGGGACCGCCTACTACTGGAGCATCCCGGAGTAACCCCCCTCCCGCTGGTTGAGCTTGTCGAAACCCCGCACAACACGTTGGTCGAGTAGCGCGACGCGCAGCGTCGCGAAAGGCGGAAGCCTAATCCAGGAAACCTCAGGAGCAGCTACCGATCCGTGCACGCCGAGCCGCGTGCCCTATACCCGAGCGCGCCGTCGCCGACTCCGTCTACCGCTGGGGTCTCAGCTGACTGCGAGTCCCCTGCGCATTGGCACAGCGCATAATGGCGCCCCACCTGTTCGGTGGAGCGCCATCATGCGTTCTGGTTGCTAGGCCACGCTGCGGCGCCTGCGCAGGCTGCCAAGCACGAGCAGAAGCGCGCCGAGCGCGCCGAGGCCCGCCGCAGCCATGCCGCCGGCGCTGACATCGGCTCCGGTGGACGCGAGCGCCTTGGTTTCGCCTGCTGCGGCTCCGCTCGGCGGAGTTCCGCCGTCGGGGGCCGGGGCGGGCGTGGGCTCGACGTACTCAACGGGCTGCGTGGTCGAGACGGCGCCGATCGTGCCGTCTCGCAGCACGGTGAACCATGCGGTCGTGCTCACCGCGGCGCCGTCCATCGCTGTGCCGTCGAACACGAGTCGGTGCGCGCCGACCTCGGTGCTCGCCGGGATCTGGCCGCTCAGGCTGATCGTGCCATCGGCCTTCACGGTGCCGGTCGCCAGCACGATGGGGGTCGAATGCATGGTGATCGTGGCGGTGCTCCCCGGCAGCAGATTGGTGCCGCTCATGCTGAACGGTGCGCCCGCCGCGGTGTCACCCGCAGCAAAGCCGAGGGTGAAGGTGACGCTCGGGGTCGGTGCCGCTTCACGCGTGACGACGATCGTGGTGGTCTTGACTGTCGCGCCGTCTTGCGCGGTTGTCACCACCGTGATGGTGTTCTCCCCGACGGTGAGCGGCACGATCGCGGAGCTCACGGAAGCTCCGTTGATGGTGAGCTCGGCCGTCGCGTCGGCTGCCGAGGCGCCGATGGTGAGCTGCTCGGTGAGGTAGCCGACGGTCGCGGTGTAGCCGGTCGTCGCCGCGGTGAATGCGGGGCTGAGGGTGCCGTCCGAGAGGGTGAGTGTCCCGAGGTCGGCGTTCGTGGAGGGAGCCTGTCGCGTGACGGCGATCGTGTACTCGCGTGTCTCGCCGTACAGGGCCGTCACGGTGACCGAGATTGTGCTGGTCCCGACGGGAACGGCGACCGAGGTGTCGTCGGTCTCAGTTCCCTGGATCGCCAGCGTCCAGTCCGCCTCGACGGCCGCGGCTGCGACGTCGACGACGTCGACCGTGTATGGCAGTGCGAGTGTGTATGCGGTGGTGTCGGCGGCGAAGGCGGGCGAGAGCTCGCCACCGGTCACCGTGAGTGCGCTCAGGTCCAGATCTGGTGCGGCACGGGTCACAACCACCGTGCGCGTGGTTTCCGTCACACCGTCTTCCGCGGTGGCTGCCACCGTGATGGCGTTCGCGCCGACGGCGAGGGCGATGGGGGCTGACGCGGTGCCGGATGCCGTGTCGTGTCCGTTGACGCGGAGGATGGCCGTTGCATCCGCCACGATTCCGGTGACGCTGGTCGTCGTGGTGAGGTAGGGAACCGTCGCGGTGTATGCGGTCTCGCCGTTGGAGAATGCGGGGGAGAGGGTGCCGTTCGAGAGCGAGAGCCCGGTCAGCTCGGCGTTGTTCGACGGCTGGTCGCGGGTGATCACGAGCAGATACGTCTTGCTCACACCATTTGCCGCGGTGATGGTGATTCCCATTCCATTGCCAGACGGGTCGAAGATCAGCGGAACCGTGGCGGGGGCACCATCGGTGATCGGCACGTTGTTGATCGTCATGGTGTGGCCGGGGGTGGAGGCTGTTGCCGTGACCTGGATCGATCGGTTGGCGTACGGCACGGTGGCGGAGTAGTAGCTCGTTGCCGGATCAAAGGCCGGGCTGAGCGTGCCGATCGACAGCTCGAGGCCGGCCAGGTCGACATCCGCGGTGGGGGCCGGGCCGCGCGTGATGGTGACGGTGTACTGCTTGAACGTGTTGTCTGGTGCCGTGACGGTCACCAGGGCCAGGTTCGGCCCGACCGCGAGCCGGACCAGCTCCCCGACCTCCTGCCCGCTGTTCGTCACGACGACGCTGTTGCCCGCGCTCGAGCCGGGGGTCACCGTGATGCTGGTGGTCGTGTACGGCACGTCGACGGCGTAGCCGGTGGTTGCGCTGTCGAACGCAGGGGAGAGGGTGCCCTCGGAGACGCTCAAGCCGTTCAGGTTGAGGTCGTAGATGGGTGCGGGTGCCGCCAGCCGGGTGACGACCATCGTGTACTGCTTGGTGGTCACGCCATCCTGGGCGGTGACCTCTGCGGTCATGATGTTGGACCCGACTCGCAGGAACCTCGGGGTTGTCGAAGCCCCGCTTGCGGGGTACTCGGTCTCCCAACCGTTCCATGTCTTGATGGTCGCGACCGGATCGTTCGCGGTCGGCGCGAAGGAGAAGCTCGAGACGCTGTTCGGCACGGTAATGGCTGAGGTGACGGAGGAGTCTGTGCTGAACGGAGCGTCGAAGGTGCCGGCGGAAACGATCAGGCTGCTGAGCGTCGCGTCATCCGATGGGGCGGCCTGCGCCGCCGGGGCGGCCACGAGCGCAATGCCGGCGGCAAGCGTGAGAGAGAGCGTCAGCGCTAGGGCGCGACGAAGTCGGGTTGGGGTCATGGCGCTGAGCCTACTGAGATCGCCGTCGTTCGGCGCTCCCCTTTTCGGGTGCCATCAGGGAATTGACCGAAATCTGCGTGTCCGATGGCCGAAATTTGTGGACACTGTACAGCATTTGAGGGGATTCATTGGGTGAGTCCTCTCGTTCGTGCGCAAGCATGATTCTCACAGCTGTACCGTGCTGAACTTGAGTGTTCTTCACCGAAAGTTGTCATCTGTGTCTCGTCCCCGCTGGATCCCCATCGCCGTCGCGCTCGCGGTCGCCGCTGTCGCGGTCGGCGGCTTCGCGCTGGCGCCCGAGATCGTGCGTATGACGCAGCCGAACGGCTGGCCACCCGGGGCGTCTGAGAGCGCGGCAGTCGGCCAGAACTCCGTGCAGGAGAGCGACGACCCGGCCGTCCACGCGCAGCTCGACTACGTG
>CAZZNX010000193.1:0-3283 GCA_964655795.1 uncultured Leifsonia sp. | reverse complement strand
GCGCTCGAGACGGTGGAGGAGGCCGCGGCGGCCGAGCTGAGCGCTCCGGATGCCGCGCGCGCCTCGTTCATCGCGGCCGCCGAGTCCCGCTGGCTCATCGGCACGCCGGAGACCGCCAGGGCCGAGCTCGCCGCATTCGCTGCCGAGCACGGCGTCGACGAGGTGATGGTGTCGGCGATCGGCGGTTCCTACGCGCACGAGCCGATCGACCGGACGCCGGGCCGCGAGCAGACGCTGCGCCTGCTCGCGGCCTGAGTCGGGGCTCAGTCCCAGATGTTGTCGCCGCGGAGCGAGGCGTCGGCTCCGCCGTCGGTGTAGATGGTCTGACCGGTCGTGTGGGTGTTCTCCTCACTGGTCAGCCAGGCCAGCAGGCGCGCGATCACGATCGGCTCTGAGTGGCCGTTCAACGGCATCGGCACGGCGGCGTCGACCATCGCACGGCCTTCTTCGCTCGCCAGCAGCTCGCGGGTCATGGCGGTGACGACGGTTCCGGGGGCGACCGCGTTCAGCGGGATGCCGGCGCCGGCCCAGCGCGCGGTGATCGACTCGCGGCGGATCCACCGGCTGAGCGCGCGCTTGCTCGACGGGTAGTTGAGGTAGCCCGACTCCGGCCCCTTCTCCGCCAGCGCGGTGCCGATGGCGGTCGCCGCCTGCTCGTCGCCGCTGAGCAGGGCCTCGACCAGCTCTGCCGAGTTCGGCTGCAGCGACGCCATCGAGCTCACGGCTGCGACGCGGGGCGCCGTGCTGAGGGCGAGGGCCGGGGCGAGTGCCTCGAGGAACTCCGTGACACCGAAGAAGTTGACCGAGACGGTCAGCGCGATCGGGGCCGAGATGCCGGCAGCGGCGATGACGGCGTCGATCTGGCCATCGGATGCCGCGAGCACGGCCTCGGCGGCCGCGGCCCGACCGGCGGAGGTCGAGAGGTCGGCAATGACCTCGGCACCCCGCAGGTCGACGCCGATCACCCGGTTCCCGCGCTCCCGCAGCAGTTCGGCTGTTGCGGCGCCGATTCCCGATGCTGATCCTGTGACGACATATGTGCGATTCATGAGATGAGCGTACGACCGGGCCCTGTGACCGTTGACGGCCTGCATGCAGATCACCCTGCTACTCGCCCATTCCCCCGATGTTTCTGCCCCATTCACCCCTCTGCCCGCGCGGCCACACACTGTCGTGTCAGCGGCCACCGCTACCGTGGAGGCATGCGGATCTTGCACACCTCGGACTGGCACGTCGGGCGCACCTTCCACGGGCATTCCACGCTCGCGGCGCTCGACGAGGTGCTGCGTGAACTCGCCGCACTCGTGCGCGAACGGGCGATCGATGTCGTGCTCGTGGCCGGCGACGTGTTCGACTCTGCCGTGCCATCACGCGACAGCTACGAGCTGCTCGGCCGGGCGCTCAGCGCGATCCGCGAGGCCGGCGCGACCGTCATCCTGAGCAGCGGCAACCACGACTCCGCGACCCGCCTCGGCTTCCAGTCGGAGTTCGCGGCGTTCGGCGGCGTGCACGTGCTGGCCAAGACCGAGCAGCTCGACCGCCCCGTCACGCTTGTCGACGAGCACGGTCCGGTGCACATCTACGGCATCCCCTATCTCGAGCCGGCCCTCGTGCGCGGGCTCTACCCCGGCGCCCCGCTGCGCACGCACGCGCAGGTGCTCGACTTCGCGATGGACCGGGTGCGCGCCGACCTGGCTGCGCGTGGCGGCCGCAGCATTGTCATGTCGCACTGCTTCGCCGTGGACGTGGGCGCGGGCACCGTCGGTGCGGACAGGAGCGATGTCTCCGATGATGTCGTGCGCGACATCACCGCGGGTGGACTCGATCTGGTGCCGCTGTCGACCTTCGACGGACCGGACTACGTGGCCCTCGGCCACATCCACGGCCGCTCGACCCTCAGCGAGCGGGCGCGCTACTCCGGCGCCCCGCTGCACTTCTCCTTCAGCGAGGCGGGCAAGCCGCGCGGCGGCTGGCTCGTCGAGCTCGGCGCCGACGGCCTCGAATCGGTGGAGTGGCTCGAGCTGCCCGTCCCCCGGCGCCTCAGCATCCTCACCGGCACACTCGACGAACTGATGACGGATGCCGCACACGAGCACGCCGAGCAGGACTGGGTGTTCGCGGTGCTCACCGACCAGTCCCGCCCGCTCGATGCCATGCGCACGCTGCAGACCCGGTTCCGGTGGTGCGCGACGCTTGATCACCGCCCGAGCGTCGTCGCGGCGGCATCCGGGGCCAGCTACGCCGACCGGATCAAGGCCAAGAGCGACGGCGAGATCGTCGGCGGCTTCCTCGAGCACGTGCGCAACGGCGTCGGAGCCAGCGACGCCGAACGCGCGCTGCTGGCCGAGGTCATCGCCCTGAATGACGCCCAACTGGCCGGCGACGCGGCATGAGGATCAACCGGCTGACGGTGCAGGGCTTCGGGCCGTACAAGACGGCGCAGCACGTGGACTTCGACGCCTTCGCCGACGACGGCATCTTCCTGATGGGTGGCAAGACGGGTGCGGGCAAGTCGAGCATCCTCGACGCGATCTGCTTCGCGCTCTACGACGGCGTTCCACGCTACGACGGCACCAAGGGCCGGCTGCGCAGCGACCACTGCGGGCCGGACGACCCCAGCCTGGTCACGCTCGAGTTCACGGCCGGCGACACCCGCTACCGCGTCGAGCGCGCGCCGGAGTACGAGCGGCAGAAGGCACGGGGCATCGGAACCGTCACCCAGAAGCCCACCGCCGAGCTGTTCGAGTTGCGGGGCGAGGAGTGGATCGGCATCGAAGCGGGGCCGCGCACCGTCGGCCCGCGCGTCGCCGAGCTCGTCGGGCTCAACCGTGACCAGTTCCTGCAGGTGATCCTGCTGGCCCAGAACCGCTTCCAGCAGTTCCTGCTGGCCAAGAGCGAGGCCCGCCAGGACGTGTTGCGCTCGCTCTTCGGCACGCGCCGCTTCCAGGACTACGAGCTCGCGATCACCGAGCAGCGCAAGACCCTCGACGGCGAGCTGGGGTCGCAGCGCACGACGCTCGCCCAGATGCTCGAGCAGGCGGTGACGATCGCCCGCTCGCTCGGCCTCGGGATGGATGACGGACCGGGCACGCTCGACGCGGGGTCGGCGGCCGTCGATTCTGCGGACGAACCTCCTGCGCCGGATGCCGACGCCCTGGGTGCCGCTGTGGCTCCCAGCCGGGTGACCGCCGAGCTGTTGCGCATTCCAGAGCCGCCAGTGCCAGAGCTGGTGACTCCCTGGCTTGCCGCGCTGGGCGCCGCCGCCGCCGAGCGGCTGTCGTCG
>CAZZNX010000192.1:0-3449 GCA_964655795.1 uncultured Leifsonia sp. | reverse complement strand
GGAGATTGAGGCCGAACCCGGCCGGGACGCGACGCGGAGACCCGCCTCCAGAATCGACTCGCGATCGAGACGTGTCTTGGCCTCGGTCGGTCGGTCGGTCGTTCGTTCGGCTTGCTCAGTCACTGCTCTCATCATCTCCATCGGTCCAGCTGCCGACGATGCGGCCACGATCCTGACTCAATTCCTGCCGCACACATAGCGGTGACGTTGTCGCCGAGCCTATGCGCCAGTCCGCCGTCAGGCAATTCGCGTCGGACATCGGACTTGTACCCCTCGTAACGACTACGAAACAGTATCGAAACACCGATGTCAACAGCGTTGACATCATTGTTGTCAGTCGCTACTGTCAACTCACCATCAAAGACTTCAATGACGAAACGAGGGTCCAATTGCCTGCTGCTGATGTGCTGTTCACCGGAGGTCCCGTATTCACCGGGTCCGGCGAGCCATTGCCCGGTCATGCCGTTGCCGTGATCGACGGCCGAGTTGCCGCAATCGTTCCCGAGGCCGAGGCGTCCGCGCACATCGGTGAGGAGACGACCGTCATCCAGCTGGGCGGCGCGCTGCTCAGCCCCGGCTTCCAAGACGCCCACGTGCACCCCGTCGGCGCCGGCGTCGAGCTGCTGCAGTGCAACCTGACCGAGGGCGAGAGTGCCGAGGAGGCCGTCCGGCTGGTCGCCGAGTATGCGGCAGCGACGCCAGACGCCCCGTGGATCCTCGGCGGCGGCTGGTCGATGGACCACTACCCGGGGGGCGCCCCGCGCCGCCAGCTTCTCGACGCGGTCGTTCCCGACCGCCCCGTCGTCGTCTCCAGCCGCGACCACCACAGCGTCTGGGCGAACACCGCCGCCATCCGCCTGGCAGGCCTCGACGCGTCGACGCCTGACCCCGAAGACGGTCGCATCGAGCGCGAAGCCGACGGCTTCCCCTCCGGAACCTTCCACGAGGGCGCCATGGGGCTCTTCGACGACGTGCTCCCGGCCACCGATGAGGAGCTCGCCTACCAGGGACTGCTCCGCGCTCAGGAGGAGCTGCTCCAGCTCGGCATCACGGGCTGGCAGGACGCGATGATCGGCTCGATGAACGGCATCTCCAACATCGCCGACGTGTACCGCCGGGCGCTCGCAGAGGGAACGCTCACCGTTCACGTCGTCGGTGCCCAGTGGTGGGTGCGGTCCAACGGTGCAGAGCAGGTGGCCGAGATGGTCGCGCAGCGTGAGGCCGTCAGCGCCCTCGGCGCAGAGGACCGCTTCACGCTCGGCACCGTGAAGATCATGGTCGACGGCGTTGCCGAGAACGCCACGGCCGCGATGGTCGCGCCCTACCGCGACGCGCACGGCCACGACACCGACAACCGGGGGCTCTCCTTCGTGGACCCCGAGCTGCTGAAGGGCTACGTCACGCAGCTCGACGCCGCCGGATTCCAGGTGCACTTCCACGCGCTCGGCGACCGCGCAGTGCGTGAGGCGCTCGACGCGATCGAGACCGCTCGCGAGGCCAACGGCCCGTCGGACAACCGTCACCACCTGGCCCACCTCCAGGTGGTCACCGAGGAGGACACCCGCCGTTTCAGCGGCCTCGATGCGATCGCCAACATGCAGGCGCTCTGGGCGACCCACGAGGACCAGCTCGACCAGCTCACACTTCCGTTCCTCCAGCCTGGTGCAGAGGCACGCCAGTACCCGTTCGGCGAGCTCGCCGGCCACGGTGCGCGTCTGGCCGCGGGCAGCGACTGGCCCGTCTCCAGCGCCGACCCGATGGATGCCGTGCACATCGCCGTCAACCGGATCGCCCCTGGTGAGGACTTCGAGCCGCTCGGCGGTGAGCACCAGCGTCTGGACCTCGCGACGGCACTCGCCGCGTACACCTCAGGCACGGCCTATGTGAACCACCGCGAGCACGACACCGGCCACATCGCGGAGGGCTACCTCGCGAACCTCGTCGTGCTCGACCCCAACCCCTTCGCTGTTCCGGCCGAGGAGATCTACACCTCGACCGTGACATCGACGTGGGTCGAGGGTCGCCCCGTCTACACCCGCACCGTCTGAACCGCCGACAGCACCAGAAAGAGAGAATGATGACTGCACAGCACCCACCCGCCCGGCGCGCGCGCCGTCGAGCGCGCATCGCCGTGGCCACCGGAGTCTCCGCGCTCCTCGCGCTCACCGCGTGCACGGCGGCGGAGCCCGAAAAGCCCACCGACGTCAGCTTTGAGCTGACGGATGCCACGCCGGCCCCGTCCGGCGAGCTCGACTCCTACACGTGGTCCAGCTACTCCGAGCCGTACTCGCTCGACTATGCGTACGCGTTCGACTACTCCGACAACCAGGTGCTCGCGAACGTCTGCGAACCGCTGCTCCGACTGAACCCGGACTACTCGCTGACGCCGGCACTCGCGGAGTCCTTCGCACACCCGACGCCGGAGACCTGGGTCTACACGATCCGTGACGGCGTCAAGTTCCACGACGGCACCATCCTCACCCCGGCCGACGTCGTCGCGTCGTTCAGCCGCCACCTCGACCCCGCCGTCGGATCGTCCTGGTACTCCGTGTTCCAGAACGTGGCCTCGGTCGAGCAGACCGGTGACCACGAGGTCACCGTCACCATGACAGGGCCCGACTCGCAGTTCAACCTCGCGATGGGCGGCTCTGCCGGCGTCGTCGAGTCCGCGGCGAGCCTCGAGTCCATCGGAGCCGACTACGGCAACTCCACCGGTGGAGTCAACTGCACCGGCCCGTTCAGCCTCAGCGAGTGGAAGTCGGGAGAGTCCATCACGCTGACCCGCTTCGACGACTACTGGGACACGGACCTGAAGGCCAAGTCGGCCGAGGTCAAGTTCATCTTCATGACCGACCCGAACGCCCGCGTGAACTCGTGGAAGTCCGGCGAGGTCGACGGTGGTACCGCTCGACGCGATCTCGCAGCTGCGCGACTCGAGCGTCGGTGACGTCTACTTCGGCATGAACACGGCGGTCAACAACCTCATCGTCAGCGACACCGACGGCCCCCTCGCGGACCCGAACGTGCGCAAGGCGTTGCTGATGGCGATCGACCGCGAGGGTCTGATCTCCGCCGCCTACCAGGGCATCGGCACCACCACCGACGCGCTCACCACCGAATCGGTGTGGGGCGGCGCGTCCAAGGCTGCTCTCGACACCGCGTTCGGCGACCTTGAGGCGTACCCCTACGACCTCGAAGCCGCGAAGAAGCTCATCGACGAGGCCGGTGTCGCCGGCGAGGAGATCGTCTTCGCGACGGCGCCTCTCGGCAGCGACTTCTCCGTGATCGCCCAGACGACCGTCGCGGCCGCCCAGTCGATCGGTCTCGATGCCCGCATCGAGACGCTCACGCCGAGCTCGTACACCACGCTGTTCTCCGACCCGAGTGCACGCGAGGGAATCGACCTGTTCTACACGGTGTGGTACCTCTCCGCCCCGGACCCCCTCGAG
>CAZZNX010000191.1:0-3457 GCA_964655795.1 uncultured Leifsonia sp. | reverse complement strand
ACAGCGGTGCCGATCTGCTCGCCCCGCCGTTCGCGCTCGAGCTGCCGGCCGCGCCCGTCCCGCTCGCCACCAGTCCGCGCACGGGCGTCAGCGGCGACGGCGGGGGAGACGACTACCCGTGGCGCTTCTACATTCCGGGGGAACCGACGGTGTCACCGTACAAGCGTCATCCGAAGCTCCCGCCGGCGCCGGGCCGCTCGAAGCCGCTCTAGCCGAGGGCGATCCGCACGAGCACGGCGCAGGCGCTTGCCCAGAGCAGGCTGGCCAGCGTGCCGATGATGAACCGTTCCCGTGCCTCTGCGGCGGCGAGCTCGGTGAACCGCCCGAGACCCTTGACCGCGACGACGATGGCAAGCACCTCCGGGAACCCGGCAACGATGCCGAGCACGACGCAGAGCCGCTCGAGCACGCCGATCGCCGCCCCACCGCGCAAAACCTCATGTGTTCCCGTGGTGTCGCCGGCGGCGGTGCCGGGTGCGTCGGAGTCTGCTGTGTCAGCCTGCGCCGAAGCGCCCCTCAGCGGCGCGCCCTGGGCCTCGGCCGCGGCGCTGACGAGGATGCCGCCGTGCGTGCCGGGCGTCACCGAACCGCGGGTCGCGAGATTCAGCGCGAGCTGAGCGGCAGGTCCGCCGCCGAAGACGGCCAGCGCCGCGCCCAACACCGCGATCATCGCGGCGGTCGGACCGCCTGCCGGGTCCCAGGCCGCCGACCAGAACGAGGTCGTGGCGCTCAGGGTCAGCATCAGCGCGAGCACGAGTGCCCCGCCGGAGACCCAGATCGCGTAGGGGAGCTTGCGCCGCGAGGCCAGGAGCGCGAAGGCCACCCCGGTGCCGAGCAGCGTGATGAGGAACACCCAGAACAGGATCGGCAAAATGTCGAAGGGCAGGTGGGGCCAAAACATGATTGTCCGAATCACTGGGTACTCCGATCGATTCCTGCCAGCAAGCCTACGAGCGCCGGCACCGCATCGAGCTCGATGCTGAGCTGGGCGGCCTTCGCCCGGGAACTCGCCGCCGGCGCGCTGATGCCGAGGCGCTCGGCCGCTTCCTTGTAACTCAGCCCATCGGCCACGAGATCGTAGAGCTCCCAGCCGGGCCCGGTCCGGCGTTGGCGCAGTGCCAACGCCAGGTCGATGAGTGCCTCCTCGGACGTGGCGATCTCGCTGCCCGTGTCCTCGCTCGACTGGCGGTGCACCGCGAAGCGAGTGCTGCGCTTCTTCGCGCGATTCACGGCATCCCGTGCGGCGTAGAACGCCGGACCGGAGGCCTCCCTGGTCGCAGCGGGCAGCGGCCGCCCGATCGGCCCGACTCCGAGACCGACGCTCCAGGCGTCGCCCCGGGTGAGTTCGAGCACGATGTCGAGCATCGTGGCGGCATCCGTGCCGAGGAGCTGAATCTCGTCACCGGCGTTCCGGTCCGGCGGCAACGAGAGCCGCCGGCCGTGCCGGTGCTCCAAGGCCTCGAGAGTCTGCGCGGTGATGTCCGCACGCGTGCGGCTTGCGATCTGGTCGGCGGTGATGACGAACATGGCTGGACCTCCGAGTTCAGGCTACACACTTAACCAGCCACCAATAAAGCCTGAATCCTTATCTCCCTCAAACAAAGGCCTGCAGCCTTGTGTGACGAGATCATGCGCCCGCCCGCTGATACTCTGGACGGCGTGTCTGACCCCGTAATCCTGAATGCCCAGCGCAACGACCCGTCCTTCTCCGATGTGTGGGAGGAGATCCAGTGGCGCGGCCTCGTGCACGTCTCCACCGACGCCGGTGAGCTCAAAGAGCTCCTGGCGGGGGAGTCGATCACGTATTACTGCGGTTTCGACCCGACAGCACCCAGCTTGCACCTCGGCAATCTGGTCCAGCTCCTGCTCATGCGCCGTCTCCAGCTCGCCGGCCACCGGCCACTCGGCCTCGTCGGGGGTTCCACCGGTCTGATCGGCGACCCGCGCCCGACCGCCGAGCGCACGCTGAACACCAAGGACACCGTGCTCGAGTGGGTCGGTTACCTCCAGGCCCAGGTCAGCCGTTTCCTCAGCCGTGATGGCGAGAACGCGATGACGCTCGTGAACAACCTGGACTGGACGGCGCCGCTGTCCGCCATCGACTTCCTGCGCGAGATCGGCAAGCACTACCGTGTCGGCACCATGCTCAAGAAGGATGCCGTTGCCGCGCGACTCAACTCCGACGCCGGCATCAGCTACACCGAGTTCAGCTACCAGATCCTGCAGGGACTCGACTACCTCGAGCTGCACCGCCAGTACGGCTGCGTGCTGCAGACCGGTGGAAGCGACCAGTGGGGCAACCTCACCAGTGGCACCGACCTCATCCGTCGCACGGAGGGGACGAGCGTTCACGCCATCGGCACGCCGCTCATCACCAACAGTGATGGCACCAAGTTCGGCAAGAGCGAGGGCAACGCCGTCTGGCTCGACTCCACGCTGACCAGCCCGTACGCCTTCTACCAGTTCTGGCTGAACACCGATGATGCCGACGTGATCGCACGCCTGAAGATCTTCACCTTCCTCGAGCGTGCCGAGATCGAGCGCCTCGAGGCGGCCGTCGCCACCGAAGCGTTCCGCCGCGAGGCGCAGCGCACCTTGGCGTTCGAGGTGACGAAACTCGTGCATGGCGAGGAGGCAACGGCCAACGCGATCGCAGCGACCGAGGCGCTCTTCGGCCAGGGCGATCTGACCGCTCTGGATGCCGTCACCCTCGAGGCCGCACTGCGGGAGTTGCCCAACACCACGACCGCACCGGATGCCGGCATCGCCCAGCTCCTCGTCGACACCGGTCTCTGCGGCAGCCTGAGTGAGGCTCGCCGCGCGATCGGCCAGGGCGGGGTGTCGGTGAACAACATCAAGATCACCGATGACGCCGCCACGATCTCGGGCTTCGTGCTCGATGCGGGAGTGGCCGTGCTGCGTCGCGGCAAGAAGACGCTCGCCGGCATCTTCGTCGAGTAAGCGCCGCCGCGGCATCCGCTGGTTGAGCTTGTCGAAAGTATCCGCCGGTTGAGCTTGTCGAAACCAGTACTGAAGGCCCCGGTCTGAGCATTTGCTCGGCCGGGGTCTTTTGTTGGAGCCGGTCCAGCATCGGTGGCGGTTCCTGAGGTTGCCGTGGCGGAGGCTGCCGCCTTTCGCGACGCTGCGCGTCGCGCGACACGCCCGGCGAAGTCGTCGTTTTGCGAGGGTGCGGGATTCCCGCGTAATGTCATCTCTTGTCACCCCACAGGTGCGGCCAGCTGGTTCAGCTGCCGGCCTCAAGCGGGACATCGATCCTGGCC
Source organism: uncultured Leifsonia sp. (assembly GCA_964655795.1). Taxonomy (GTDB): domain Bacteria; phylum Actinomycetota; class Actinomycetes; order Actinomycetales; family Microbacteriaceae; genus Microterricola. The sequence continues at coordinate 176 of CAZZNX010000191.1, read as the reverse complement.
ACACAACCGGTTCTGACGCATTTGCGTTCGTACGGTTTCATGCCTAGGATTGCTTCTTGCCTGTTCAACTCCTCGCCTTCGGGTTTGAGTCGCTCTTGCTGGTTTCACGCCAGCAGTGTAAGATTCGCTCGGTTTTGCGGGGGCTGGTTGATCTGGTAAGTTAGACAAGTTGCCTC
>CAZZNX010000190.1:2895-3517 GCA_964655795.1 uncultured Leifsonia sp. | reverse complement strand
ACTACAAGGGTGGCGCGACGGCCAAGGCCGCCGTCAACCGTGAGGACTTCGGCCTGACCTACAACGCCGCCCTCGAGACCGGCGGAATGCTCCTCGGCGACACCGTCACGATCTCGCTCGAGCTCCAGGCTGCGCTGCAGGCGTAATTCTCTGACGTGCCCAGAGGGGGCCGTGGCTGATGCCACGGCCCCCTCTCGGTTTTCTCACATGCACACTCGCTCAGGATGGACGATATGGCACAGAACCGCACGGCCCCCGGCGCGCGCACCGCTGCGCGCCTGATCGCCACTGTGGCGGTGCTGTTGGCTGTCGCCTTCCTCGCCCACCCGCTGATCCCCGGGACGGTCGGTACCGGGATCGCCACGGCGTTGCCGTGGCTCGTTCTGCTGGTCCCCGTGCTCGTCATCGCGGCGCTGCTGACCCGCCGGCGACGGGCGTGGCTCGTCGCCGGTCTGCCGCTGCTCGCCTGGCTCGTCGTGATCGGGCCGCTGCTGCTGCCCCTGGCGGCGCCGGCATCCGCAGACACCGAGCCGGACACACTCACCGTGGCGAGCCAGAACGTGCAGGCGGGTTCCGGAACCGCCGCAGAGTCAGCGCTGGCCCTGTCCGCTGAGGGTGCCGA
>CAZZNX010000190.1:0-2851 GCA_964655795.1 uncultured Leifsonia sp. | reverse complement strand
CGATGCCCTGGACGAATCGCACCCGTACTCATACGCCGTCGGCACGGTGGGGCTCTGGAGCCGCTACCCGATCGTCAACGAGCAGCCGCTCGACCTCGACCTCGGCTGGAATCGCGCCCTCGCCGCCGATCTGGAGACGCCATCCGGTCTGGTCAGCGTCTACGTCGTGCACGCCGCATCGCTTCGGCCCGGCGCCCAGAGCGACCGGGACGGGATGCTCACCGAACTGGCCGCGATCGTCGAGCGCGACGAGAACGAGCGGGTGTTGGTGATGGGTGATTTCAACGCCACGAGCACCGACCCCGCACTGCGTGCGCTGCAGCGGAGTGTCTCCGAGCCGAACCGCACAGCGGCATCGCTCGGCTTCACCTGGCCGAGCGGAATGCCGATCGCCCGGATCGACCACATCTTCCAGCACGGGCTCGAGGCAACCGAGAGCTCCGTCATGGAGGCGGGGGAGAGCGACCACCTCGCCGTGCTCACCAGCTTTGCGTTGTGATGGCGGGCACGTGGCGACAGGTCATCCCTGCCGTCGCCCGCGTGCGCGCAGGGCTGCATCCAGTGGCGGGCCGACCGCGAACGCGAGAAACGCCCACGACCCGATGAAGGGTGCGAGCAGGACCACGATGAGCCCGGTGATCACCGCGCCGAGCGCCCTCCTGCTGCTGGCGCGCAGCTCGTCATCCGACATCTCGCCGAGCAGACCGCGCGGCGACCTCGTCACGTAGCGCCACAGTGCCCAGTCGAGCAGCAACACCCACAGGAAGTTCAGGGGCAGGACCAGACGACCGAGCAGGAGTTCGCTGAAGTCGGCGTTCAGGCTCGTCGTGAACGGGATGAGCACGACACCCAGCAGGCGCAACGAGTTGAGCCAGAGCACGGTGTCATCGACGCGGGTGACGTGCTCGAACTGGCGTGTGTGCACCATCCACAGCATGCACAGCAGCAGGAAGCTGATGACGAAGCTGAGCACGCTCTCTGAAATGGCGCCGAGTGCGAGCCACAGCTCGTCGTTGCTGCTGATGGAACCGAGGTGGTCAACAGAGAGATCGAGCACCAGGAGCGTCGCCGCGATCGCGAACACCCCATCGGAGAACGCCTCGAGGCGTCGGGGCGAGAGCAGGCGCGGCTGATCAGTCACCGACGATCTCCTCGCGGACCCGCCGCAGATCCTCCATCAACGAGCCGATGAGAATCCAGTGCTCCGGATGCGGGGTGGCGATCACCAGGGGAGCGGTCAGCGCCGGCGGCTCCACGGTGTCCTCGTGTGCGGCGACGGTCTCGCCGCTCGTCTCGACCAGGAGCAGCAGATCGTGGGCGGCGCGTTTGAGTTCGACGGAGATCGCGCGCACCGTCGGTTCCTGCCGCAGGCTGTCGTCGTAGTGGTCGCGCACCGCCCTGGTCATTCCGAGCACGCGGTTGACGAGGGGGGAGAGTCGGTTGAGAAGCGCGGCTTCCGCCTCGACGGCGCCGCCGTGTTTCGAGCGGCGCGGGTTGAACGACAGGCTCTCCCGTCCCTGCTTCACGGCGTCGGCGGCCTTCGCCTGCATCGGGCGGAGCAGGCGGGCGTTCAGCAGCAGCTCCTCGAGCTCGGCAGGGCGCAGCGGCTTCTGCAGCGCGACTGCGAGCCGATCGATCGTCGCTGCCAGCTCCCGGCCGAGGGCGGCAACGCTCTCCTGGGCCGGTGCGAGAAGCACGGGCGGGGCGATGCTGATCGTCACAAGGAAGCCGACCGTCGCGCCGATCAGGGTCTCGATGATGCGCTCGACCGCGTAGCCGGGCGTCGTCGTGCCGAGCGCCAGCACCAGCATCGCGCTGATGGGGATCTGATTGGCGGATGCCGGCGTGAGCCGCAACGCCCAGCCGATGAAGATCGCCACGACGATGCTCGCCAGGATGATCCACTCGCTCTCACCGAACAGCTGGGCGATGACGGTGGCGACGATGACGCCCGCGATGACACCGACGGAGCGTTCGATGGCGCGCCCGAGGGTCTGGTTCACGCTCGGCTGCACGACGAGCAGCGCCGCGATCGCGGCGAAGATCGGCATGTCGGTCGGCAGCAGCAGCTGCGCGAGCAGCCAGGCGAGCACCGAGGCGACCGCCACCTTCGTCACCTGCAGCAGAGGCACCCGGCTCGGGGCCTGGATGCGAGAAGTCATTCGCACCTACTCAGGCTAGTCCTGCAGGGTGACCCCCAGAAAGCGCGCGTAGCGGCGCTCCTCGCGTCGGATGCCGGCCAGCTGTGCTGCGCTCAGTTCGGCGAAGGCTTCGGTCGTGACGTGCAGGCGGGAGCCCCCGGTCACCCGCCGCTTCCACGTTCCGACGACCCGGCCGCCGGTGACGATGATCGGCTGGAACACCCCGTTCTTGCCCGGCACGATGCGGCCGTGGTGTTCGATGTCGGCCGCGGCCTCCCGATCCCGGTAGCCGAGGAAGTACTCGTCGAATGCCGGAAGCAGCCACACGGATGCCGCGAAGCGGCGCCGTTCAGCGGCGTCGACGGCGCCGTCCACCTCGGCGGCGACCCAGTAGCTGGTCTCTGCGAAGTGCAGCTCGGCCAGCAACGGTCGTGCGAGGGCGAGCCCGCGCTTCGCCTCGGCCACCGTCACCTTGCTCCACCAGACGAAATCCTGCAGGGTCGCCGGACCATGGCCGCGGATGTAGCGCAGCAGGAACTCGGCCAGCGCCTCGTCGCGCTCCAGCCGTCTGGGCCGCGGAACCCACTCGTCCAGCAGCACCAGGGCCTGCGCGCTGCCGGTCGTCGGCCCCCAGCACAGCGTGCCCGTCTGGGCGAGGTACCAGATCAGGTGGTAGCCGCGGCCGTCGGCGGTCCCGATGCCGTGGTGTT
>CAZZNX010000189.1:0-3530 GCA_964655795.1 uncultured Leifsonia sp. | reverse complement strand
CATGAAGGCCCCAGCGGGTGCCGGGGCGACGGGCCCGCCCGCGTGCAGCACGTCCGGGCGGTCCAGGCTGCCCCAGGCGATCTCGCCGCCGCCGTCCAGGAGCGCCGCGACGCTCTTCCGCACCTCGCCGAGCTGCTCGATGCTGGCCAGCGGCCCCATGGTGACACCCTCCGCGCGCGGGTCACCGAGCACGACCCGCTGCTCGAGCCGCGCCCCGATCGCGGCCGCCACGGCATCCATGCGCTCCCGCGGCACGATCACGCGCCGGATGCTCGTGCACTTCTGGCCGGCCTTCGCCGTCATCTCGGTGACGACGGATGCCACGAACGCCGCGAACTCGGCGGTGTCGGGCGCGGCGTCCCGACCGAGGATCGCGGCGTTCAGCGAGTCGGTCTCACAGCTGAGGTCGACACCAATCTCGAGCACGTGCGGGTGGCCGGAGAGCGATCGCGCCGTCGACGCCGAGCCGGTGAAGCTGACCTTGTCACGCACGTCCAGCTCGTCGAGGAAGCCACGCACCGAGCCGGTGATGAGCTGCAGCGAGCCGTCCGGCAGCAGCCCGGAGTCGATGATCGCCCGCACGCAGGCCTCGGTGACGAACGCGGTCGGTGTTGCCGGCTTGACGATGCTCGGAACGCCGGCGAGGAAGGCGGGCGCGAACTTCTCGAGCATGCCCCAGACAGGGAAGTTGAATGCGTTCACCTGGAAGGCGACGCCCGGCACCCTGCTGTAGATGTGCTGGCCGCCGAAGGAGCCGTCGCGGGCCAGATTCTCCGGGGCCCCGTCGACGTAGACGGTGCTATTCGGCAGTTCGCGGCGCCCCTTCGAGCCGTAGGTGAAGAGCACGCCGATGCCGCCGTCGATGTCGATCATCGAGTCACGCCGGGTGGCCCCGGTCTGGTCGCTCAACGCGTAGAGCTCGTCCTTGACGGAGTTGAGGTGGCCGGCGAGGGCCTTGAGCACGAGCGCGCGTTGGTGGAAGGTCAGCTCGCCGAGCGCGGCCTGGCCGACCGTGCGCGCGTAGTCGATCGCCCCGGCGAGATCGACGCCCTCGGCGCCGACGTAGGCGATGAGCTCCCCGGTCGAGGCATCGCGAACGGGTACCCCGCTCTCCGGCGCCCACCATGCGCCCTGCAGGTAGCTCGCGAGCACGCGGGTTGCGGTGTCAGTCGTGGTCATCAGTGATCCTTCGTGGGTTGCGGCTCGTCTGTGGGTTGCGGCTCACCAGGCCAGGTGAAGAAGCCTTCGCCGGACTTCCGCCCGAGCAGTCCGGCGGCGACCTTCTCGCGCAGCAGCGCCGGTGGGGCGAAGCGCTCGCCGAGGGTGCTGTGCAGGTACTCGGCGATGCCGAGGCGCACATCGAGACCGACCAGGTCGGTCAGGTGCAGCGGTCCGACCGGGAACTTGTAGCCGAGCACCATGGCGGTGTCGATGTCGTCGGCGGACGCGACGCCGTCCTCGAGCATGCGGATCGCCTCGAGCGCGACGACGACGCCGAGCCGGGAGCTGGCGAAGCCCGGCGAGTCATTGACGACGATCGGGGTCTTGCCGATCGCGTGGACCCAGCCGCGCGCGGCATCCGCCAGCTCGTCGCTCGTCCGGGCGCCCCTGACGATCTCGACCAGGGTCGAACTCGGCACGGGGTTGAAGAAGTGCAGCCCGCAGAATCGCTCCGGCCGGGCGAGGCCGGCTGCGAGCAGCCCGATCGAGAGCGACGAGGTGTTCGTGGCCAGCCAGGCGTCGCCGGCGAGAACGGCCTCGACACGGCCGAGCATGACGATCTTCAGCTCCGGGTCCTCCGGCACCGCCTCGATGGCCAGGCCGACCGCGCCGAGCCGCTCGACGTCGGTGGTCACCGCGCAGCGCTCGAGCATGGCGGCGGCATCCTCGTGTGTGCTGCCGCGCTCGACACTGCGGTTCACGGCCGATTCGATGGCGGCCAGCGCGCGCTCGGCCGCCTCGGCATCCCGTTCCAGGATGACGGTGCCGGCGCCGGCGAGCAGGAACGCGTGCGCGATGCCGACGCCCATCCGGCCGCCGCCGACGACGCCGACCTCGTTCGGAACGATCATCGCTTGTTCCCCTCGGTTCGTCTCTCGAGGAAGGCCGTCATCCTGGCGAACTTCTGCTCAGACTCGAAGAGCACCGCCTGAGCCTCGTTGTCGGCCAGCGGATGCGCGTCCCGCGGGGCGCGCATGAGGGACTTGGTGTACTGCAGCGCGAGTGCGTCGGCTTCGGTGATCCGATCGGCCAGCGCGTGAGCCGCCGCGATCAGGGCGTCGGCGTCGTGCAGCTCGGTCACGAGACGCACCGCCAGTGCGTCCTCGGCGCTCAGGATGCGCCCGGCCAGCAGGATCTCCTTGGCCAGTGGCTCCCCCACCAGCTCGGCGAGGCGCCAACTCGCGCCAGCCGCGGCAACGATGCCGAGCCTCGCCTCCGGGTTGCCGATCCTGGCGGTCGTTGAGGCGATGCGGAAGTCTGCTGCGTAGGCGAGTTCGGCCCCGCCGCCGAGTGCCCAGCCGTCGATCGCGGCGATCACGGGAAGCGGCAGCGCCGCAATCCGCACGAACAGGGCGGAGTTGATGCCGGCCATGGCGTCGTCCCTGCGGCGCTCGCGCAGCTCCGCGATGTCGGCACCGGAGGCGAAGACACCGCCGGTTCCAGAGAGGATCAGCACCCGGGGGCGCTGTTCGAGCTCGGCGCAGACCGCGTGCAGCTCGTCGACCATGGTCTGGTTGATCGCGTTCTTGGATTCAGGCCGGTTCAGGCGGATGTGCAGTCGGTCTGCGGCATCCGTGTCGACAACCAGGCTCGTGTACTCCACCATCAGACGGCCTCGATCGCGAGCGCCGCGCCTTGGCCGACGCCGACGCACATGCTGGCGAGGCCCCTGGCCGCGCCCTCGCGCTGCATGCGGCCGAGCAGGGTGACGAGGATGCGGGTGCCCGATGCGCCGAGCGGGTGGCCGAGGGCGATCGCGCCGCCGTCGGCATTGACGATCTCCTCGCGCAGATTCAGGCGGCGCATGACGCCGATGGCCTGCGTCGCGAAGGCCTCGTTGAGTTCGATCGCGTCGAAGTCCGCCAGCGCCGAGCCGGTCCTGGCCATGAGCTTCTCGATCGCCGGCACAGGGCCGAGGCCCATCACCTCCGGTGAGAGCCCGGCGGAGGCCCCGCCGATCACGCGTGCCCTCGGCGTCAGTCCGAGACGCGCGATCGCGGATTCGCTGGCGACGAGGACGGCGGCGGCGCCGTCGTTCAGCGATGATGCGTTTCCGGCCGTGACCAGCGTTCCGCCCCGCACAACGGGGCGCAGACCGGCGAGTGCCTCCATCGTTGTGGTGGCGCGTGGGCCCTCATCGGCGGTGAAGCGCCCGTTCGGCGTCTCCACGGCGAGCAGCTCCTCATCGAATCGTCCGGCGGCGGCCGCTGCCACGGCGGCGGACAAGGCGGCCGCGGCGATGAGCGCCGCCTTCACCGAATTCGAGCGCCGCCTTGCGGAGTACGGTTCGGAGGTAGAGGCGAAGTTCG
>CAZZNX010000188.1:0-3654 GCA_964655795.1 uncultured Leifsonia sp. | reverse complement strand
GTGCGCGGCGCAGCGGCCTCGTCGGCCGCCGCCAGCTCGGTGAGCAGCTCCACCAGCATCGTCTGCTCGCGCACGGCGATGGGGCGGCGCGCGAGGGCGTCGAGCATGGCGCGTTCGATCTCGGCGCCGGTGGCATCGCCGCCGGCGTGCAGCACCCGGGCGCGGACGTGGGCGGCCTCGAGACCGCGGGCGAGGCCGGACTCGTCGCGGTCGAAGTGTGCGCCGAAGCGGATCAGGTCGCGCACCCGGGCCGGGCCGTCGTCGCAGAGAACCTGTGCGGCGGCGGGGTCGCTCCGACCGGCGCCGGCGCGGAGGGTGTCGAGCAGGTGGGCGCTGGGGGAGTCATCGGGGAAGAGCGAAGCGGCGATGCCGCCCTGCGCGTGGCTGGTGTTGCTCTCGGCCAGCCGTCCCTTCGTCACCAGCGTCACCGTGTGCCCGGCATCGGCGGCGCGCACGGCGGAGAACAGCCCGGCCAGGCCGCTGCCGATCACCAGCACGCGTGCCATGTCAGGCTCCCGCGGGCACGGCGGTCGTCGAGGTGGGCGTGGTGCCGCCCCCGTTGGCCGGCGGCTTCGCGGCGAGCATCCGCTCGAGGGCGAGCCGGGCCGGCACGGCCACGTCGGCGCTGACCGAGATCTGGTTGACGACCTCACCGGCGACGAGCGACTCGAGCACCCAGGCGAGGTAGCCGGGGTGGATTCGGTACATCGTCGAGCACGGGCAGACCACGGGGTCGAGGCAGAAGATCGTGTGCTGCGGGTACTGCGCGGCGAGGCGCTGCACCAGGTTGATCTCGGTGCCGATGGCGAAGGTGGAGCCGGCCGGGGCCGCCGCGATCGCCTTCGTGATGTAGTCGGTGGAGCCGTACTCATCGGCCGCGTCCACGACGGGCATCGGGCACTCGGGGTGCACGATCACGCGCACGCCGGGGTGGCTGACGCGGGCCTGCTCGATCTGATCGACGGTGAAGCGCTTGTGCACGCTGCAGAATCCGTGCCAGAGGATCACCTGCGCGTCGTGCAGCTCGGCCTCGCTCGAACCGCCGAGGGGCTTGCGCGGGTTCCACATCGGCATCCGGTCCAGCGGCACGCCCATCGCCTTCGCCGTGTTGCGGCCGAGGTGCTGGTCGGGGAAGAACAGCACCCGCTGGCCGCGCTCGAACGCCCACTCCAGCACGGTCTCCGCGTTCGAGGAGGTGCAGACGATGCCGCCGCGCTCGCCGCAGAAGCCCTTCAGCGCTGCGGAGGAGTTCATGTAGGTGACGGGGATGACGGGCACGCGGCCGTCGGCGTCCGGCTCGGTGCCGTAGAGCTCCTCGAGCGCCTCCCAGCACTCGGTGACCGAGTCGATGTCGGCCATGTCGGCCATCGAGCAGCCGGCGGCGAGGTTCGGCAGGATGACGGCCTGTTCCGGTGTCGAGAGCAGGTCGGCGGTCTCCGCCATGAAGTGCACGCCGCAGAAGACGATCGCCTCGGCATCCGGCTTGGATTTCGCTGCACCCGCCAGCTGAAAAGAGTCGCCGATGTAGTCGGCGTGGGCCACGACCTCGTCGCGCTGGTAGAAGTGGCCGAGCACGAGCACCCGGTCGCCGAGTGTGGCCTTGGCGGCGCGCACGCGGGCGTCGAGCTCCTCGTCGCTGGCCGTCTTGTACTCGCTCGGCAGGGTGCCCTGTCGCGGAGAGCCGGTGGGGATCACGTCACCCATCGACGAGCCGGGGCCGTAGGCGGTGGGGCCGGCGTCGAACTCCCACGGGCCCTTCACGAGATCGGGCGAACAGCTCGAGCCGGTGGACTCGCCGCTCGCGATCAGCTGGATGACGCGGTCGACGGATGCCGGGGTGCTCGGCGCTGCGGGGTGAACGGCTGTGGGGTTCGAGATGGTGCTCATGATGCCTTCCCAGGGGTGGCGCGGCCGAGGGGGCCGAGGTCTGCGGGGTCGATGGTGGAGTCGAAACGGTAGAGGCGGGGCGGACGGTGCGGGGTGCCGGCGAGGTACTGGTCGGTGGCGAGAACCGTCTTGGACGCCTCGACCGTGCGGCGGAAGTTCGCCGGGTCGAGCGGGCGTTGCAGAACGGCCTCGTGCACCTCGCGCAGCTGGGCGAGGGTGAACGTCTCGCCGAGGAAGGCGTGCGCGATGCGGGAGTACTCGAGCTTGGTGCGCAGCCGCCAGAGGGCGTAGTCGACAATGAGGTTGTGGTCGAAGGCGAGCTCGGGCAGGTCGTCGGCCGGGAACCACTGCACGTTCTCGCCGACGGCCGCGCGGGCCGCCTCATCGGACTGCACGAGCGCCCAGTAGACGACCGAGACCACCCGGCGGCCAGGCGAACGGTCGAGTGCACCGAAGCTGTAAAGCTGCTCGAGGTATTTCGGGGCGAGCCCGGTCGTCTCGTGCAGGGTGCGGGCGGCGGCCTTGCCGAGCTCTTCATCGACGGGCAGCCAGCCGCCCGGCAGCGCCCACTGGCCCTCGAATGGCTCTCGGGTGCGGCGCACGAGCGGCAGCCAGAGCGACGGCAGTTCGGCCGATTGCCCGGACTCCGCCTGGGCCCGCAGCGCGAAGATCACCGTCGAGACGGCGAGCTCGGCGCTCGCTGGTTGCTCAGCTGCCATGGCGTCTCCGTTCGGCTCGTGACTGGCGTGCAGTCAGCGATCGACTAAAGGTCAGTGTGACTTTAAGTAACGCTCCCATCTTATGGTCAATCTGACCAGAAGGCGAATTCATGACGCACTCGCCGTTTGCTCGGTGGCCGCGCAGTCGCGCGCGGAGCGGCACCGCGGCGCGGTATGCTGGCAGCGCACTCCGCTCGCGGGTGGAGCGCGCGCAGTGAACTGAATATCGGGCCACATGGTCGACGCGGGAGAGCCGGGCGTTTTCGAACGTATCGGCACCGAAGGAGCAATCCTCCCCGACAATCTCTCAGGTATATGTACCGCGTCGAGCTGGCCGCTCTGGAAAGAGGATTTCGCGAGCGAAATCCTGATCGAGCCTGTCGAGATCTCTCGCCTGGCCCGATCTGGACTCGTCGAAATCCCGCCCAAGGTGAAAGCCGCACACGCAGAAATGTGCCGCGGTGAAACTCTCAGGCCGGATGACAGAGGGGGAGTTCCGAGACGGTCAAGCGACCGTCCAGAATCTCGCCCGGCCTCGGCCGGTTCGACGTGAGGAACTCCACGCCAATGAATGCCGAAACGACTGACAACGCCAGCTCTGCCTCCACCGACGCCCGCTTCTCGCCGCTGCACGACATGCACGTGAGCGCCGGTGCCAGCTTCACCGACTTCGGCGGTTGGCAGATGCCCGTGCGCTATTCGAGCGACCTCGCCGAGCACCACGCCGTGCGCAGCGCTGCCGGCATCTTCGACATCTCGCACATGGCCGAGATCCTCGTCGAGGGCCCAGGCGCCCCGGCATTCCTCGACTACGCCCTCGCCGGCAAGCTCTCCGCCATCAAGTACGGCCAGGCCAAGTACAGCCTGCTGCTGAACGAGTCCGGCGGCATCATCGACGACCTCGTCGTGTACCGACTCGGCGACGAGAAGTTCCTCGTGGTCGCCAACGCCGGCAACCGCTTCGCCGTTGTCCCCGCCCTCGCGGAGCGCGCGGACGGCTTCGACGTCACCGTCACCGACCAGAGCGACGACCTCGCGCTGATCGCGG
>CAZZNX010000187.1:3428-3671 GCA_964655795.1 uncultured Leifsonia sp. | reverse complement strand
CGCAGCCGCTTGAGTCCCCCCCGAGTGCACACCCCGACGATTGAGCTTGGACCAGTCGCCGGCACGGGTTTCGACAAGCTCAACCAGCGGTGTACGCCCCCGCATGTGGCGCCGCTCGACCTCGATACGCCTCCCAGTTCGCCGTCGTCCGACGCTGACGAGTTGCGCTCGCGCGGCCTCCCTTCTACGGGCTCGCCCCGCCCGCCGCGCGAACTCACTCCCTTCGCCGATTGAGCTTGTCGA
>CAZZNX010000187.1:0-3418 GCA_964655795.1 uncultured Leifsonia sp. | reverse complement strand
CATCACCGGCGTGGGTTTCGACAAGCTCAACCAGCGAGCGGAGACATAGCGCCCATCACTGTCGCGTTCCGCCGCGCGTCGACTGCTCCGCAGGTCGATGCCGACCAATGCCATCCCCGTTGGTCGAGTAGGCCGCCTGCGGCCGTATCGAGACCCGGTCGGCCCACGCGGTCACCACGATCGCAGTCTCGGCATCCCGCGGTCGCAGTGCGCTCATCCCTCTCGACCAGCGCGAGCTTCGGTGATGTTTCACGTGAAACTCTGCACCGCGGCGTGCCCCTGCGGCGGAAGCGTCCACCGTGCAGCGACTGAGCCCGTCGAACCCAGCTGCAGCCGGGGTTGGCAGGCTCGACCGAGTGGCTTTCGGAGACGCAGCGTTGACAGGGCCACCTATGCAGTCGCTCCGAGCGATGTTTCACGTGAAACGCGGGGAAAACACAGAAGGAGGGCACCCGACGGGCGCCCTCCTTCTGTCGTGTGTGCTCTAGCCGCGCGCAGCGGCCGCCAGAGCCCCGTAGACGGCTCCAAGCTCCTGGCCTGAGGCTTCGATCGCCTGAGGCAGCAAAGACGTCTCTGTGAGGCCGGGGAGCACGTTCGCTTCGAGGAACCAGGGGGTCCCGTCGCCGTCGAGAATGAAGTCGATGCGCGAAACGTGGCGGAGCCCGAGGAGCTCATGCACGGCCACGGCGGTTTCAGCGACAACGGCCGCGGCAGCCGGTGTGATCCGTGCGGGCGTGAAGAAGGTGGTCTCCCCCGCGTTGTAGCGCGCATCAAAGCTGTAGACGCCACTGCCGGCCTGAATCTCGACGACGGGGAGAGCCTGGGGCCCGTCGCCGGTGTCGATCACGCCGACCGCGAGCTCGACACCCTGGATCCGCTTTTCAATGAGCGCGACGTCGGAGTAGGTGTACGCCTCAACGACGGCGCGGGGCAGCTCCGACGCCTCGACCACGATCGAGACGCCCTGCGCCGACCCTCCGACCGACGGCTTGACGACGAGATCCGTGCCGAGTCTGTCGATCACACGACTGAGCACATTTGCGGCGCCGAGATCACGGAAGGTCTCCTTGGCGAGCGTGATGGACTCCGGTGTGGCGATGCCGGCGCGCGAGACGAGCGTCTTCGCTGTGGGCTTCGACCAGGCCAGGGCCGCGTCGTCGCCGCGCGATCCGACGAACGGAACGCCGGCCGCTTCGAGCAAGCTGAGCAATGCGCCGTCCTCGCCACTGGCACCGTGCAATGCAGGCCAGACGACATCCGGATTGCGCGCGGCAATGGCGTCGAGCAGGGTCGCATCGGGGTCGAGGATGGTGACGCGGTGCCCGGCACCACTCAGTGCATCCGCCACCCGGCGCCCGGAGCGCAGCGAAACATCGCGCTCGTGCGAGATTCCGCCGGCGAGTACGACGATGTCGAGCGATTCGGGAGTTCCGCCGGTTTGCGGTGAATCGTGCTGAGTCTCTGCTGCAATGTTTTCTGTCATAATCAGGACTTTCTTCGATTTCAGTTCTGCAGAAGGCATTCTCTGGCCGGTGTCGGTTCAGAGTGGCTGGACACTAGGAAACATTCGGCGGCGGCGAGGTGAATTGGGCCGATCCGGAGCTCGTGCCGAGCTTGCCGGTTCCGGCAAAGGTCTCGAGCAGGTCGAGCTCGCCACCGATCACGGTTGCCAGTCGACGGATGCCGAGGCGAATCTGCTCGGGCGTCGGGTAGCAGAACGAGAGACGGATGTTCTGGTGCCCATTGCCATCGCCGTAGAACGCGGTGCCCGGAGTGTAGGCGACGAGCTCCTTGACAGCACGTGGGAGCATCGCCTTCGAGTCCAGCGGTTCGGGAAGTGTGACCCAGACGTAGAAACCACCGTTGGGGTTTGTCCACTCGAGCTGGGGCAGGTGCTCCCCCAATGCCGAGAGCATCGCCTCCTTGCGCTCTCGGTAGACACCGCGGAAGGTGTTGATCTGTTCCTTCCAATCGGCCGTCGCCAAGTACTCGGAGATCACCAGTTGGCTGAAGGAACTCGGCGACAGCACGGCAGCCTCGTTCGCAAGAACGAGCTTCTCGCGAATCGCGTGGGGGGCAAGTGCCCAGCCCGTGCGGAATCCGGGTGCCAAGGTCTTCGAGAAGGTGCCGAGGTAGATGACGCCGTCCTCCTCGACCGAGCGCATCGCATCCGGCGCCGGCTTGTCGAAGTAGAGCAGGCCGTATGGATTGTCCTCGAGCACGAGGATGTTGTGCTCCTTGGCGATGGCCAGGATCTCAATGCGGCGCTCCCAGCTGAGCGTGACGCCGGCCGGGTTGTGGAAGCTGGGGATCGTGTAGAGCAGTTTGATCGTGCGCCCAGCGGCCTTCAGGCGGGTGATGTGCTCGCGCAGGGCCTCGGGGATCATGCCGTGCTCGTCCATCGGCACGTGGTCGACGTCGGCCTGGTACGAGCGGAAGATGACCATGGCGGTGACGTAGCTCGGCCCCTCGGAGATCACCACGTCGCCCGGGTCGAGGAAGAGCTTGCTGACCAGCTCGAGGGCGTGCTGCGAGCCGGTGGTGACGACGACATCGTCGGCGTTGGCCTGGATGCCCTCCAGCGCCATGACCTCGAGAATCTGCTCGCGCAGAACGGGAACTCCCTGACCAGAGCCATATTGAAGGGCGGTGGCACCCTGCCTGATCATGACCTGATCCATGGCGTTGATCACGAGATCATGGGGCAGCGCCGAGACGAACGGCATGCCGCCGGCGAGGCTGACAACCTCGGGCCGGGATGCCACGGCGAACAGCGCACGCACCTCGGAGGCGCGCAGGCCCGCGGCTCGGTCGGCGTAGTGGGAGTACCACGGGTCGAGGTTGTTGCCGGGCTGGTGCTGTTCAGTCACTGGTCATCCATTCTCGTGCTGTTCAATGCTAGTACGCGGTAAAGGCAGGGATTTTCGGGGGTGTTAAGCACAAAACCCCCGGCCGTGAGGCCGAGGGTTCAGTGAGGACCGGTCGGCTACGCGAGGTAGGCGGCCAGGTCTGCTTCGAGTGCAGGCTTGGGCTTGGCGCCGATGACGGTCTTGACGACCTCGCCGCCCTGGTAGACCTTCATCGCCGGGATGCTGGTGATCTGGTACTTCATCGCCAGCTGCGGGTTCTCGTCGACGTTTACCTTGACGATGTCGAGCTTCTCGGAGTGCTCGGTCGCGATCTGGTCGAGAATCGGGCTGACGGCACGGCAGGGGCCACACCATTCGGCCCAGAAGTCGACCAGAACGGTCTTCTCGTTGTTCAGAACCTCGGCCTCAAAGGTGGCTTCGGTCACGGCACGTGCGGTCATTGCGTTCTCCTTCGGTGAATGCGGTCTGTTGATCATGCGGATGCCGGCGGCGCCGGCATCCGGAGCGGTTAGGCCGTCGCCGTGGCCGGGGCGGCAGCAGCAGCGATG
>CAZZNX010000186.1:0-3738 GCA_964655795.1 uncultured Leifsonia sp. | reverse complement strand
CACCGGGACGGCCGCACCGACTCGATCTGGGACGCGTTCTGCCGCGTGCCCGGCGCGGTGATCAACGGCGAATCCGGCGAGGACGCATGCGAGCACTACGACCGCTATCGCGGCGACGTGGCCCTGATGAAGGATCTCGGCCTGCAGACCTACCGCTTCTCCAGCTCGTGGGCACGGGTTCACCCCGACGGCGGCGCCGTGAACCCGCTGGGCATCGACTTCTACTCGCGCTTGACCGACGAACTGCTCGGCGCCGGCATCCGCCCCTGGCTCACCCTGTACCACTGGGATCTTCCGCAGGCCCTCGAGGAGGAGGGCGGCTGGACGAACCGCGACACCGCGTACCGTTTCCGCGACTACGCGCTCAGCATGCACGATGCCCTCGGTGACCGCGTGCCGGTGTGGACGACGCTGAACGAGCCGTGGTGCTCCAGCTTCCTCAGCTACACCGCCGGCGCCCACGCCCCCGGCCGGCAGAGCCCGGAACAGGGCCTCGCCGCCGCCCACCACCTGTTGCTCGCCCACGGCCTCGCGATCGAGGCGCTGCGGGAGCGCGATGCCACCCTCGAGCTCGGCATCACCCTCAACCTCACCGTTGCCAAGCCGGTCGACCCGGCGAGCGCCGGAGACCTCGATGCCGCCCGCCGCATCGACGCCCAGTTCAACCGGGTCTTCCTCGACCCCGTCTTCCGCGGCCGCTACCCGGCGGACTTCCTCGACGACGTCACCGGGCTCGGCCTCGAGAAATACGTCAAGGACGGCGACCTCGCCCAGATCGCGCAGCCGATCGACTCGCTCGGCGTCAACTATTACCACGGCGAGTTCGTCAGCGACCGCCCCGCCGCGCACCCGCTGGTCGGCGACGCCCCGACCACCAGGCAGACCCGCTCACCGTTCCCCGCCGCCGATGGCGTCTTCAACCACCCGCAGGGGCTGCCGCTGACCGCCATGGACTGGGAGGTGCAGCCAGACGGCCTGCGCGAACTCCTGGTCGAGGTCGAGGCCGAGTACACCGGCCCGGCCCGCGTCAAGCTCTACGTCACCGAGAACGGTGCGGCCTACGACGACGAGGTGGCGGATGACGGCACGGTGCCCGACCCGGAGCGCACCGCGTTCCTGCGCGAGCACCTCGGCGCCGTGCTCGACGCCATCGACGAGGGCGTCGACGTGAAGGGCTACTTCTACTGGTCGTTGCTCGACAATTTCGAGTGGGCGTGGGGCTATGAGAAGCGCTTCGGGATCGTGCGCGTCGACTACGACAGCCAAGAGCGGACCGTCAAAGAGAGCGGACGTGAATACCGCCGTATCATCGCCGCTCGGGCCCTGGAGACGGAGTGAGGATGCCGACCGTTAGGAATCCGTTAGGGCGCGCCGGACACGGCATCCTCGGGCGTAGGCTCTCCAGCCGTGACAAACGACAAGCCTGAGGCACCGGCCGAGCTGCGCTCAGCAAAACACTGGATTATCGGGGAACCCCTCCCCAGCGAGAGGCTCGAAGGGCAGCTGCTGCCCAAGCACCTCGCCCTCCCGATTTTCGCGAGTGACCCGCTCTCCTCTGTGGCGTACGCGCCGCAGGAGTTGCTGATGATCCTCATGATCGGTGGCCTCGCCTTCCTGAGCTTCGCCCCGTGGGTCGCCCTCGCCGTGATCGTGCTGCTCGTGACGGTCGTCGCGAGCTACCGACAGCTGATCAAGGCCTACCCCTCCGGCGGCGGCGACTACGAGGTGGCGCACCGCAACCTCGGCGAGAAGGCCGGCCTCGTCGTGGCATCCGCCCTGCTCGTCGACTACGTGATGACCGTCGTCGTCTCGGTCGCCTCCGGCGTCGACAACATCATCTCGGCCATTCCGGAGCTCAACCCGTTCCGGGTCGAACTCGCCATCGTCTTCGTGATCATCCTCGCCGCGGTCAACCTGCGCGGGGTCAGTGAGTCGAGCAAGGCCTTCGCGATTCCGACGTACCTCTTCATCAGCAGCGTCGCGCTCATGATCGTCACCGGCCTCGTGCGCACCTTCTTCGGCGATGCTCCGGTGGCCGAGTCCGCCGCATACGGGGTGCAGGCCGAACAGATGACGCAGGCCGCCGTCATCCTGCTGCTGCTTCGCTCCTTCGCGAGCGGATGCAGCGCGCTCACCGGCGTCGAGGCGATCTCGAACGGGGTGCCGGCCTTCCGGCTGCCGAAGGTCAAGAACGCCCAGCGCACCCTCGTGCTGATGGGCGGCATCGCCATCGTGCTGTTCGCCGGCCTCACCGCGCTCGCGCTGATCTCGCAGGTGCACTACGCCGAGGACGCCTGCCACCTGATCGGCTTCGCCGACTGCGAGACCCAACCGCAACGCAGCCTCATCGCCCAGGTGGCCGCCGCCACCTTCGGCAACAACTCGATCCTGTTCTTCGTGATCCAGGCGGCGACAGCGCTCGTGCTGCTGCTCGCCGCCAACACCGCGTTCAACGGCTTCCCGCTGCTCGGCTCGGTGCTCGCGAAGGACGGCTACGCGCCCAAGTCGCTGAGCACCCGCGGCGACCGCCTGATCTACTCGAACGGCGTGCTGCTGCTGGCGCTGGCCGCCGTCGTGATCCTCGCCGTGTTCCAGGCCAACCTCACCGTGCTGATCCAGCTCTACATCATCGGCGTCTTCGTCTCCTTCACCCTCGGCCAGACCGGCATGGTCGTGCACTGGCTGCGCGAGCTGAAGAAGCCGGGCTCCGACCGCGGGGCCATCTGGCGGGGCCTCAGCATCAACGCGATCGGCGCGGCCATGACGGCGGTCGTGCTGTTGGTCGTCACCATCACCAAGTTCACCCACGGCGCCTGGCTCGTCTTCCTGATGATGCCGGTGCTGTTCCTGCTCATGCTCGGCGTGAACCGCTACTACCGCGACGTCGCGAAGGAGATCGAGGTCGACCCGGTCACGACCTTCGGTTCGCAGGGTGACCACGCGATCGTGCTGGTCGGCAACATGCAGAAGCCCGTGCTCAAGGCGCTCGACTACGCGATCGCGGCCCGCCACGACTCCCTCGAGGCCGTGCACGTGTCGCTGGACGATGCGCAGACGAAGCAGCTGGAGAAGGACTGGGTGCGCATGAACATCCAGGTGCCGCTGCGCGTGCTGAGCTCGCCCTACCGCGACCTCAGCCACCCGCTGATCCAGTACGTGAAGTCCCGCCGCGAGGAGCACGGCTCCGAGGTGACGACCATCTACATGCCGCAGTACATCGTCGGGCACTGGTGGGAGGGCCTGCTGCACAACCACAAGGCGCGCCGCGTGCGCCAGAAGCTCATGCTCGTCCACGGCGTGACGATCGCCCTCGTGCCCTGGCTGCTGGACTCCAGCGAGCTGATCTACGGACGCCGCTCGCGCCCGATCCCCGGCCAGGACCGCCGCGGTGAGCCGGTGCGCCCCGTTCCGCGCAAGCCGATCGCGCCGGCCACGGTCGCCGACGGTCGGCCGCAGCCGCGTTCGGGCTCGACCGCCACGGCCGTGCATCCGAGTGCGCCATCGACCACCTCGCGCCCCTCGGCGTCGCGCCGCAAGAAGCGCAAGTAGCTTCGGCGCGAAGCGCCGAAGCTACTTGCGAAAGGCGGCAGCCCCCACCCAGGCAACCTCGAAACCGCCACCGCTATGAGCACGGTTTCCGTCGCCGCGGATGCCTCGGCCGCCGCGGATGCCGCGGATGCCGTCTCCGCGGAAACGCTCAGGGCTTCGCGGGCGTCGCTGCTCCTTCGTCGCGGCGCC
>CAZZNX010000185.1:0-3841 GCA_964655795.1 uncultured Leifsonia sp. | reverse complement strand
CCGAGCTCATCGCCGCCGTGCGTGCCGCCGCCGCCGGCGAGAGCGCCATCTCCCCCGCCATCGAGATGCTGCTGCAGAACCGGGCGGATGCGGCAGGCTCGCCGCTCACCCTGCGCGAGTCCGAGGTGCTCGCGCTCGTGGCTGAGGGCCGCAGCAACCGCGACATCGGGCGGGCGCTCTTCCTCAGCGAGGCGACCGTGAAATCGCACCTCGTGCACATCTTCACGAAGCTCGGCGTGTCCTCCCGCACGGCGGCCGTGGCCGCGGCGCAGACCTCCGGTGCGATTCGGAGCCGCGCTCTCTAAGCTGTGCGCATGAGCCAGGAGCCTCAGACCACCGCACTGCCGACGCTCTTCGTGCACGGCATCCGCACCTCCTCCAGCATGTGGCGGCGGCAGCTCGCCGCGTTGCACGCGACACCGCGCACTGGCCGTCGACCTGCCGGGGCACGGCGCGCGCATCGGAGAGCCATTCACCGTCGACGCGGCGATCGCCGCCATCGACGACGGGGTGCGGGAGCTCGGTGGGCGCGTGCTGCTCGTCGGCCTGTCACTCGGCGGCTACTTCTCGATCGAGTACGCGGCGCGGCATCCGCACGGCGTCGCCGGGCTCGTCGCCGCGAGCTGCTCGACCCGGCCGCGCGGGGTCGGCCTCGCCGGCTACCGCGGGCTGGCCGCGGCGATCAAGCGCCTGCCCGATCGCGGGCTCGCCCTGAACAACGCGATGGCCAGGCTGGCCGTCGGGGCGGAAGGGAGCGTCGATCTCGGCGCCGGCGGCATCGCACTGGAGGTGATGGATGCCGCGCTCTCCGCAGCCGGTTCACTCGACCCGCTCGCCGGCCTGGCGCGTTATCCAGGCCCGGTCTGGATCGTGAACGGCAAGCTCGACCATTTCCGTCTGGACGAGGCTCGCTTCGTGCGGGCGAATCCGCGCACACGGCACATCCTGATCCCCGGTGCGACGCACCTCGTCAGCCTCGTGAAACCCGAGCGGTTCACCGTGATTGTGCTCGATGCGCTGGCCGAGCTCGAGGCCGAAAGCCGCTCGATTGTCGACTCGGGCGAATAACTGGTAAAGTTGCCTGTTGGCTTCCGTGTGTATCCCACCACTTCACACGATTGCCGCGAGACGCCCCTCTACCGTCAAGCGGCACACTCCGAATACACATCTAAGCAAGGACGTACTGAACGTGGCAAACATCAAGTCGCAGATCAAGCGCATTGGCACCAACAAGAAGGCGCAGGAGCGCAACAAGGCCGTCAAGAGCGAGGTCAAGACCGCTATCCGCGCGACCCGCACCGCGATCGCCGGTGGCGACAAGGCTGTTGCTCTGCGCACCGCAGGCAAGAAGCTCGACAAGGCCGTGAGCAAGGGCGTTCTGCACAAGAACCAGGCTGCTAACCGCAAGTCCTCGATCGCCAAGCAGGTCGCTGCGCTCTAAGCAGCACAGTTTTCCAGGAAGGGCCCCGTCTTCGGACGGGGCCCTTCCTTCGTCTGCGGCCCCTCCCTGTGGTCACCCACGCGCAACGCGAGCGGAGACAATAGCGCCCGCGGGAGGCCAGTCTCCGCGAGACGGACCTCCCGTCGCGCTGATTGCCTCCCCCGGCGCTGCGGATGCCGGAGCAACCCGGTCACGTGGGCGCCAGGGCTTCGGTCGCTGGCGCTCCCTCCAGCCAGCGTGGGATGCGTGGGTATTCACGCTGGCTCGAGCGAGCGGTGCCGCCCTGCACGCTGGCTCGAGCGAGCGGCGCAGCGACGAAGGAGCAGCGACGCACGCGAAGCCCTGAGCGACCCGCGAACACCGGAGCCCCGCATCCGCTCCCCCGCGGCAGAAACTGCAACTGCGCGCCGAAAGTAGCTACCGCGAACTCGCACTATCTACCGCGCTGCGGGAGCCCAGGGAGCGGGCGGCCGGTTAGGCGCGGCCGCGGGAGGCGATGACGCCGATGAGGCGCTCAACGGCGAAGACGGGGTCGCGGGTGGCGCCCTTCACTCCGGCATCCGCCTCGGCCAGCGCCTCGATGGCGCGGGCGAGGCCGTCTTCGCTCCAGCCGGCGAGATCCCGCCGGGCACGATCGAGCTGCCACGGGGCCATGCCGAGCTGCGAGGCGAGCTGGCCAGAACCGCCGTGGGAACCGGAGACCTTGGCCATCGTGCGCACCTTCATCGCGAAGGCGGCGACGATCGGAACCGGGTCGGCACCGGAGGCGAGGGCGTGGCGCAGCGTGATGAGCGCCTCACCGCGACGGCCGGCGAGGGCGGCATCCGCGACCTTGAATGCGTTGCTCTCGACTCGCCCGCCGTAATACCGCTCGACGGTGGTCTCGGTGATCTCGCTGGACGAGTCGTCCATCAGCTGCTGGCAGGCGGATGCCAGTTCGGCGAGGTCATCGGAGAAGGCGGCGACCAGGGCGCGCAGGGCACCCGGCGTGATGCGGCGCCCGGCCGTCTTGAACTCGGCGACCGCGAAGTCATACTTCTCCGTGTCCTTCTTGAGCTCGGCGCAGACGATCTCGACCCCGCCGCCGAGGCCACCGCGCAGGGCGTCCAGCAGCTTCTTGCCGCGCACGCCGCCGTTGTGACGCAGCACGAGGTAGGTGCTCTCGGCCGGGTCTTCGAGGTAGGCGAGGGTCTCGGTGATGAAGGCGTCGGTGCACTTCTCGACGGAGTTCACCCGGATGAAGCGCGGCTCCATGAACAGCGACGGGCTGGCGACGGTGAGCAGCTCACCGGCCGCGTAGCTGTCGGCGTCGAGGTCGACGACCTCGATGCTCGGGTCTTCGCCCTTCAGAAAGTCGCGAAGGCGACGGATGGCTCGATCGGCGAGGAAGGCCTCGGTTCCTGACACGAGAACGACCGGGGCCGGACGCACCTGGTTCCAGCTGAGCTGCGGAATCACCACCGCTGTCTTGCCCGGTGCTTTGCCCGCTGCAGGCTTGCGAGTCGCCATGCCCTCCCCTTCTCATTCGATCGGATGCCGTCCCTCAAGTTTAGTCGCCGCCGCGCTCCGCCCACACCCGCAGCGCACCGTTCCCCGTGCCGGCGGGCGCGACCAGCACGAGCCCGTTCCGGTCGCTGCGGTAGCCGCGCGTGTTGCTCTGCCGCAGCATCGCGAGCAGCGTCGCGCTCGGGTGCCCATAGCCGTTGTCGGCGCCGACACCGATCAGCCCCACCCTCGCCGCGAGTCGCTCGTAGAGGGCGCCGTACTGATCCGACGAGCCGTGGTGGGCGACCTTGACGACGTCGACGGCTCCCGGCCGCTCAAGCTCCAGCAGCGCGCGCTCCGACTCCTCGCCGAGGTCGGCGAGGAAGAGCGCCCGGATGCCGCCGCCCTCCGTCTCCAGCACGACGCTGCCCGGGTTGCCCGTGCTCAGCTCGCCCTCCGTCTCGGCCGGCCAGAGCACGCGCCAGCGCAGTCCGCCCAGCGTGCCGCGGTCGCCGCGGGCGGCCACGTGTACGCTCACACCCGCACGCGCCAGCGGCTCGAGCAGGGCGTCGTCGCGACTACCGGCCGTTCGGCCGACGATGGCCGCGTCGACGGCGCCCACGACGGCGCTGAGTCCGCCGATGTGGTCACGGTCGTAGTGGGTGAGCACGAGCAGATCGATGCGGCCGACGCCGAGATCGCTCAGGCAACCACGCAGGGCCTCTGGCTCCGGCCCGGTGTCGATCAGCGCGATCTGCCCGGCATCGCGCACGAGCACGGCATCGCCCTGCCCGACGTCGCAGAGTGCGATCTGCCAGTCGGCCGGGCGGGAGAGCGCGCGCACCACGCCGGTGCCGAGCAGCATCCCGCCGTACGCTCCGGCCAGCGCGAGCAGGGCGGCACCGGCCAGCAGAG
>CAZZNX010000184.1:0-3897 GCA_964655795.1 uncultured Leifsonia sp. | reverse complement strand
CTCGGCGACCGGTGCAGGCTGCGGGGCGGATGTGGCACCGAACGGTGCGCCGGCCGGCGGCACGACGAGGCGCGGGCGCAGACCGGTGTTGACCGGCTCCGCGGCTGCAGGCGCCGCAACGGACGGAGCGTCGGAGTCGGCGCCGGGCACGGCGAGGCCTGCCGCCTGCGCACGCTGGGTGAACTCGGCGAACAAGTCATCGAATCCGGCCGACGACGCATCCGCGTCAACGGAGGCGCCCTGCGTCTCGTTCATTGCGTCTTCCATCGTGTCTCTCCGTTTTCTCCACATGGGCTAGGACACCACCCTCAGGATCTCCTCGATCGAAGTCAGGCCCATCTTGACCTTCTCCCAACCGTCTTCACGCAGCGTGATCATGCCCTGCTCGCGAGCGAGTCGGCCGATCTCGGCGCTCGATGCGCGGGCCACGGCCAAGCGCTCGATCTCCTCGGTCACCGTCATCACCTCGTGCACCGCGATGCGACCGCGGTACCCCGTGTTCGAGCAGCTCTGGCATCCCATCGGCTCGTACACGATGGGCCGAGGCTGACTCGGGTCGTAACTGAATCGCAGCCGCGCGACGTACTCCGGGTCGAGCTCGCTCGGCGCCTTGCAGCGCTCGCACAGGCGGCGGGCGAGACGCTGGGCGACCACGGAGTCGAGTGCCGAACCGACGAGGAACGGTTCGATGTCCATCTCGGTGAGGCGGGTGATCGCGCTCGGAGCGTCGTTGGTGTGCAGGGTCGAGAGCACGAGGTGGCCGGTGAGCGAGGCCTCGATGGCGATCTGCGCGGTTTCGTGGTCACGGATCTCGCCGAGGAGGACGACATCCGGGTCGGATCGGAGGATGCTGCGGAGGGCGCTGGCGAAGGTCAGGCCCGCCTTGGGGTTCACCTGCACCTGGTTGATGCCGGGCATGCGGTACTCGACCGGGTCCTCGACGGTGATCACGTTGATCTCGGGGCGGGCGACAGCGCCGAGCGTCGTGTACAGCGTGGTCGACTTGCCGGAACCGGTCGGGCCGGTGACGAGGATCATGCCGTACGGCTTGGAGTAGCTGGTCTTGTAGGCCTCGAAGTTGTAGTCGAGCAGCGCCAGATCACGCACGTCGAGGCTCGTGTTGGTGTTGTCGAGAATTCGCATGACGACCTTCTCGCCCCACACCGTTGGCAGGGTGGCAACGCGCAGGTCGATCTTGCGCCCGCCGTGATTCACCGACATGCGGCCGTCCTGGGGCTTGCGCCGCTCGGCGATGTCGATGTCGCTCATGATCTTGAGCCGCGAGATCACGCCGTTCTGGATGCTCTTGGGTGCGGCCTGCATCTCGTGCAGAACGCCGTCGATGCGGTAGCGCACGCGCATTTCGCGCTCGGCCGGCTCGATGTGGATGTCGGAGGCCTTGTCCTGGATGGCCTGGCTCACGAGCAGGTTGACGAAGCGCACGATCGGCGCATCGTCGTCGCTGGGGTCGCCGACGCCGAAGTCGGTGGACTCCTGCGGGGCGTTCTCTTCTTCGAGGGTGGTGGTGAGATCGCTGAGCTCGTCGTCTGCGCGGTGGTAGCGGGCGATGGCTGCCAGCAGGTCGCTGCGCTCGGCGACGATCGGGTCGACGTGCAGGCCGGAGGCTTCGCGCACGTCATCGATGGCGAAGACGTTGCCGGGATTCACCATGGCCACGGCGATGCGATCTCCGGAGACGGCAACCGGAAGAAGTTCGTGGCGTCGGCAGACTGCAGCGCTCACGAGCGCGACGGCGACGCGGTCTACGGGGAAGTCGAGGAGTTCGACATAGGGCAGCCCCGCTTGGGCGGCACGGGCCTTGGTGAGCTGAATCTCAGAGATCACGCCCCGCTCGACGAGTGCCCGCACGACAGTCTCGTCGTTGCTGCCAGGCGCAGACACTGAGTCAAGATGCTCGATCGGCAGATGTCCGTGAAGGATCAGGATTTCTGACAATGTAGCCACAATGACCTCCTCGGGAAAAAGGCGTGCTGCGGCACTCTCGAGCAGCCGCAGTTGTGTAGGGCAAGAACGCGCTCGAGTTTTTATCTAGCGTGACAACGTACCGTGTTGGCGGGACCGCCCGGTAGCCCCTCATTCGGGTGAGGTGACCAGCTAGAGGTCGATCCGACATAATTACGACAAAAACTCACTGAAAATGCTTGAGTTATCGCACGAAAGTACTAAGCTGAAAGGTGAGAAAAGTTCGCTCGTGCCCTCGATTGAACCTCAGGAGTCAGCAATGTCCCCCTCTCGCCCGCACGCCTTTCACTCACCATGTTGATGCCCGGCGCAGCCCCGCCCGGCAGCGCTCTCGTCGATGATCTGATCGCCGAGCGGCTCACGGATGCCGTCGCCGCGACCCGCGCGACGAACCAGGCGCAGGCGCGTCTCTGGGCATCGCTGGCGGAACTGATGCGGCTGGCCCGCTCCCACCCCGAGGTGTACCTGCGCCCGGCCGGGATCGCCCAACCCGACGTCATCGCCCTCGCCCAGGATGCGGCCGCGTTCGACGCCGGCCTGCGGCTGCACCTCTCCGCCGGCCGGGTGCGCACCCTGGCCCACCAGGGTCAGATTTTGGAGGAGCAGCTGCCGCTTCTTCACGCCGAGTTCACCGCCGGCAGCACCAGCGCCGGCCACGTCACGACCGCTCTGGAACTCGTCACCGGATGGACCGACACGGCAGCCATCGCTCGCTTCGATGAGCAACTCGCCGGGGCCGCCGAAAGCCTCACCGTGACCGCGTTCCGGGCGAGGGCCCACCGGCTCAAAGAGAAGCTCCTCGCCGAGCCGGCCGAGGCCCGTCACGCTCGCGCATTCGCGACGCGGCGGGTCTGGGTCGAGAAAGCCGAGGACGGGATGGCGTGGATCAACATTCACACCAACGCCGCCGATGCGGTCCGGATCATCAGCCGGTTGAACGCCACCGCCCGCGCCGAGCAGAAGAAAACCCCGATCGGCGCCACGGGGTGGCGTTCCCGGGACCAGATCCGCACCGACCTTGCCGTCGCCTGGTTGGCCGGCGACGGCACTCCGACCGCCGCGAAAGTGCGGCCGGTCCTGCTGGTGCCGATGCTCAGCCTGCTCGGCGAGGGGGACGAACCCATCGAGCTCCGCGGCTACGGGACCATCGACCGGGCCAGCGCCGCCCGCCTCTTCGATCAGGCGCCGTCGTTCCGGAGGATCGCCACCGACCCCTTCTCCGGGGAGAAGCTCGATTACGACCGCACCCGCTACCGGCCGACGAAGGCTCAACGCGACTGGGTCATCGTCCGCCACGAGGAGTGCATCGACCCCACCTGCAGCCGCCCCGCCGCCGACAGCGACGTCGACCACCTGCAGGAATGGGTTCGCGACCACGGGCCAAGCAACGCCGAGAACCTGTTCCCGCTCTGCGAGCACAGCAACCGGCGCAAAAACCTCAGCCGCTTCGACTACAGCCGCCTCCCTGACGGGCGGGTCACCATCCATACCCCGACCGGACTTGAGGTCACCACCGACGAGGTGCCGTTCTGAGGCTGCGCGGTTTCGACAAGCTCAACCAACGGAGCTTGCGGTCCTCTGGATGCTCAGCGCTAGGGCCAGAGCGTGTTGATGATGTCGTGCGTATAGCCGTCGGGAGCCATGTTCATCCAGCGGGTTGCGATCCACACGCCTTCGCGCACGAAGTGTGATTCGCCCCAGGTGCCGTTGTCATCGCTCTCTTCGAGGACACAGCGTGTGCCTCCGAGTTCCTCGTAGCAGCTGAACCCGAGCGTCTGTAGGCGCGCGATCACCGCTGCGCTCTGCTCCGCGGTGACTGCCACGACCACGGTCCTGAGACTGCGGTCGCTGCCTCCATTTTCGTGGCCCCACTGACAACGAAGCGGAGCGCCGGCCTGCACAATCGCGTTGAGT
>CAZZNX010000183.1:3545-3930 GCA_964655795.1 uncultured Leifsonia sp. | reverse complement strand
CGACTGTCGCGGGCTGAGTTGCGCCAAATCCGCGACTGGCTCGACGACCTGATCGAGGACGAACTGGAGTTCACCTCCGAGTTCGAGGCGGCGATCAAGGAATCCGAACGCGAGATGGCTCAAGGCGTTCGCCCGCGCACCCGTCAGCCCTGAGTGCCGCCATGGCTGCGGCGCTCCAGATCTACCACACACCTTTCGATGCCGTTTTTCTCAAGCTGCCTCCCGCGCTCCGGTGTCGCATTGAGGCCAAGATTGACGAGATGGGCCTCAGTCTCGGCCGCTTCCCGCATTACCGGCTGACCGGCAGCAACCGATACCGCCTCCGCGTGGGCGACTATCGCGTCATCTACACTCTCGATATCGCTCAAAACACAATCCACCTGCT
>CAZZNX010000183.1:0-3524 GCA_964655795.1 uncultured Leifsonia sp. | reverse complement strand
GTGCCTCGCACCGTCAACCAGAAACTACCCGCAACGCGGCGGGCGTCACCGCCGTCGCTTGCCATTTAACCCGCGTTTGGCCGCGGTTGGCGCATAGACGACCTCGCGTTTCTTGAACTGCGGTTCGCCGGCTTCGCCGGTGCCTTGCTTGAGTTCCTTGATCTGGTCGCGCAGGAGAGCGGCGCGCTCGAACTCGAGGTTCTTGGCGGCTTCGAGCATCTCCTCCTCCAGTTCGCGGATCAGCTCGGCTGCGTCGAAGTCCGCGCCGCTTTCCTTGATGACGCTGGCCTCGACGTCGCGCGCGGCGAGGAGGCTCTCCTGCACGCCGCGGACGACGGACTTGGGCGTGATGTGGTGGATGCGGTTGTATTCGGCCTGTTTCTGGCGGCGGTAATCGCTGACCTCGATGAGTTTCTTGATGGAGGCGGTCATCACGTCGGCGTAGAGGATGACCTCGGCGTTGATGTGGCGCGCGGCGCGGCCGGAGGTCTGGATGAGCGAGGTGGCGCTGCGAAGGTAGCCTTCCTTGTCGGCGTCAAGGATGCAGACGAGCGAGACCTCGGGCAGGTCGAGGCCCTCGCGGAGCAGGTTGATGCCGACGAGCACGTCGTAGACGCCCTGGCGCAGTTCGGTGAGTAGCTCGACGCGGCGGAGCGTGTCGACATCCGAGTGCAGATAGCGCACCCGAACGCCGGACTCGGTGAAGAAGTCGGTGAGTTCCTCGGCCATCTTCTTGGTGAGCGTCGTGACGAGGACGCGCTCGTCCCTGGCCGCGCGGAGCCGGATCTCCTCGAGCAGGTCGTCGATCTGGCCCTTGCTCGGCTTGAGCACGATGGCGGGGTCGATGAGACCGGTCGGGCGGATGATCTGTTCCACCACGCCGTCGGCGATGCCCATCTCGTACTTGCCCGGCGTCGCAGAGAGGTACACGGTCTGGCCGACGCGGTTCTTGAATTCGTTGAACTTGAGCGGGCGGTTGTCGAGCGCGCTCGGCAAGCGGAAACCGTGCTCGACGAGGGTGCGCTTGCGCGAGGAGTCCCCCTCGTACATGGCGCCGATCTGCGGAACCGTCACGTGCGACTCGTCGATGACGACGAGGAAATCGTCTGGGAAGTAGTCGAGGAGGCAGTGCGGGGCCTCGCCGACGGCGCGCTGGTCGATGTGCCGCGAGTAGTTCTCGATGCCGGAGCAGAAGCCGATCTGCTCCATCATCTCGAGGTCGAAGTTCGTGCGCATGCGCAGTCGTTGCGCCTCGAGCAGCTTGCCCTCGCGTTCGAGTTGCGCCAGTCGCCACTCGAGTTCCTCGCGGATCGTCACGATGGCCTTCTGCATCACCTCTGTGCTCGCGACGTAGTGCGAGCCGGGGAACACGGCGATGGAGTCGAGCTTGCGCACCACGTCACCGGTGAGCGGGTGCAGGCTGTAGAGCGCCTCGATCTCGTCACCGAACATCTCGATGCGGATCGCGAGCTCCTCGTACATCGGGATGATCTCGATCGTGTCGCCGCGCACCCGGAAGTTGCCGCGGGAGAAGTCGATGTCGTTGCGTTGGTACTGCATCGAGACGAACTTGCGCACGAGCCAGTCGCGGCTCACCTTCTGGCCGACCTGGAGGGCGACCATGGCGTTCATGTACTCGTCTGGCGTGCCGAGTCCGTAGATGCAGGACACGGTCGACACCACGATCACGTCGCGCCGGCTGAGCAGCGAGTTCGTCGTCGAGTGGCGCAGGCGTTCGACCTCGGCGTTGACCGAGCTGTCCTTCTCGATGAAGGTGTCCGTCTGCGGTACGTAGGCCTCTGGCTGGTAGTAGTCGTAGTACGAGACGAAGTACTCGACCGCGTTGTGCGGCATCAACTCGCGGAACTCGTTGGCCAGCTGGGCGGCGAGCGTCTTGTTGTGCGCCAGAACCAGCGTCGGGCGCTGAACGGCCTCGATCAGCCAGGCGGTGGTCGCCGACTTTCCCGTTCCGGTGGCACCGAGGAGCACGACATCCGTCTCGCCGGCGTTGATGCGGGCGGAGAGATCGGCGATCGCGCCGGGCTGGTCACCGCTCGGTGTGTAGTCGCTGACGACCTCGAACGGGCGAACGGCGCGAGTGGGTTCCATGGATCAAGTCTACGGACGGCCACCGACAGTGCGCTCGGCCTGCACCCGCATCCAGAGGTCATCGACCTGGCTCATCGTGTGGGCGAGGCTCTCGTCGGTGTCGATGACGACATCGGCGATGGCGCGTCGCTCCTCGTCGCTGGCCTGGGACTCGACGCGGGCGTGCGCGTGCTCAGGGTCGAGGCCACGTTCCTCGACCAGACGGGCCACTCGGGTCTTCTTCGGCGCCTCGACGACGACGATGAGGTCGAACGGCTCCGATGCTCGCCCGGCCTCGACAAGCAGCGGGATGTCGTGGACGACGATCGCGTTCGGGTCGGCCGCGGCCGCCTCGGCCTTGAGCTTCTCGCCCAGCTCGCGAACGGCCGGGTGCACGATGGCGTTCAGTCTGGCCCGCGCATCGTCGTCGTGGAAGATGACCGCACCGAGCTTCTCGCGGTCGAGGGCGCCGTCTTCCGTCAGGACGCCGTCGCCGAACTCTTCGCGAATGCGGGCGAGCGCCGGCGTGCCATGCTCGACGACCTTGCGGGCGAGAACGTCCGCGTCGATCAGGATCGCGCCATGTTGAACGAGACGGCGGGCGACCGTCGATTTACCCGAGGCGATGCCGCCAGTCAATCCGATGAGATACACACTCAGAGTCTAGACGTGCCCGGCACCGGGGATCCGTGTCAGACTCGGCACATGCTGGAGTTCCTCACCGGAAGCGCTCTGGCCGCATCCGCCGGCCTGAATGCGTACATCCCCCTGCTTCTGATCGGCCTCGGCTCACGGTTCACGGGCCTGATCGAGCTGCCGCCGAATTGGGCGTGGCTGCAGAACGAGTGGGTGCTCGGCATCCTCGCAGTGCTCCTCGTGCTTGAGATCCTGGCGGACAAGGTTCCGGGCGTCGACTCGGTGAACGACATCGTGCAGACCGTCGTGCGGCCGACGTCCGGCGGGCTCGCATTCGGTTCAGGCAGTTCGGCGACCACGGTCGCGATCACCGATCCGGCCGCATTCTTCAGCACGAATCAGTGGGTGCCCATCGTGATGGGCGCCGTGATCGCCCTCGCCGTGCATCTGGCGAAGCTCAGTGTGCGGCCCGTCGCGAACGCCCTGACGGCCGGACTCGCCGCGCCCGTCATCAGCACCGCGGAGGATGTCAGCAGCGTCGTGATCTCCGTGCTCGCGATCCTGGCCCCCGTCCTCGCTGTGCTCGCGATGATCGGCGGTGTCGTGCTCGTCGCGCGCTGGATCGCCCGGCTCAGGCGCAATCGCCGGTCCAGGGTGCAGCAAGCCAGCTCTCCGTGACATACGGCAGCAGGATCGTCTCCGCCCGCGTCTCCGGGTACGCCGCGAGCACCGCTTCGATCCGGGCGATCATCGCGGCCCGCTCCGCCTCGCTCGCGACCAGGTAATAGCTGCGCGTCGAC
>CAZZNX010000182.1:0-3951 GCA_964655795.1 uncultured Leifsonia sp. | reverse complement strand
ACGGGGAAACAGGCTCGGCCGCCGAGGACCCGCTGGTCGAGTAGCGAGGAACGAGCGTATCGAGACCGGTATCGCCGACACCAGCTCGGCTCGTCGCGGCCTCGATGACGTGCCGCGTGACATCCGGCGAGAGCAGAGCGTCGCCGCGCGCCAGAACCTGCACGGCGTTGACGAGTTCCTCCGGTGAGGCGTTCTTCAGCAGGAAGCCACTCGCCCCGCTCTGCAGCGCGCTGAACAGGTAGTCCTCGCGGTTGAAGGTGGTCAGCACGAGCACGCTCGCGGCGAGCCGCGGGTCGGCCACGATGAGCCGGGTGGCCTCGAGGCCGTCCATGCCGGGCATCTGCACGTCCATGCAGATGACGTCGGGGGCGAGTGCGCGCGCCTGCGCGACGGCCTGTTCGCCATTGCCGGCCTCTCCGACGACCGCGATGCCGGGTTCCGATTCCAGGATGATGCGGAAGCCCGCGCGCATGAGCTGCTGATCGTCGACGATCAGCACGCGGATGTCGGCAGGTGCCGGTGACTCAGACATTCTCAGTGCTCTCGGTTGTGGTGATTTCGACAGGCTCAATCAACGGGGAAACAGGCTCAACGGCGGGCAGCGGGAAGCGTGCCCGCACGAGGTAGCCGCCGCGGGGGCGCGGACCGAGATCGATCGTGCCGCCGACGGCCGCGACCCGCTCCCGCATCCCCAGCTGGCCGAGACCAGAGCCGGCGGCGGTGCGCCGCTGACCGCTGGCGCCGACGCCGGTGTCGCTCACCTCCAGTTCCACCGCGTCGGGCAGGTACCGCACCCGCACATCGGCCGTCGCCGCGCCGCCGCCGTGCTTGCGCGTGTTCGTGAGCGCCTCCTGCGCCACCCGGTACACGCTGAGGCCGATCCCGCCGGGCAGCGTGCGGGCGTCGCCGATGATGTGGAGCGTCGCGGGGAGGCCGGCGCCGACGGCATCCGCTACCAGGTCGGCCAGTTGCGGGGCCCCGCGCGTGCTGCTGTCGAGGTGGGCGGGAACCGTGCCGGGCTCCGCCTGCTCCGAACGCAGGGTGCCGAGCAGCAGGTGCAGCTCCTCGACGGCGCTGCGGGCGTTCTGCTCGATCATGCTGAGTGCGGCGCTGGCCTGGGCCGGGTCACGATCGAGCACGCGGCGGGCGGCTCCGGCCTGCACGCCCATCACCGAGACGTGGTGGGCGACGACGTCGTGCAGCTCGCGCGCGATGCGCAGGCGTTCGAGCGCGACGGCTTGCTGCTTGGTGCGCTCCCGCTCCGCGGCAAGCTCGAGCGTGCGCTGTTCGAGGAGTGCCCTGGCCCGGGCGGAGCGGTAGGCGGCGTCACCGAAGAACCAGGCCCCGCCGAAGTAGAGCAGATTGGTGAGGATGTTGATGAGGCCATAGGCGAGGTAGGGCGAGAGCGTGCCCTCACGGGGCAGTTCTGGCAGGTAGTCCTGCACGGCCGAGTAGAAGATGAGCTGCCAGAACACCCAGGCCAACATGCCGGAGACGATGATGGCGCGCACCAGCGTGGCGATGCGACGACTGCGGCCCCAGGCGCCGACCGAGTAGATCGCGACGAAGAGGCTGATCTGACTGAACAGCATCTCGCCGGTTTCGAACACGAAGGCCACCGTGAACGCCAGGGAGGCCACGATCGCGACGGCTTCCGGCCAGCGCCGGCGGAACGCGAGTGGGAGCGTCATGAAGATCACCCAGAGTGTCGACTGCCAGCCGGGGGTGTCTTCGTACGTGCCGGTGATGCGGAACAGGACGAGGCTGATCGTTGTCGCGATGGCCAGCGCGAGTGCAAGCAGCAGGTCGTTGCGGTAGCCGGTGCGGCCGGGGCGCGGGCGTACCCACTCCTCGCCGGCGAGCGGGGCCGGGGAGTTCTGCCGCGCGGCAGGGGCGGCTTCGGTGCTCTCACTCATGCTTCAACGCTAGCGCCGAGGATGCCGCGGCGAATCCGTCATGAGGGGGATTCCGCGCGCGGCGCCAGGCCGTGAGAAGTGGGGGCTGGTGACCGCCATCGCCGCCGTCGATACTGGGTGGATGAGCATGCACAGAGGCAGTTCTCGGCGCGCATTCCTGCGCGCTCTGCGCGCCGCACCGATGGTTGGGGCGGCAGCATTGCTGCTGTCGGGGTGCGTGGCCGCTTCCGCGCCGGCGGCCGACAGCCCGGCCGCGACGAGTGCGGCTGCGAGTGACAGGCCGGTCGCTGAGTCGACGCCGTTCCCCGTTCCGAGCCCCGTTGTGCCGGCGCTCCCCGCCGCCGATGGAACACCGGTGGCGGTGCCGATCTCGCCAGAGACTCCCGCAGTGCCGACGGAGCCGGTCCGCTGCGTGGACGAGCAGCTCGAGCTGGCCGTCGAGGCGCTGCCCGATGAGTCCGGAGCGGGGCAGAGCGGGTTCAATCTGCGCTTCCGCAATGTGTCGGCCGACGTCTGCACGGTCTGGGGGTGGCCTGGGGTGAGCGCGGTCGACGCCGACGGTGCGCTCATCGGCTTCCCGGCGCAGGCCGTCGGTGG
Source organism: uncultured Leifsonia sp. (assembly GCA_964655795.1). Classification (GTDB taxonomy): domain Bacteria; phylum Actinomycetota; class Actinomycetes; order Actinomycetales; family Microbacteriaceae; genus Microterricola. The sequence continues at coordinate 1,438 of CAZZNX010000182.1, read as the reverse complement.
CGATGGGGCCCTGGTGACGCTGCCGCCAGACGTCATTGCGATCTCGCATGTGGCCGTCAGCGCGGCCGGCGCCCACGACTGTCCCGCTGTGACGGCGTTCGGGCTTCGGGCGTTCGTCACCTCTGATGGCGCGGGTCCCGGCGTTACGGCCGAGCACGAGATCGTCGTCTGCGGCGACGCGACGTCGACCATGCGGCAGAGTGCGTTCGCGCCGGCATCCTGAGCTCTGGATCGCTCGTGAACATGAGCATCGTGTGGAGTATCGGCGACTGCCGTCCGAGAAACGCGGGAGGGGCACCGCCGTGTGGCAGTGCCCCTCCTGTGCGGTGAGTGGTGTGCTCGCGTTGTTAGAGCTGTGCGCTCCGGCGGCGGCGTACGACGAGCAGTGCGGCACCGAGCAGCAGCATCAGCGAGGCGGCGCCCAGCGGCAGCGTCGGGTCGACACCGGTCTCGGCCAGCCCGGCCGTGACGTTCAGGGCGTACGCCTGCACGGCCTTCGAGCTCTGGCCGACGACGACCAGCGTGTGGTCACCGGCGCTGAGCTGCGTGAGCAGACCGGTGCTGAGGTCGATCTGAACCGTGCCGTCGACAACCGCGAAGGTGCCGACCAGCACGGGGCTTGAGTACGCGTAGACATCGACGAAGCTGTCAGCGCCGTCCCACGCAATGCTCGCGGTGTGGTTTGCACCGGCGTTGAGCGAGCCGGCCGGCAGGCCGGCGGCATCCTGAGACTGGATGCCGCCGGGTGCGTTGGCTGCGAGGAACGCGTCCAGGCCGGAGGAGTCGGCGACGGGAGCCGCGGCGGCGGGCTGCTGGGTGGCGGTCACGGCGGCGGTGAGCTCGCTGTTGAGCGTCGTGGGCGAGAAGCCATCGGCGGTGCCGGTCACGAGAACGCCGAGGAAGCGGGTGACCACGTCATCGGTGACGGTGTAGCTGGTGCCCGTCGCGCCCTCGATGCCGCCGCCCATCATGCCGCCGTTCCAGAACCACTCGTAGCTGAGCTCGGTGCCGGCCGGCCATCCGGCGGTGGTCACACTGAGGGTCTGGCCGACGACCGGGGAGCCCGTGACGGCGACGGTAACACCGTCGAGCGGGAGCGAGGGCGGGCCACCGAAGGTGAACGCCGTGCCGAAGATGTCGAGGGTGCTGAGGTAGCTGGCGCTCTGCTCGGAGTAGATACCGTAGCCGGAGACGTCGGTCATACCGGCGGCCTCGAGCGCGGGGAGAATCGTCTCCAGCGGGGCCGGCTCACCGAAGGTGAGGCCGGGCACGTCGCCCCAGACGATCCACGACGAGTCCAGGCCCGGGGCGTTCGTGCCGGAGACCGCGCCGACGTAGCGGATGGTGGCGCTCTCATCGAGGTCGCTGTTCTGCACGGTCAGCTCGAGGGCGGAGGCGGAGGTGTCCTCTGTCGTCGTCCAGGAGATGAGGTTCTCGG
>CAZZNX010000181.1:1831-3964 GCA_964655795.1 uncultured Leifsonia sp. | reverse complement strand
GGTGCGCGCCAGGGAGTCGCAGCTCGAGTCCGAGCTGCTCTGCGGCCTCGCTCCGTTGCTGCCCATCGTCACCCCCGGCGCCAGCGACTCCGCCTCCTTCGACGAGGTCGTTGAGCTGCTCACGCTCTCCGGACGTTCCCTGCCGCACTCCGTCATGATGATGGTGCCAGAGGCCTGGGAGAACCAGAGCGAGATCGACGCCGAGCGTCGTGACTTCTACGACTACCACTCGATGCTCATGGAGCCGTGGGACGGTCCGGCGGCTATTGTCTTCACCGACGGATCCCTCGTCGGCGCGACCCTCGACCGCAACGGGCTCCGTCCCGGGCGCTTCGTCGTCACCGACGACGGGCTCGTCGTGCTCGCCAGCGAGATCGGCGTACTCGACTTCGACCCTGCCACCATCGTGCGCAAGGGGCGCCTGCGCCCCGGCAAGATGTTCCTCGTCGACACGGTCGCCGGCCGACTGATCGAAGACGACGAGATCAAGGCGGAACTGGCAGCATCCGAGCCGTGGGGCGAGTGGCTCGAGGAGAGCCGCATCAAGCTCGCCGAGCTGCCGGAGCGCGAGCACATCGTGCACCCGCCGGCATCCGTCGTGCGTCGTCAGCGCACCTTCGGTTACACCGAGGAGGAGGTGCGCCTGCTGCTCACGCCGATGGCGCGCTTCGGCGCAGAGCCGCTCGGCGCCATGGGCTCCGACACGCCGATCGCCGTGCTCTCCGAACGTCCCCGGCTGATCTTCGACTACTTCACGCAGCAGTTCGCCCAGGTGACGAACCCGCCGCTCGACTCGATCCGCGAAGAGGTCGTCACCTCGCTCGGCAGCTCCGTCGGACCTGAGCACAACCTGCTCAGTGCCGGACCGGAGCACGCCCGCCAGGTCTCGCTCACCTTCCCGGTGATCGACAACGACGAGCTGGCGAAGATCCAGCACATCGACCCGTACCCGGGCAGCCGCAGCACCGTCACCATCCGGGGCCTCTACCGCTTCGACGAGGGTGTCAACGCGATGCGCGACCGCCTCGCAGCGCTGAACCTCGAGGTCGACGCGGCCATCGACGCCGGCGCGCGCTTCATCGTGCTGAGCGACCGCGACTCGAACAAGGACCTCGCTCCGATCCCGTCGCTGCTGATGACGGCATCCGTTCACCACCACCTCACCCGCTCAGAGAACCGCATGAAGGTCGGCCTGGTCGTCGAGGCCGGCGATGTGCGCGAGGTTCACCACGTCGCACTGCTCATCGGCTACGGTGCATCCGCGGTGAACCCGTACCTGGCGATGGAGAGCTGCGAGAACCTCGTGCGCAGCGGCATCATCACCGACGTCACGCCGGAGAAGGCCGTCGCCAATGTGATCAAGGCGCTCGGCAAGGGCGTCCTGAAGATCATGTCGAAGATGGGCATCTCCACGATCGCCTCCTACTCCGGTGCCCAGGCCTTCGAGGCGATCGGCCTCGACGAGGGGTTCATCGCGCAGTACTTCACCGGGACCACCTCCAAGCTCGGCGGCGTCGGGCTCGAGGTCATCGCGGCCGAGAACCTGCAGCGACACACCGCCGCCTACCCGGAGGACGCCGCCGTCACGGTGCACGAGCGCCTGCAGACCGGTGGCGAGTACCAGTGGCGCCGCGACGGATCACCGCACCTCTTCAACCCGGAGACGGTGTTCCGCCTGCAGCACGCGACGCGCACCCGCCGCTACGACATCTTCCGCGAGTACACCAAGCTCGTCGACGACCAGGCAGAGACCCTCATGACGCTCCGCGGCATGTTCGGGCTCCGCACCGGCCGTCGTCCTGCCGTCCCGCTGGAGGAGGTCGAGTCGGTCGCATCGATCGTGAAGCGCTTCTCCACCGGCGCGATGAGCTACGGCTCCATCTCGCAGGAGGCGCACGAGACGCTCGCCATCGCCATGAACAGCCTCGGCGCGAAGTCCAACACGGGTGAGGGCGGCGAGGATCTCGACCGCCTGCTCGACCCGGAGCGCCGCAGCGCCATCAAGCAGGTCGCATCCGGCCGTTTCGGTGTCACGAGCATGTACCTGACGCACGCCGACGACATCCAGATCAAGCTCGCCCAGGGTGCCAAGCCCGGTGAGGGCGGCCAGCTGCCGTCGACCAAGGTCTACCC
>CAZZNX010000181.1:0-1729 GCA_964655795.1 uncultured Leifsonia sp. | reverse complement strand
GCTCATCTTCGACCTGAAGCGTGCGAACCCGAAGGCCCGCATCCACACCAAGCTCGTCAGCCAGTCCGGTATCGGCGCTGTCGCTGCCGGTGTCGCGAAGGCGCTCTCCGACGTCATCCTGGTCTCCGGCCACGACGGCGGAACCGGCGCCAGCCCTGTCAACTCGCTCAAGCACGCCGGAACGCCCTGGGAGCTCGGCCTGGCCGAGACGCAGCAGACGCTCATGCTCAACGGCATGCGCGACCGCGTCGTCGTGCAGGTGGACGGCCAGATGAAGACCGGCCGCGACGTCGTGATCGGCGCCCTGCTCGGTGCGGAGGAGTTCGGCTTCGCCACGGCGCCGTTGATCGTGGAGGGCTGCATCATGATGCGGGTCTGCCACCTCGACACCTGCCCCGTCGGCGTCGCGACCCAGAACCCCGAACTGCGCAAGCGCTTCACGGGCAAGCCGGAGTTCGTCGTGAACTTCTTCGAGTTCATCGCCCAGGAGGTGCGCGAATACCTGGCCGAGCTCGGATTCCGCAGCCTCGGCGAGGCCGTCGGCCACCACGAGCTCCTCGACACCGCTGCAGCGCTCAAGCACTGGAAGGCATCGGGCATGGACCTGACGCCGATCCTCGTCGGCCCCGACTTCTCGGATGCCGAACCGCGCCAGAGCGCGCGTGAGCAGGAGCACGAGCTCGAGGCACACTTCGACAACCAGCTGATCGCCCGCGCGGCCGATGTGCTCGAACACGGCGGACACGTCGAGATCGCGCTGCCCATCCGCAACACGGAACGCGCTGTCGGAACCATGCTCGGCCACGAGGTGACGGTGCGCCACGGCGTGAACGGTCTGCCGAGTGGCTCGATTGAGGTGACCCTCACGGGTTCGGCGGGACAGTCGCTCGGGGCGTTCCTGCCCGGCGGCATCACACTGCGACTCGAGGGCGACTCCAACGACTATGTCGGCAAGGGGCTCTCCGGCGGTCAGATCACGGTGCGGCCGGACCGCCGCAGCCTGTTCGCGGCCGAACGCAACGTCATCGCAGGCAACGTCATCGGCTACGGAGCAACCAGCGGCTCGCTGTTCCTCCGCGGGATCGTCGGCGAACGCTTCCTCGTGCGCAACTCGGGTGCGACCGCCGTCGTCGAAGGCGTCGGCGACCACGCCCTGGAGTACATGACCGGCGGTCTCGCCCTCATCCTCGGCGGAACCGGGCGCAACCTCGGCGCCGGCATGTCGGGTGGAACCGCCTACGTCTACGAGCTCAAGCGGGAGCGCGTCAACCGCGATTCCCTCGCGAGCGGCGAACTCGAGCTGCACGAGCTGGGCAGCGCCGACCGTGAGATCGTGCGCGACCTGCTCGAACGGCACCTCGCCGAGACCGACTCACCCGTCGCAGCACGCATGCTCGACGACTTCGACCAGACGGCATCCCGCTTCGTCAAGGTCTTGCCGCGCGACTACGCCGCGGTTCTCGAAACTCGAAAGAACGCGGAAGCAGAGGGCCTCGACCCCGACGGCGACCTCGTTTGGACACGCATCCTGGAGGTAACCGGTGGCTGACGCGGCGACGGTGTGGACACGGCTCGGCTCGTTGACAAGCATGGAGGTGACCGGTGGCTGACCCCAAAGGCTTCTTGAAGACGACCGAGCGTGAGCTCCCGGCGCGGCGCCCGGTGTCGGTGCGCCTCATGGACTGGAAAGAGGTCTACGAGGCGCAGGAAAAGGGTGTCCTGAAGGCCC
>CAZZNX010000180.1:0-4018 GCA_964655795.1 uncultured Leifsonia sp. | reverse complement strand
CGCCGGGACGCGGAGCGCCGGGGCGGGGAGCTGCGGGACGCGGGATGTTGCCGGGGCTGGCCGGGCGCTGGCCCATACCCTGTGCACTCGCGAAGGGGTTGTTACCCGGGCGCGGGTTGGCAGGACGCTGTCCCATGCCCTGGTTGGAAGCGAAGGGGTTGTTGCCCGGGCGGGGAGCCGGGGCACCTGGACGCGGGGCGCCGGGACGCGGGATCGACGATCCGGCCTCGGCCGGGGTCGGAGCCGGGGCTGCCGCAGCGGCATCCTTCGACTCGGCAGCGGCGGCCGGAGCAGCCTCTGCCTTCTCGGTCGTCGCCTTCTCGGCAGCGGCCTTCTCGGCAGCAGCCTTGTCGGCAGCGGCCTTCTCGGCAGCGGCCTGACGCTCGGCAACGGTCAGCGGAGCGCTCGGCATCGGAGCGGCCGGAGCCTTCTCCGCGGCCGGCTCTGCCGGGGCGACCGGAGCTGCCGGGGCAGCGGGGGTCGGGGCCTTGGGCGCCGGCTTGGCTGCAGCGGCCGGCTTGGCCGGTGCGTGCGTTGCGGTTCCGACGAGGCCGGCGGCCTCGAGGGCTGCCTTCAAGCGGCGCGCGACGGGCGGCGCGATGCTTGAAGACGGTCCCTTGACGTATTCGCCCATTTCTTTGAGCTTGTCAAGGGCAGCTTTTGTGTCGACATTGAGCTCGGTAGCGATCTCATGTACGCGTGGATTTGCAGCCACAATTCTCCTGTTCCGGGCCTGCGCCCGGAAAGGGGCAGACCGTTAGTAACGGACGGGACTCATTTCGAGCCGCTCATTAGTTGTTACTCATTAGATGCTCACGGTGCCATTCAGCCTGTTCTCTAAGGTGATCGTGTCGAGTGCCGTTGTGACACGCAGCGCCCGCCCGAAGGCCCGACGTTGCACTGCCATGCGATAGCACTCGATCGTCGGATGCAGCCACGCACCCCTCCCAGGCAGAGAAGCGTTGTCATCGACAACAAGTTCTGATTCCCGGGCGACAACCCTCATAAGCGAGGATTTCGGAGCGCGTGAACGGCAAGCGACGCACGTTCTAACGGGTTCCATCTTAGCACTCACTGTCTCATCGGGCCGACCGGCGGTTCCCGCACCGCTCACCATGAAATGGAGACGGCGGGGAACACGCTGGCGAGATTTCCTGATCTAGGGCTGCCGCCTTTCACGTCGCTGGCGCGCCGTGCTGGCGCGTCGCAGGCTGCCGCCTTACGCGAAAATCGACATCCTTGTTCAGTCGTCTTCGAGAATCGAATCCGGCTGGATGTCGATTTTCGCGCCCGTCAGCTTGGCTGCGAGGCGGGCGTTCTGGCCCTCCTTGCCGATCGCCAGCGACAGCTGGTAATCGGGAACGAGTGCACGAACGGCCTTCGTCGCCTCGTCGATCACGAACGCGCTGGTCACCTTGGCCGGTGACAGTGCGCTGGCGACGAACGTCGGCAGATCGGCCGAGTAGTCGACAATGTCGATCTTCTCGTTGTTGAGCTCGGCGGTGACGGCGCGCACGCGCTGTCCGAGCTCACCGATGCATGCACCCTTGGCGTTGACGCCGGGCTCGGTTGCGCGCACGGCGATCTTGGTGCGGTGGCCGGCCTCGCGGGCGAGCGAGACGATCTCGACGACGCCGTTGGCGATCTCGGGAACCTCGAGCGCGAAAAGCTTGCGCACGAGCGACGGGTGGGTGCGCGAGACGGTGATCTGCGGGCCCTTGGCACCCTTGGCGACGCTGGTCACGAAGACGCGGATGCGCGACCCGTGCTTGTACTCCTCGCCGGGAACCTGCTCCTCCGGGGGGAGGATGGCCTCGATCGTGCCGAGGTCGACGTGGATCATGCGCGGGTTCGGTCCCTGCTGGATCACGCCGGCGATGATGTCGCCCTCGCGTCCGCGGAACTCACCGAGCACGGCGTCGTCGGCCAGGTCACGCAGACGCTGGTTGATGACCTGCTTGGCGGCGAAAGCCGCGATGCGGCCGAAGTCACTTGGCACATCTTCGGCCTCGCCGATGATGTTGCCTTCATCGTCGAGCTCCGGAACCATGACCGCAATGTGGCCGGTCTTACGGTTCAGCTCGACGCGCACACCCTGAGACTCGACGTGTCCGTGCGACTCGGGGTTGACGTGCTTGAGATATGCGGTCAGGATCGCCTGCTCGATAATCTGCACGAGCTCGTCGAAGGGGATTTCCTTCTCGCGTTCCATCTGACGCAGGACGCTGAGGTCGATGTCCATTTGCCGGCCTCCTCTATTCACATTCGCGCCACCGCAAAAACGTGCGGTGGCGTACCGATCTACGTTAGCCGACTCTCGCGCTGTTCGACACCACGACGGCAAATCGGATGCCGTCCGGCGTGGCATCCGGGGAATGGAACCACACCCGTGCACGCGCCGGGGGATACTGGGCAGATGGATGTAATCAGTGATTTCGTTGCGAGCGCAGGCGATACCTTCTGGACCTGGATCGTTCTGCCCGTCGTCGTCGGGCTGGGCATCTACTTCACCGTACGCAGCGGAGTCGTGCAATTCCGGCTCATTCCGGAGATGCTGCGCACGCTCACCGACAAGACCCCGAGGGGCGATGACGGCAAGCCACAGTCCGTCTCGGCGTTCCAGGCCTTCACGATTTCGGCCGCATCGCGCGTCGGCGTCGGCAACATCGCCGGTGTCGGAACCGCGATAGCGATCGGCGGGCCGGGTGCCGTGTTCTGGATGTGGACGATGGCCTTCATCGGCGGCGCGTCCAGTTTCGTCGAGTCGACTCTCGGCCAGCTCTACAAGATCAAGGACGAATCGGGTTTCCGCGGCGGCCCCGCCTACTACATGCAGCACGGCTTGAAGGCGCGCTGGATGGGTATCGTCTTCGCCGTCATCCTGATCCTGTGCTTCCCGCTGGCCTTCAGCTCGCTGCAGGCCAACACGATCGCCGCAACCCTCAGCTCCAGCATCGGCGGTGAGGTCCCCGGCTGGCTCGGCTGGGCGATCGGCATCGTGCTGGCCGTTCTGACCGGCCTCGTCGTCTTCGGCGGCGTGCGGCGCATCGCCTCCGTCACCCAGGCGGTCGTGCCCCTGATGGCGTTGCTCTACCTGCTCGTCGGCCTCGTAATCGTCGGCATGAACATCGAGAAGCTGCCAGAGGTCTTCGCCTCGATCTTCACCGATGCGTTCGGCTACAACGAGGTCGTCGGCGCGACGATCGGCACGATCATCATGACCGGCGTCAAGCGCGGCATGTTCTCCAACGAGGCCGGCCTCGGCTCGGCCCCGAACGCCGGCGCGTCCGCCGCCGTCACCCACCCGGTCAAGCAGGGCCTCGTGCAGACCCTCGGCGTCTACTTCGACACCTTCCTGATCTGCTCGATCACGGCGTTCATCATCCTGGTGTCCACCCCCGATCTCGCCGGGGCCACCCGCGGAATCGGGCTGACCCAGAACGCCATCGTCAGCAACCTCGGTTCGTGGTCGAACGTTCTGCTCAGCGTGATCATCTTCCTGCTCGCGTTCAGCTCGATCCTCGGCAACTACTACTACGGTGAGTCGAACATCGAGTTCATCACCAAGAAGCGCTCTGTGCTCACCGGCTACCGCTTCGTGGCCGTCGCCGTCATCCTCTTCGGCTCCGTCGCCTCGGCCGACCTCGTCTGGAACACCGCGGACGGCATCATGGGCCTGATGGCGATGGTGAACCTCATCGCCATCCTGTTGCTCTCCGGAGTCGCATTCCGGCTGCTCAAGGACTACACGGCGCAGCGCAGGGCGGGGCACGACCCCGTCTTCACGCAGGCGCGGATGCCGGATCTCGACGGCATCGAGTGCTGGGTCGACGAGCGTTCGGTCACCGGAACGATCCCGGTGCTCCGCGACTCCGTGCACAAGGACCACCTGCACCAGGGCCACTGAGCGCAAGCGCCCACTCGCACAGCTCCGCTGGTCGAGTAGCGCGACGCGCTGCGTCCCGAAAGGCGGCAGCCCCAACCCAGGCAACATCAGGTTCCGTCACCGCTGCTGGTG
>CAZZNX010000179.1:0-4033 GCA_964655795.1 uncultured Leifsonia sp. | reverse complement strand
CCCCTTGGCGACGACGCGCGTGGCATCGTCGAACACCGACGGCTGGGCGCCCCGGGTGACGATGCGCGTCGACTCGTCAAGATCGGAATCCAGATCACGATCGAGGTCGAGGTCGAGATCGATCGGCTCTCCGCCGGTGTTGTCAACGTCCACCGCCGCGCCCCTTTCGCCACGGCAGCTCCGCCGTGTCTTCGAGGGAGAGGTCGACGGTGTCGTGTTCGCTCTCGCTCACGGCGACGCCGCTCGGATCCACCGGCGCCGTGACGCCGCTGCTCAGAACGTCGACCACGATCAGCGAGATGTTGTCACGTCCGCCGCTCAGCAGTGCCTGGGTCAACAATTCTGTTGCCGTCGCCTCGACCGAACCGCCCATGGTGAGCACCGCGCGCAGCCCCTCATCGCTCACCTCGCCGCTCAGACCGTCGGAACAGACCAGCAGCCGCTCCCCCGTGATGACCGGGTGCAACCAGTAATCGGCCCTGGCGTCGGCTGCGCCGATGGCCCGCGTGATGACGTTGCGCCCGACGTAGTCGGCGGCATCGGCCGGCGCCAGAGTGCCGGCATCCAGCATCTCTTGCACGAGCGAGTGGTCATGCGTGATGCGTCCGAGATCGCCGACGCTCAGGCGGTACACGCGCGAGTCGCCGACGTTCAGCACGAGCCAGGCCGGATTCGTGCTCTCGTTGACGAGAACGATTCCGGTCAGCGTGCTGCCTGCACCGCGCGCCCGCCCCGCGGAGATGCGCTCGACCGCGGCCTGCGCCTGGGCGACGGCGGCGACGACCTGCTCCGGAAGCACCTCGCGCTCACCGACAAGTGGTCGAAACGCCGCGACGACGGCGGCACTGGCCAGGTCGCCTGCCTCATGCCCGCCCATGCCGTCAGCGACGATGTAGACCGGGTGCTCGGCGAGCACCGAGTCCTCATTCACCGCGCGCTTGTGCCCCACGTCGCTGCGCGCCTGATGGCGGAGCACGACGGAGTCTGTTGGCGGTGTTTCGGATGACGGCTGGGGCACCGGTCACTCCTCCTGGAAGATGCGGGCAGAGAGTTCGCCCAAGACAAAACGGCCGGCGATCTCGGTCGCGATGCCGGGCTCGAGTTCGATCTCGGCCCCTTCGGCATCGAGGACGTAGACGCCGTTGGTGGAATTCAAATCGGTGATCACCCAGGCGGCGCCCTGCAACTGCACGCTCGCGTGGGTCTTCGAGACGGTGCGGCCGGCGTCGCGCACGGTGATGAGCTGGGCATCGGGGTGGTCCGCGAGCTGTGCCGGGTTACGGCCGAGGAGCACGAGTTCCGCGCTCAGCGGCACGCGCTGGCCAGACTCGGTCTCGAACACCCACGCCTTGTTGCGGCGGCCGGAGATGACCGTCGCCTCCATGTCGTCGTCATCGTCTACCGGCTGTGGAGCGGGGGTCTCTGCGCGCTGCTCGTCGAGGACGACGGATGCCGGGGCGGCGGCGCCCGCTGGGGCAGTCACCGGGGCGGCAGGCGAGCTGAAGTCGGGGACGGAGTCGATCAGCGGCGCGGCGGCGCGGGCCGGCGCACCGGCCGGTTGTTCGACGCGCACGGAGAGCTCCTCCGGCATCTCGATCGGGGCGGGCGGAGCGGCCGGGGCCGGCGTCGCGATCACGGCGGGCGTGTAGCTGAACACGGGCGGCGCGGTCGGCACCTCCTGCACCGCTTCCTCTGCGGGTGCGGCGGGCGCGACGGCGGCAGCCGGGACAACGGGCGCCGTCGGTGCTGCGGGAATCGGGGGCGCGGCGGGCTGCACCGGCTCGCCGAACGGGATGCGGGCCGGCACGGCATCGCCGGAGGAGATGCCGAACGGAGAGACGGCGACGACCGGCGCGGCGGCATCCGACCCAAGAGCTGTCGACTGAGCACCCGCCTGCTCAACACCCGCACCCTGGACGCTGGCCCGGCCCCAGCCGAGAATGCTCGACCAGATCGGCATCAGCAGCACGCCGAGCACGGTGAAACCGGCCCCCTTGCCGAACTGCTTCGAGATGGAGTGGATGGCGAAGATCGAGAAGACGAAGCCGACGATGTTGATCAGCGGCAGGAAGAGTGTGATCGCCCAGAGCGGCGCCACCCCGCCGAGTCGGAACAGTACGAAGCTGTTGTAGACCGGCACCCACGCCTTCCAGCCGCGCTCGCCCAGCTTGCCGAAGACGGCGGCCAGAGCCGCGGAGGCCCACACGTAGAACGCGAGCGAGAGCAGCAGTGCGATGAGCACGCCGAAGCCCGGAACAGAACTGTCACTCATCATCGTCCCCCATCGTCGTCCGGCGCGGCTGCTGCCTGCGCCTTCCCCCCAGCAATCGTTGTCGTGGCCGGCGTCCCAGCGAATCTATCCACTCGGCGCGCCGTCGTCGACATGACGCGGGTGAAGGACCGCAGCGACAGCCGGGCCCGCAGTCGCTGCCACCAGGTGAATTCCTTGGCGAGCAGCGCGCGCTCGGCGTCGACCACCGCCCAGAAGGAATCGCTCTCCGCCGTGCTCGGCTCGACCGGGCCGAACACAGCCTCGTCGGCGAGCACGGCGAGCATGTGCCCGTTCGGGCTCTCGTAGCGGGCGGCGAGCTCGATCCGGGTGCGCGTGCCCGGCCGCGGCAGACCGTAGTCGACGGCCGTGTCGACGTAGTCTTCCCAGCCACCGGCGATGCGCTCCGTGCTGTCTGCGACGGCCTTGCGCCCGCGTCGGCGCAGCGCCTTCACGATCGTCATGACGATCAGCGGCGAACAGAGCAGCAGGAGCAGGAGCAGGCTGATGCCGATGATGCGCAAGAGCGCGAACAGCCAGGCGAGGTCGACGTCCTCCTCGCTCGGTTCCTCCGGGCTCTCGCCGCCGCCGGCCGGCTCGGCGTCCGGTGGGGTCACCTCGGTCGCGCCGTCGGCGATGACCTCCGTCGTGTTCTGCGGGTCGCGCTTCTGCTCGTCGCTCGGGGCGAGCGGGTTGGCGAACTGCGGGGTGGCATCGACGGTGATCCAGCCGCCGCCGGCATCCTGCACCTCGACCCAGGCGGTGAGGTTCCGACCGCTGCAGATGCCGGCCTGGCAGGCGGGCATTCCGGATGCCGGGTCACCGCCGTCCAGTCGGAAGCCGAGCACGACACGGGCGGGGAATCCCATCGACTCGGCGATGAGCGCCGTCGCGACCGCGAACTGCTCGTCATCGCCGACCGCTGCGACGAGGTCGGCGTTGTCGGTGGCCGCGGTGGAGGTCTGCTTGTCGAGGAGGGCACTGAAGAGCATGTCGATGCGACCTGTCGAGTGGCCGGCCAGGCTGGGGGCGAAGGCGACGTCGCCGCGCTCCTGCTGCCACTTGTGCGCGCCGTCGCCGGCCGCCGTCAGCGAGTGGCTGAGGTAGCCGCGCTCGCGAAGCCGGGTGACGAGCTCCTGCAGCGCTGCCCCGTCACTGCCGCCGATCTGCTGGGCGACGACCCACTTCTCCAGGCTCTCGGGAATCACCGCATCCTCGAAGAGCTCCTCCGGGTTCTGCGGCGGCTGGGCGTCGCTGAGCGCCATGGGCGCACCGTCGACCATCGCCCGCAGGCGGTAGCGGTCGCCCTCCTGCAGTCCGTTCAGCTGCACACCGGCCTGGGTCTGCTCGTTGTAGAAGAAGCCGTCGGTGAGCGCCTGCTTGCGGTTGCCGACGAAGTCGACGCGCGAGAGGCTGCCGGCCAGCGGCATCCACACATCGGAGTACCCGGCGATCGTGACGTCGAGACGGGTATCCGAGTCCGAACCGAAGGCGGCACCGGGCGTGCGGGCGAACGCCGTCTCGCGTTCGGTGACCCCGCGAGCGGGGTCGACGACCCGGAAGACCTCACCGTCGTAGTAGCTCATGACCGCGAGCCGGAGGCGATCCGGCGCCTCGCCGCTCGCCTCGACCGCGAGCAGCTCCTCGTCGAAGCTCTCGTCGCCGAGGAAGCCGCGGTAGGAGCTCAGCGGGCTGACGAACTCGCGCATCTGCAGCTCAGGTTCGATCGTGGTCCGCAGGACATCGCGCTCGTCGACGCGGAAC
>CAZZNX010000178.1:0-4636 GCA_964655795.1 uncultured Leifsonia sp. | reverse complement strand
CATCCGGCTCGAGCGGCAGGTCGACGACGAATGATGCCTTCTCAACGTCGGCGAAACCGGCCAGCGCGATCGCGTTGCTCCAATCCGGGTGGTCGTGCGCCGGCGAGCGCTTCTCGGCGAGCAGCTCGTGGATGCGCGCCTCAAGCGCCCCGCCGGCTTCGCGCCCATCAAGGAAGCGCGGCGGTCCGTCCATCTCGACGACGACGAGCAGGCCGCCGGGGTTCAGCACCCGCGCGAGCGCCCCGAACGTCCGCCCCGCATCGGCGAGCTCGTGCAGCGAGGCAGACGCCCAGGCCAGGTCGACGGCACCGAGCTCCGGCCACACGCCGTCGAGGTCCATCTGCACCGTCGACACCCGCTCGGCCAACCCGGCCGCGGCCGCCGCGCTCCGCACGCGTCCGAGCATCTCCTCCGAGCGGTCCGCCGCGAGGAGCTCTGCGCCCGGGAAGCGCCCGGCGAGTGCGATCGTGCCGGTGCCGCTGCCCGCTCCGACGTCGAGGATCCGCCGCGGCGCCGGCACCCGCTCGCCCACCCAGGCGGTGATGTCGGCGAGGGTGCGCCGCAGCACGACGGCATCCAGATCGAGGATCTCGGCGATGGACGCATCGTCGTGGGCGTGCGAGTGAGAGTGCGCGGTCATGCTCAACAGCCTAGGCGCGGCTTGCGGCTACAGCATAGACTCTTGCGTATGCAGCAAGAACCGACTCAGCACCACGCCGACGTCGACATCGACGCGCTCATCCGCCGCCGGATCCGGGCGCTCCGCCTCGCCAAAGGGTGGTCGCTCGACACCCTCGCCGAGCGCAGCTTCCTCAGCCCCTCGAATCTCAGCCGGATCGAGACCGGGCAGCGCCGGATCGCCCTCGACCAGCTCGTGCCCATCGCCCGCGCCCTCGACACCACGCTCGATCAACTCGTCGAGTCGCCGAACGACGACGACGTCGTCATCCGCCCGCACGTGCACGAGCAGCGCGGCACCACCGTCTGGACCCTCGCCCGCGAGCGCAGCCCCCACGAGATGACGGTCGCGAAGATGCGGATGACGAAGCCCGCGCCGCCGACGGAGGAACTCGCCGTGCATCCAGGCCGCGACTGGTTCACCGTGCTCTCCGGCACGGCGGAGCTGCGGCTCGGCGAGCGCCTGATCCTGGTCGAGGCCGGCAGCGCCGCCGAGTTCTCGACGATGATCCCGCACGCGATCGGCGCGCACGGCGCACCGGTCGAGATCCTGGCGATCCTCAGCCACGACGGCGAGCGGGCACACATCGCGCACTCGGTCGACACCGGGGACGCCGCGTAGGCGAGGCCTCCTCGGCGGACCATTCAGCGGCCATTCTCGGAAGCATTATTCGACGATGACGACCCCGCCCATGCGGGGGTGCGGACTGCAGCTGTAGTCGAAGCTGCCGGCGTCGGTGAAGACGTGGGTGTAGCTGCCCTGCGTCATCAGCTCGCTCACGAAGCTGCCGTCCGCGGCCACGACATCGTGCTCGACGACACCGTCATCGAACAGCCACGTCACGGCCTGGCCGGGCTTCACGGTGACCGTTGCCGGCGTGAACGTCATGTCCTTGACGGTGATGGTGGCCGCGACGTCGACGGATGCCGCCTCGGCGGAGGGCACGACGGCCGGCTTGCTCGAGCAGCCACTCAGCACCAGCAGCGCCGTCACGGCGAGCAGCGCGACCGCGAGCAACACCGCCGATCGGCGCGTGCGGGACTGGCGCCCCGCGACTGCGAAACCGGCGTGTGAGTGAATCATCGTGCTCCTTCGTTGCGCCGGGATTCGGCCCATCCAGCCTAGGCCGGATGCCGTACACGGTCCGGGCGTCGGGCCCAGAGCCAAACGGTAGACTGAGCGGAGACTGCATCCGCCAGCCGTGCCTGTCTCGGGCCGAGCCATTGTCATTGGGAGAGCGCCACTCGTGACCGAAAACCCCGCCAACACTTCTGTGCCTGCTTCTTCGGGGCCTGCCTCCTCGGGGCGCGGTGTCGCAGACACCGTTCAGAACGCCGCTGCGACGCCCGAGAAGGAACAGCCCTACGGCGCCCTCGGTTTGAAGCCCGATGAGTACGAGCAGATCAAGAAGATCCTCGGCCGCCGCCCCACCTCTGGCGAGCTCGCCATGTACTCGGTGATGTGGAGCGAGCACTGCTCGTACAAGAGCTCCAAGAACTACCTGCGCCAGTTCGGCCAGAAGGTCTCCCCCGCCATGAAGAAGAACCTCATGGTCGGCATGGGCGAGAACGCCGGCGTCGTGGACGTCGGTGAGGGCTGGGCGGTCACCTTCAAGATCGAGAGCCACAACCACCCCAGCTACATCGAGCCGTTCCAGGGCGCTGCGACCGGCGTCGGCGGCATCGTGCGCGACATCATCTCGATGGGCGCCCGCCCCGTCGCCGTGATGGACGCCCTCCGCTTCGGCGCCATCGACCACCCCGACACGGCCCGCGTCGTGCACGGCGTCGTCTCCGGCATCTCCTTCTACGGCAACTGCCTCGGCCTGCCGAACATCGGCGGCGAGACCTACTTCGACTCGGTCTACCAGGCCAACCCGCTCGTCAACGCCCTCGCGGTCGGCGTGCTCCGTCACGAAGACCTGCACCTGGCCAACGCCAAGGGCGTCGGCAACAAGGTCGTGCTGTTCGGTGCCCGCACCGGTGGCGACGGCATCGGCGGCGCATCGATCCTCGCCTCCGACAGCTTCGACGAGGGCGGTCCAACCAAGCGCCCCGCCGTGCAGGTCGGCGACCCGTTCGCCGAGAAGGTGCTCATCGAGTGCTGCCTCGAGCTCTACAAGAACGAGCTCGTCGAGGGCATCCAGGACCTCGGCGCCGCCGGCATCAGCTGCGCGACGAGCGAGCTCGCGGCCAACGGCGACGGTGGCATGGTCATCGCGCTCGAGAACGTGCTGCTGCGCGACCCCACTCTCACGGCCGAGGAGATCCTCATGTCGGAGAGCCAGGAGCGCATGATGGCGATCGTCACGCCCGAGAAGCTCGAGGGCTTCCTCGCGGTCGTCGCGAAGTGGGATGTCGAGACCAGCGTGCTCGGCGAGGTGACCGACACCGGCCGCCTCGTAATCAACTGGCACGGTGAGGAGATCGTCAACGTCGACCCGAACACGGTCGCCGTCGACGGTCCCGTCTACGACCGCCCGGTCGCGTACCCGACGTGGATCGACGCGCTGCAGGCCGACACGGCATCCGTTCTGCCCCGCCCGCAGGATGCCGCTGGGCTCCGCGCCCAGCTGCTGCAGCTCGTCGGCAGCCCGAACCTCGCCGACAAGAGCTGGATCACGAGCCAGTACGACAAGTACGTGCTCGGCAACACCGCGCTCAGCTTCCCGGATGACGGCGGCATGGTGCGCGTTGACGAGGAGAGCGGCCTCGGCTTCGCCGTCGCCACCGACGCCAACGGCCGGTACTGCCAGCTCGACCCGAAGCAGGGTGCCCGCCTGGCCCTCGCCGAGGCGTACCGCAACGTGGCGACCACCGGCGCGGTTCCCGTCGCGATCTCCGACTGCCTGAACTTCGGCTCGCCGGAGAACCCCGAGGTCATGTGGCAGTTCAGCCAGGCCGTCGAGGGTCTGGCCGACGGCTGCCTCGAACTCGAGGTTCCCGTGACCGGCGGCAACGTGTCGTTCTACAACCAGACCGGCGACTCCCCCATCCACCCGACGCCCGTCGTGGCCGTGCTCGGCGTGATCGACGACGTCGCCCGCCGCATCCCCTCCGGTTGGCAGGATGACGGACACAACATCTACCTGCTCGGCACCACCAAGCTCGAGCTCGACGGTTCGGCTTGGGCCGGCGTCATCCACGACCACCTCGGTGGCCGCCCGCCGGCCGTCGACCTCGCGGCCGAGCGCCGTCTGGCCGGGCTGCTGCACGCGGCATCGGTCGAGGGCCTCATCGACAGCGCACACGACCTCGCAGACGGCGGCCTCGGCCAGGCCCTCACCGAGGCTGTGCTGCGCTTCGGCGTCGGCGCCCGCGTCTGGCTCGGCGACCTCGCAGAGCGCGACGGCGTCGACGTGGCGACCGCGCTGTTCTCCGAGTCGACCGGCCGCGTCATCGTCAGCGTTCCGCGCGAGGACGACGTCAAGTTCCGCGGCCTCTGCGAGGGGCGCGAGTACGAGGTTCTGCGCATCGGCGTGACGGATGCCGGCACCGACGGCCTCGACATCCAGGGCGAGTTCCACGTTCCGCTCGAGGAGCTCCGCGCCGCGCACCGTTCGCCGCTCGCCGACGCGTTCGGCCCGGTGGTCGGCTACTAGCCACCCGTTGCAGCAGGAGGGCCCGGTCGTTCGCGACCGGGCCCTCCTGCGTACCAGCCTCGCTGGGTGCGCCTGCCAACACCCTCGCGGAACCCCGCTGGTCGAGCTTGTCGAGACCCCGCCCGCGGCCGTATCGAGACCCGCGCAACCCGATCCTGCGAGACGCTCAGGGCTTCGGGGGCGGCCTCGTTCCTCGGCTGCTCCCTCAAGCCAGCGTGCGTAGGCACGTCGGTCGTTCTGCACGTTGGTTCAAGCGAGCGCGGGAGGACGCACGCTGGCTCAAGCGCGCGGCGTGAGGACTCACGCTGGCTTGAGCGAGCGGCGCCGCGACGAAGGAGCAGCGACGCACGCGAAGC
>CAZZNX010000177.1:0-4645 GCA_964655795.1 uncultured Leifsonia sp. | reverse complement strand
GTCCTCCGCCGCGGGGTCGCCGCAGATCAGGCTCGAACGCTACGACGGGGTGGACCGGCCGCACTGGGTGGTCTATCTGGCCGGGACGGCCGATTTCGCCCCGACACCGACACGGGAACCGTTCGACCTCACCGCGAACGTGCTGGCCACCGCCGACGGCGATGCCGCGAGCGAGCGGGCGGTGCGCGACGCCCTCGCCGCGGCCGGGGCCGATCCGCGTGATCCCCTGCTCCTGGTCGGCCACTCCCAGGGCGGCCTCGTGGCCGGCCGCCTCGCGGAGGCGGGCGATCTCAGCGTCGCGGCCTACGTGAATCTCGGCGGCCCGCTCGGTGCCGTGAGCGCCGACGGCGTGCCAGGCCTCTCGATCGAGCACGACGAGGACATCGTGCCGGCGCTCGGGGGCGCCGCGGCATCCCCAGCCGAGCTCATCACCGTGAATCGCCCCGTGCTCGATGAGGCGGATGCGGCCGCCCCGCTCTTCGCGGCGCACGATCTCGAGCGCTATCGGGAGACGGCGCGTCTGGTCGACGGCTCGGAGGAGGCCAGGCTGATGGAGTTCGAGCGCATCGTGCAGGGCTTCGCGGGCTCGGACCCCGGCACGGAGACCCGGTGGCGATCCGAGCGACTCCCCCGGCCGGGCGGCTGAACGCACACCGCCCGCCCGCCCGCGGTGACTCCTAGCGGGAGTCGCTGCCTGACTTCCGCATCAGCGGCCGCAGGATCAGGTTGAGCAGACCGGAGATGATGCTGAGCACGAGCGCGCCGAGCACACCCCACCAGAAGTCCTCAACGACGAGGCCGAAGCCGAACAGCGAGGTGACCCATGCGGCGAGCATGAGGAGGAGCGCGTTCACGACGAGGGAGAGCAGCCCGAGCGTCAGCACGTACAGCGGGAAGGCGACGACGCGCACGACGGTGCCGATGAAGGTGTTGACGAGGCCGAAGACGAGCGCGACCAGCAGATAGGTGATCACCGCGGCGAGCTGCGTGTCGTCGTACGGGAGCACGCTCACCCCGGCCACGATCAGCGTGGTGAGCCAGAGTGCGACGGCGTTGACAATCAGTCGGAGGAGGAATGTACCCATGGCACAACTATTCCACTCCCTGTGAGCCGAGCCCGAGATATCCCGTACTCATGCCTCTTGCGGCATACCCGGCCAATAGACTCGGCAGGGTGACTGAGACCACCCCCAGCGCCACCGATCCGCGCGCAGCGCTTCGCCTGCGCCCCGAGATCGCGGCCCTTCCCGCCTACAGGCAGGGAAAGGCGGCAGCGGCCGACGCCTTCAAACTCTCGAGCAACGAGAACCCATTCGACCCGCTTCCCGGCGTCGTCGACGCCGTCGCGGCCGCGACGCAGTTCAATCGCTATCCGGATGCCACGGCCCTCGCCCTCCGCACCGAGCTCGCCGCACGGCACGGCGTCACCCCGGACGAGGTGCACGTCGGCTCCGGTTCGGTCGCGCTGCTCGCCCAGCTGGTGCTCGCGACATCCGGCCCCGGAAGCGAGGTCGTCTACTCCTGGCGCTCATTCGAGGCCTACCCCAGCCTCGTCACCGTCTCCGGTGCCGCCAGCGTGCGCGTGCCGAACACGCCGGAGCACGGCCACGACCTGCCGGCCATCGCGGCCGCCATCGGCGACGCCACGAGCCTCGTGATCATCTGCAGCCCGAACAATCCAACCGGAGCCGTCGTCGGTGCCGAGGAGTTCGAGGCCTTCATGGCCGCTGTGCCCTCCGACGTCATCGTCGTGCTCGACGAGGCATACGCCGAGTTCGTCTCCGCCGGATCCGCCGCAGAGCCTGCGGCCGTCAATGGACTCCCCCGCGGTGCGGCCCCGCTCACCGCGCGCCACCCGAACCTCGTCGTCCTGCGCACCTTCTCCAAGGCCTACGGACTGGCCGGCCTGCGCGTCGGCTTCGCCGTCGGTTCCGAGACGATCCTCGATGCTGCCCGCTCCACGGCCATCCCGCTCTCCGTCACCGCGCAGGCCGAGACCGCGGCCCTGGCATCGCTCGCAGCCGAGAAGCAGCTGCTCGAGCGTGTGCGCACGATCGCGGGGCGACGCGATGCACTCCACGACGCGCTCACCGGCCAGGGCTGGGCACTCCCCCGGTCCTTCGCGAACTTCCTCTGGCTGCCGCTCGGCACCGACACCGCCGCAGCGGCCGAGCGGCTGAGCGCCGCAGGCCTCGTCGTGCGCGCCTTCGCGCCCGAGGGCATCCGCATTTCCATCGGCGAAGAGGAGTCGGTGCCGCGGCTCCTCGCGGCACTGCAGCAGATTCTCGACGAACTCGCACCGGGCCACCCGGCCAGACGGCTAGCGTAGGACGGTGGCAGAACCAATGAACGGCAGCATTTCAGACCAGCAGAGCGTGCCCAGGGTGCAGATGCTCACCGCCGACGGTGAGTTCGCGCCGAACGAGGCAGCCGCCGAGTTCCTCCCCTACTTCGAGCGCCTCGGCGACGCCGACTTCCGGCAGTTCTACCGCGACATGGTGATCGTGCGCCGATTCGATCGGGATGCCGCCAATCTGCAGCGTCAGGGCCAGCTCGCCCTCTGGGTGCCGAGCCACGGCCAGGAGGCCGCCCAGGTCGGCTCTGCTCGCGCGGCCCGCGCACAGGACCACATCTTCCCGAGCTACCGCGAGCACGTCGTCGGCATGATCCGCGGCCTCGACCCCGTGGACATCCTCCGCGTGCTCAAGGGCGTGACGATGGGCGGCTGGGATCCTGCCGAGACCGGCAACTTCCACCTGTACAGCTTCGTGCTCGCCTCGCAGAGCCTGCACGCCACCGGCTACGCCATGGGCATGCAGTTCGACGGCACCACCGCGACGGGCAACCCGGAGACCGACGAGGCCGTCATGGTCTACTACGGCGACGGCGCCTCCTCGCAGGGCGACGTCAACGAGGCGCTCGTGTTCGCGTCGAGCTACCAGACCCCGCAGGTCTTCTTCCTGCAGAACAACGGCTGGGCGATCTCGGTGCCGGTCGAACGCCAGTCGCGCGTTCCGCTGGCCCTCCGCGGCCCCGGATTCGGCATGCCGGGCACCCAGATCGACGGCAACGACGTCTTCGCCAGCTACGCCGTGACAGCCAAGCACCTCGACGACGCCCGCGCCGGCCACGGTCCGGCGCTCATCGAGGCCATCACCTACCGGGTCGGTGCGCACACCACGGCCGACGACCCGACCAAGTACCGCCGCGACGCCGAGACGGCCGACTGGATCCCGCGCGACCCGATCTCGCGGCTGCGCACCTTCCTCGAGGCCCGTGGCACCGAGCAGGCCTTCTTCGACGACACGGATGCCGAAGCGGCCGATTTCGCCAACGATGCGCGGCGGCGCGCCCTCGAGATCGAGGCGCCGGGCGACGAGGTGATCTTCGACAACGTCTACGCGGAGCCGCATCCGCTGGTCACAGAGCAGAAAGCGTGGCTCGAAGCATTCGAGGCATCGTTTGAGGACGGTCCGGCATGAGCACGACAACGGTCACCCAGATGACGACAGAGGCGAGCACGGCCACGTTGCCGCTCGGCAAGGCCATCACCGCCGGCCTCCGCGCCGCGATGACGGCGAACGACAAGGTGCTGATGATGGGCGAGGACATCGGCCCGCTCGGCGGCGTCTTCCGCGTGACGGAGGGCTTGCACGCCGAGTTCGGCGACAAGCGCGTGCTCGACACCCCGTTGGCCGAATCCGGCATCATCGGAACCGCGATCGGCCTGGCCATGCGTGGCTACCGCCCGGTCTGCGAGATCCAGTTCGACGGCTTCATCTTCCCGGGCTTCGACCAGATCACCACGCAGCTCGCGCGCATGCGAAACCGCCACGAGGGCCGACTCAGCATGCCCGTCGTCATCCGCGTGCCATACGGTGGGCACATCGGCTCGATCGAGCACCACCAGGAGAGCCCGGAGGCGTACTTCGCGCACACCCCCGGCCTCCGTGTCGTGAGCCCGTCGAACCCGAATGACGCCTACTGGATGATCCAGCAGGCCATCGCATCCGACGACCCGGTGTTGTTCTTCGAACCGAAGAGCCGTTACTGGCCGAAGGGTGTCGTCGAACTCGGCGCCGCGCCGGAGCAGGTGCTGCCGCTGCACGCCAGCCGCGTTGTGCGCCAGGGCACCGACGTCACCGTCGTCGGCCACGGCGCCATGGTCAGCGTGCTGCTCGAGGCCGCGGAGCTCGCGGCGGAGGAGGGCACCAGCATCGAGGTGATCGACCTGCGCTCGATCTCGCCGATCGACTACGGGCCCATCCTCGAGTCCGTCGCCAAGACGACGCGCCTCGTCGTCGCGCAGGAGGCATCCGGCTTCGTCAGCGTGGGATCCGAGATCGCGGCGACCGTCATGGAGCGGGCGTTCTACCTGCTCGAGGCTCCGGTGCTGCGCGTCTCCGGATTCGACATGCCGTTCCCGCCCGCCGCCGTCGAGACGCACTTCCTGCCGAGCGCCGACCGCGTGCTCGATGCCGTCGACCGCGCGCTGGCGTACTAGCGGCGTTCGGCATTCTCTTCTCGGCATTCTCTTCTCGGCTCTGGCCGAATACCCTTTGTTCATCTGCACGGAAGGCACCCCATGAGTGAACACACCTTCAACCTCCCCGACGTCGGCGAAGGTCTCACAGAGGCCGAGATC
>CAZZNX010000176.1:2230-4726 GCA_964655795.1 uncultured Leifsonia sp. | reverse complement strand
ATCGACACCGAGCTCGACCACCAGCTGCATGCGAAGGCGAACTTCGCCGAGGCCGGCATCCCGGCCAATCGAGTGCGCCTCATCCCGGGCCGCGCCCTCGATGTGCTGCCGCGCATGAACGAGAATAGTTACGACATCGTGTTGATCGATGCGGATGCCGCCAGCGTGATCGAGTACGTCGAACACGGTCTGCGCCTCGCCCGCCCCGGTGGCACCGTGCTCGTTCCGCACGCACTCTGGCGTGGACGCGTGGCCGATCCGGTCAAGCGTGACGACATCGCGACGGGCTTCCGCACGCTGATCACCGAGATCGCGGCATCCGGTGCCGTCGTCAGCGCCCTCTCCCCCGCCGGAGACGGCCTGCTGCAGCTCACCAAGCGCGGCGTCTGACCCGCGCACCCCTCGCCGAGACTGCAAGTTCGGGCGGTATACGCCGTCTTAGCGCCCGAACCTGCAGTCTCGGCGAGGGGATCTGACACACACAAAAGCCCTGCGGCTGCCGATGGCAGCCGCAGGGCTTTTCGTGCGAAACGCTCCGCGGCGTCTATGCCGGAGCGACGACGTTCGCGAGAGCGTCGTGAAGTTCCTTCGCTTCGGCGTCGTTCACCGAAACAACCAGGCGACCCCCGCCTTCGAGCGGAACGCGCACAATGATGAGGCGCCCCTCTTTGACTGCTTCCATAGGACCGTCTCCGGTCCGTGGCTTCATGGCTGCCATGGCTTCCCCTTTCGTGGCAAGACTGTGTTCATTATCTCGTATCGCGACGACAGAGAAAAATCAGGGCCGTCATGAAGCTAACCGGACGGCGCGCCCTGCCGATCACGGCGGCGTCCAGTCACGCCCGTCGACGCCCCACGCGATGAGCAGCCAGCCCCACTGCAGCACAACTCCGACGATCAGCAGCGACGCCCGGTAGAGCCGTGAGCGTGGCACCGCCAGGGCGCCGAGCAGGGGAAACAGCGGCATCAACAGCCGGAAGGTGCTCGACTGCGGGAAGAACACGGCCAGCAGGTAGAGCGCGTAGCTGGCGATCCAGAGCCGCAGATCGACCCCGAGACGCCTGACCGCCGGCGTGAACATCAGCGCGGCGAATCCGCCGATGAGCAGGATCACGACGAGCGGGCCGAGCCACGGCCCGTGCTCGGGCCCGATCCACCAGACCGCGCTCTGGAACCACGGGGTGAACGGCAACAACTCCTGATGCCCGATGTACGCGGAGCGCCAGGCCAACTCGGTGTCGGTGTACGCCATCAGATCGCCGGTCACCGCGGCAGCGGCCAACAGCCAGGCGATACCCATCACGGCGCTGAAGACGGCGACGGATGCCGCCAGCACCAGCTCACGCAGCGGGAACGGGTCGCGGCCCCTGGTGAACCAGCGATAGAGCACGTGCAGCCCGAGCGCGAGGGCGAATGCGAGACCACTCGGCCGGGTGAGCGCCATCACGGCGACCACGGGGAACAGCAGCGCGTAGCGGCGCTCCATCAGCAGCAGCAGCGCCAGCGCGAGCAGGAAGAGGTAGAGCGACTCCGCGTAGGCGAACTGCATGAGCGGCGAGAGCGGGGCGAAGCAGAACAGGGCCACCGCGAACAGGGCGCTGCCGGCATCCAGCACCCTGATCATCATGCGGTAGAACAGCAGCGCGGTGCCGAGGGCTGCCGCAACGGAGATGAAGACGGCCGCGGGCTCCCACGGCAGTCCGCTGACGTTCATCAGCAGCTTCACGAGCAGCGGGTAGACCGGCATGAACGCCCACGCGTTCTCGCCGATGTGACCCTCCGCATCGAGCGGGAGCTCGCTCGGGTAGCCCCAGCCGGCGATGATCTCATACCAGCGGCCGTCCCACATGGAGGCGAAGCTGAAGTAGTCGGGCGATGCGCCCGTCCATGCGTTGGGGCCTTGCACGCTCGCCAGAATGAGCACGAGGGTCGTCGTGACGAGCCGCGAGAGCACGAAGACGGCGATGACCCGTGCCCACCACGGGGTCAGCCGGTAGCGCACACGCACGGCGGTCAGCGCTGCGCGCACGGGCGAGCGCGTGTCTGCGGCGGTCGCCGCTAGTTGCCGCTGAGCCACGCGCGCAGCGCCCGCTCGCCGTCGATGATCTGCGCGGTGGCGACGCGCTCATCGTCGGCGTGCGCCTTCAGCGGGTTGCCGGGCCCGAAGTTGACGGCGGGGATGCCGAGTGCGCTGAACCGCGCGACGTCGGTCCAGCCGTACTTCGGTCGCGGTTCGGCGCCGACTGCGGCGACGAAGTTGCGGGCGATCGCGGCGTCGAGCCCCGGCCTGGCTCCCTCGGACGCGTCGACGATGAGGATCTCGTAGCCGGCGAAGAGTTCTTGCATGTACGCGATCGCCTCGGCGACGCTACTGCTCGGCGCGAAGCGGTAGTTGATGTGCACCATGGCCTCGTCGGGGATCACGTTGCCAGCGACTCCCCCGCTGATCCCGATCGCATTCAGGCCCTCACGGTAGACGAGACCCTCGACCTCGAT
>CAZZNX010000176.1:0-2149 GCA_964655795.1 uncultured Leifsonia sp. | reverse complement strand
GCCCGCCCCCCGCGGGTGCGCAGCTCGAAGCGCAGTGTGCCGTTGCACCCACCCTCGACCTGGCCGTTGCTCGGTTCGCCGAGGATGGCGAAATCGCCCTCGAAGAGATCCGGGCGGTCGGCGGCCAGCAGGCCGAGGCCGTTCAGTTCAGAGGAGACCTCCTCGTTGTCGTACCACATCCACGTCACGTCGACCCGGGGCGCGCTGAGTTCGGCGGCGAGCTTCAGCTGCACCGCGACGCCGGCCTTCATGTCGACGGTGCCGCGCCCCCAGAGGTACTCGTGACCGTCGATCGTCTCGAAACGCGTCGGCAGATTCCCGTTCACGGGCACCGTGTCGATGTGGCCGGCGATGATCACGCGCTGGGCACGGCCGAGGTCGGTGCGGGCCACGACGCAGTTGCCGTGGCGGATCACCTCGAGGTGCGCGGCGCCGGCGAGCGTCGCCTCGATCGCGTCGGCCAGCCGGCGCTCGTTGCCAGAGACCGACTCGATGTCGCAGATCTCGCGCGTGATCTCGATCGCGCTGGCGCTGAGGGTGAGTCGCTCCGGAGTGTTCACGGCGTCGGTGGTGGCATCTGTGGCTGGCATGCCTCCCAGTTTAGGGTTCCGGATGCCGGCGGCCGCGGTATCCGGCCCGTCATGTGCGCGGGGCGCCGCTACGCTGGAAGCATGCCTGCACCCACCCTCAGTGACTCCGCGCCCGCTCTCTCCGCAACGCACGCGTGGGGCGAGGGCCTCGCCACGATCGCCGCAGACGGCACCGTGCTCGACGCCTGGTTCCCGTCGCCGGCCCTGGGCGAGTTCCCGGCCGGACGCGACCGCTGGATCGCCCCGAGCGAGCTGGAGGCACTGCTCGGCGCCGACGAACGCCGCGCCGTTCGCGTGGACTTCGTGACCGTGGAGATCGAGTTGGCCGCGGCCCCGGCCAGCACCGCCGACGCCTACCTGCGCCTGCACCTGCTCTCGCACCTGCTGGTGCGCCCCAACACGATCAACCTCGACGGCATCTTCGGCCACCTGCCGAACGTCGCGTGGACCAACGCCGGCCCGATGTCGCCGAGCGACCTCACCCGCCTGCGCCCGCAGCTGCAGCGTGCCGGCATCCACGTCACCGGGCTCGACAAGTTCCCGCGCCTGCTCGACTACGTCACTCCGGAGCGCGTGCGCGTCGCCGACGCCTCCCGGGTGCGCCTCGGCGCCCACCTCGCGCCCGGCACCACCGTGATGCACGAGGGCTTCGTCAACTTCAACGCCGGCACCCTCGGCGCCTCCATGGTCGAGGGCCGCATCTCGCAGGGCGTCGTCGTCGGCGACGGCTCCGACATCGGCGGCGGGGCCTCGATCATGGGCACGCTCTCCGGCGGCGGCACGCAGCGCATCTCCATCGGCGAGCGCGCGCTGCTCGGCGCCAACTCGGGAATCGGCATCTCCATCGGCGACGACACGGTCGTCGAGGCCGGGCTGTACGTGACGGCCGGCACCAAGGTCGTCGTGATTGACCCGTCCGCGGCTCCCGGATCACCCGTGCGCACCGTCAAGGCCAGCGAACTCTCCGGTGTGCCGAGCCTGTTGTTCCGCCGCAACTCGCTGAGCGGTGCCGTCGAGGTGCTGACGCGCAACGGCAGCGGCATCCAGCTGAACGAGGCCCTGCACGCCTGATCCCGCGCCGCGGCCGCCCTGCAACCCGGGCGGCCCGCGGCCGGCGTTCCCCGCGGTCCGCGCGGTCGCGCGTCGATTCTCCCCCGGCGATATAGGGTCGCTGTGACGGGGGAAGCGCGACGAGGGAGTTGCAGTGGGAACGGACGCACCACGCACGACACGCCACAGGGGAATCCGGGTGCTGATCGGCCTTCTGGCCACGCTGCTCGTGCTCGTGCTCGTGGCGGCCGGCGTCGGCGTGTGGACGGTGCAGCGCTCGTTCCCGACCACCAGCGGCGAACTCGACGTTCCGGGGCTCGACGCGACAGTCACCGTCTCCAGAGACGATGCCGGCATCCCGCAGATCACCGCTGACAGCGCCCACGACCTGTTCTACGCCCAGGGCTTCGTGCACTCGCAGGACCGCTTTTGGGAGATGGACTTCCGGCGCCACGTCACGGCGGGGCGCCCGGCCGGGATGTTCGGCCCGTCGCAGGTGCCGACCGATT
>CAZZNX010000175.1:2754-4906 GCA_964655795.1 uncultured Leifsonia sp. | reverse complement strand
CGCCGCCCGGCTGGTCGGGCGCGGCCAACCCCGGCACGGTGGCCGGCGGTGCGCCCCAGCTGGGCGGGGCGGCCGGATCGATCCGACTGGCCGAGAGCTCGACCCTGGCCGGCTCGGCGATGCTCGACTTCCTCGCCACCGCGGTGCCGGAGCTCGAGGACTCCGCGGATCTCTCCGTGCTCTTCAGCGAGGCCCTGCCCGAGTACCGCGAGGCGGCCGAACCACCGCTGATCACCCTCGCCACCCACGAGCGGCCGGATGACCGCGACTGGTTCGACCTCGCGGTCGAGATCACCGTCGACGGCGAGAAGATCCCCTTCGACGACCTGTTCCGGGCACTCGCCTCCGGGCAGGATGTGATGATCCTGCAGAACGGCATCTGGTTCAGTCTCGACCGGCCGGAGCTGCAGCAGCTGCGCACGCTGATCGCCGAGGCCCGCAGCCTGCAGGAACCGCACGCGCAGGGGCTCGGCATCAGCCGATTCCAGACCGAGCTCTGGCAGGAGCTCGTCGAACTCGGTGTCGTCGGCGAGCAGGCGGAGGCATGGCGCGAGACCGTCGCCGGGCTCGCCTCCGGAGCCGCCATCACCGCCAGGGCACTGCCGGAGACCGTGCACGCCCAGCTCCGGCCGTACCAACAGCAGGGCTTCGAGTGGCTGAGCTTCCTGCATGACGCCGGGCTCGGTGGCGTGCTGGCCGACGACATGGGACTCGGCAAGACGCTGCAGGTGATCGCGCTGATCGCCGAGGCGCGGCGGACCGACGCCGACGTTGACACTGACGCCGATGTCGTGACCGGCGCCGCGGCATCCGCCCCGCCGTTCCTCGTGATCGCGCCGACCAGCGTCGTGCCCAACTGGGCGGCCGAGTGCGCCCGCTTCGCGCCGAGCCTCACGGTGGTCGCGATCACCGCGACCTCGTCCAAGCGCTCCGGGGAGCTCGCCGCGGCGATCGCCGACGCGGATGTCGTGATCAGCTCGTACACGCTGTTCCGGCTCGACTTCGAGGAGTACGAGCGGCAGCAGTGGGCCGGCCTGCTGCTGGACGAGGCGCAGTTCGTGAAGAACCACCAGTCCCGCGCGCACCAGTGCGCCAGGCGGCTGCGCGCCCCGTTCAAGCTCGCGATCACCGGAACGCCGCTCGAGAACAACCTCATGGAGCTGTGGTCGCTGTTCTCGATCACGGCGCCGGGGCTGTTCCCGAGCCCGAGCAAGTTCGGCGAGTACTACCAGCGGGCGATCGAGCGTGACGGCGACGAGGAGCGCCTGGCGCAGCTGCGCCGCCGCATCCGCCCGTTCATGCTGCGCCGCACCAAGGACGAGGTCGCCACTGACCTGCCCGAGAAGCAGGAACAGGTGCTCGAGCTCGAACTGCACCCGAAGCACCGCAAGGTCTACGAGACCCACCTGCAGCGGGAACGGCAGAAGGTGCTCGGCCTGATCGACGACATGAACACGAACCGCTTCGAGATCTTTCGTTCGCTGACCATGCTCCGCCAGCTCAGCCTGGACGCCAGCCTCTACGACGAGAGGTACTCCGACGTGCCGTCGACCAAACTCGACGCCCTGCTCGAGATGCTCGACGACACCGTGGCCGAGGGGCACCGCACGCTCATCTTCAGCCAGTTCACCGGCTATCTGGCGAAGGCCAGGGCACGGCTGGATGCCGCGGGCATCGCCTACTCGTACCTCGACGGCTCGACGCGCAACCGCGCGAAGACGATCGCCGAGTTCAAGGACGGCACCAATCCCGTCTTCCTGATCAGCCTCAAGGCTGGTGGCTTCGGCCTCAACCTCACCGAGGCCGACTACGTGATCCTGCTCGACCCGTGGTGGAACCCGGCGACGGAGGCGCAGGCCGTCGACCGCACCCACCGCATCGGCCAGACCAAGAACGTCATGGTCTACCGCCTCGTCTCCAAGGACACGATCGAGGAGAAGGTGATGGCGATGAAGGCCACGAAGGCGAAGCTCTTCGACAGCGTGATGACCGAGGGCGCGGCGCCGGGCGCGAAGCTGAGCGCGGCCGACATCCGCGAACTGCTGGAGTAACGTCCGCGCTCGTCTCACGCGCGAACCGCGGAGACGACGCAGCTTCGTTGCGCACGCCCGCATGAAAACGCAGCAGCCTTCTCATTACGCTGAAGAGCACG
>CAZZNX010000175.1:1974-2744 GCA_964655795.1 uncultured Leifsonia sp. | reverse complement strand
TGCCGCCTGCCACACGCGTGGCACGCGGCGCTCTTCACGAGGACGGGAGGTTCCCATGTCGAATTACATTGCACAAGCACTGGTCGGTGAGCCCGAGGTCGTCGAGGATGTAACGAGCACCGATGTGACGAACACCGACGTGACCGTCACCGCCGAGTCCATCGCACTCGCCGCCGACGTCGAGAACAGCCCGGCGTGGGCGCGCCTCAAGCAGGCCGCGATCGCGCTGCAGGCCGTGCAGGCGCAGGACGGCTCGGTTCCGGATGCCGCCGAGCACGCGACATCCGCCGAGAACGTCGCCGTCATCGTCGCCGCCGTGCGCGAGCTCGCACCGCTGTTCCCGCACGACGCCGCGTACCTCGATGCGCTCGCCACCGACTTCGAGCGCTGGAGCGCCGCCGGCTTCGCCGTGCCCGACTTCTACGACTCGCTGATGGCGTTCCAGCCGCAGCAGCACCGCGTCGACGGCCTGCGCCACCTCGTCGTGTTCCCGATGTACACGCAGAACGGCAGCTCGAACCGGTACGTCGAGGCCGTGCTGGTCGAGGTCATCTGGCCCGAGTTCATCGGCGAGCTGGAGGCCGGCGACTACGGCAACAAGCTGTTCGTGCCGCTGAGCTTCGTCGACTTCACCCCCGGCTACGACACGAACTCGGCCGTGCTCTTCCCCGAGACGGTCGCGATGCGCGAGATCCCGACGTTCACGTGGGGCGCGATCTTCCAGGACCGCGAGGCTGCCCGCTACCGGCGCGTTGTGCGCGCGGCATCCG
>CAZZNX010000175.1:0-1949 GCA_964655795.1 uncultured Leifsonia sp. | reverse complement strand
CCGCATCGCTCCTCGACGACCAGAAGCTGGCCGAAGAGACCTTCGTGATGTGGGACCTGATCCACGACCGCACGCACATGCGCGGGGATCTGCCGTTCGACCCGTTCATGATCAAGCAGCGCATGCCGTTCTTCCTCTACTCACTCGAGGAGCTGCGCTGCGACCTGACCGCGTTCCGCGAGTCGGTGGCGATCGAGCGCGACGAGAACGCGAGCCCCGAGGCCCGCGCGCACGCCAAGCTCGTGCAGTACGCGGTGATCTTCGACCGCATCTTCCGCTTCGCGATCACCGGCAGCCGGGTGCGCAACTACGACGGGCTCGGCGGCCAGCTGCTGTTCGCGTGGATGCACCAGCACCACGTGCTGCACTGGACGGACACCCGGCTCGCCTTCGACTGGGATGCCGTTCCGGACGTCGTGATCGCCCTCGGCGCGCAGATCGACGAGCTCTACTGGAAGTCGATCGACCGCCCGAAGAAGGCGCACTGGCTCGCCGCCTACGACATGATCGCCGAGACACTCACGCCGAACCCGGCATCCGTCTGGGCCCGCGGTCTTCCGGATGACGTGCTCGCCGGACCCCCGAAGGGCTACACGGATCTCGTGCTCGACGACGAGTTCCCGCTGTCGATGTTCTTCGAGGCGCTCGACAAGAAGATGAAGCCCGTGATCGAGTCGACCATCGGCATCACAGCCACAACTCCCGACGCCTAGCAGCCGGGACCCGGGACCCGAACCCGGGAAACAAGGACACAGTGCGATTGCAAGGACGGTTTCGCGAGAGACATCCTTGCAATCGCGCTTTCTCCTTTCACGCGAGGGGTGCCACCCCATCGCGAACTGTTTAGCCTGAGAGCATGAGCATGACCGACTCCGCACTCGCGCTCGGCGTCGCCGCGCGCACCGTTCTGATCGCCGGCGCCACGAGCGCCTCCGGGCACGCCTGCGCCGCCGCGCTCAGGGCGGCCGGTGCCAGGGTGATCGCCGTCGGCTCCAACGCCGAACGCCTCGACGCCCTGGCGAAGGCCGTCCCCGGCGTCATCACGCGGGTCTGCGATCTCAGCGATTTCGCGGCCGTCTCGGCTCTCGCCGAGGAGATCCGGGTGACCGCCGCAAAGCACGGGCACGCCGGGATCGACGGGCTCATCCACCTCGTCGGCGGTTGGCGCGGCGGCGGCGGGCTCGCCGGGCAGAACGACGAGGACTGGCAGGTTCTCGAGACCGCGTTCGCCACGCTGCGCAACACCACCCGCGCCTTCAACGGCCAGCTGCTGGCATCGGATGCCGGCCGTCTCGCGATCGTGTCGAGCGTCTCCGTTGATCGCCCGCTGGCCGGCGGGGCCAACTACGCCGCGGCGAAGGCCGCAGCCGACGCGTGGGCCAGGGCCGTCGCGCAGGGCTTCGCGAAGGCGGCCGCCCCGGCCGAACCGGATGCCGCGGCAGTCATCTTCGTGGTGAAGGCGCTGGCCGGCCTGGAACAGGAGCTCGCTTCCGCGGTCGTCGGACTCTGGCAGCAGCCGGCCGCCGCGCTCAACGGCAGCCACATCCGCCTCGGCGACGCCTGAGCCGGTCTGACCGCCGAGATCGAGAAACCCCCACTCCGAGTCAAATACGGCCATGCGTCGCCTGGGCGGCCCGGCCGGTCGATAAGCTCGGGCGATCCCGCCGGATGATCCGGCGTTCGTCCGACGAGCTGACGCTGCATATCGCCCACTTCGCGGAACGGCCGATCTGCCTTCGACGAATGGGAAACGCACACGTGAATCAGACCCCCCTCAGCGCGCGGCTCCGCCGCGGCGCGGCACTCGGACTCGGCGTCGCACTGCTCTCCGGCGCCACCCTCGCGGCCGCGGCGCCGGCACAGGCCGTCGTCGCCACCACGCACATCGCGAAGGCCGACATCGGCGCCGAGCTCGGCGCCACCGGCTGGCAGACGTACTCGCCCGACAA
>CAZZNX010000174.1:2487-5362 GCA_964655795.1 uncultured Leifsonia sp. | reverse complement strand
CGTTATTTACACCGACGTTTGGGCCAGCATGGGGCAGGAGTCCGAGCAGGCCGAAGGCGATCGTGTAGCCGAGCAGGAAGTCGCCGCGGCCGAGCGGCATCGCCAGCAGCCGCTCCAGGGTGCCGGTGCGACGCTCCCGCAGCGTGGCGATGCTCGTGACGAGGAACATCACAATGAACGGGAACAGCGCGATCATCGCCGGCCCGATCGAGGCGAACACTGGCGTGTCAGAGAAGATCCAGGCCACCAACCCGATCAGCAGCGTCGGCACCAACAGCAACAGGGCGATCGTGCGGGGGTCGTGCCGGATCTGGGCGAGCACACGCTCGGTGGTGGCGAGGGTGCGCCCGGCGTTCACGCCGCACCCCCTGCGCTCTGCTCGTCGCTCCGGCGGTTGATGACCTCGAGGAACGCGCTCTCGGCGTCAGCGGCCCCCGTGCTGGCGAGGAGCCCGGCCGGGGTGTCGTCGAAGAGGATCTCGCCGTCCCGCATCAGCAGCAGCCGGTCGCAGCGGGTGGCCTCGTCCATCACGTGGCTCGAGACGAGCAGGCTGACCCCGGATGCCGCGAGTCGATGGAACAGCCCCCACAACTCGACCCGCAACACCGGGTCCAGGCCGACCGTCGGTTCGTCGAGCACGAGCAGCTCCGGCGCGCCGAGCAGGGCGGAGGCCAGGGACACCCGGCTGCGCTGCCCGCCCGAGAGCTCGCCGACGAGTTGCCCGGCCTGATCGCCGAGCGACGTGGCATCCAGAACCCGGTCGACATCCGTCGACGGCGCCCCGAGCACCCGGCGGAAGTAGTCGATGTTCTGGCGCACCGTGAGGTCGTCGTAGACACTCGCGGCCTGCGTGACGTAGCCGACCCGGTGACGCAGCGCGGCGCTTCCGGCCGGCAGGCCGAGCACGGTCACCGTGCCGGATTGGATGACCTGCACGCCGACGATCGCACGCATCAGCGTCGTCTTGCCGCCGCCACTCGGCCCGAGCAGGCCGACCACTTGGCCCCGCGGCACATCGAGGCGCAGGCCGTGCAACACCGGGATTCGCCCCCTCCGCACGCGCAGATCGTCGATGCGGATCGCAACAGCCGTGCTGTTCATCATGAGATGCATTATTCGCCACTTCCGGCCGGGGTGACAGTCCCGAAAACACGGTGAAACGGAGGGGCGGCACCGGAGCTTCCAGTGAGTCGCCGCCGTGGTGGCTTGGAGTCTGGTGGGAACGCCATGAATGCGCGAAACCGCCACCTAGGATGGAGGAGCACCCAGGCTGTACCTGCCACACAATCACGCGTTCTTCAAGGAGCATCTGCCATGGAATGGCTCATCCCGATTCTTATCGTCGTCGTCCTCGCCGCCATCATCGGCATCTACCTGTGGGCGACGTACAACGCGCTTGTGACACTCAATGTGCGCGTCGATGAGGCTTGGAGTGACATCACGGTGCAGCTGAAGCGTCGTGCCGACCTGATCCCGAACCTGATTGAGACGGTCAAGGGCTACGCCGCCCATGAGAAGGGTGTCTTCGAGAGTGTGACGAAGGCCCGCGCCGAGAGCCTGTCCGTGCAGACCCCTGCCGATGCCTCCATCGCCGAGAACCACATGCAGAGCGCCCTGAAGAGCATCTTCGCCGTCGCCGAGGCCTACCCGCAGCTGCAGGCCAGCCAGAACTACCTGCAGTTGCAGGGCGAGCTGGTCGACACCGAAGACAAGATCCAGGCCGCGCGCCGTTTCTACAACGGTGGCGTGCGCGAGCTGAACACCAAGATCAAGGTGTTCCCGAACAACGTCTTCGCGAACAAGCTCGGCTTCAGCGAGCGTCAGTTCTTCGAGGTTGCGGATGCCGCAGCGATCGCCGAGCCGCCCCGCGTGCAGTTCTAGTCTGAACCGTTCTCACGCCCACCGGCCCCACACTGACCAGGAACCATGTATAGCGCGATAGCCCGCAACAAGCGCAACACCGTCTTCATCATCATCTTCTTTCTGTTGGTCATCGGCGCATTGGGCTGGTTGGCCGGATACATCTACCAGAGCCCGTCGATGGTCGTGACGACCCTCGTCGTCGCGACCCTCTACGCGGTGTTCCAGTACTTCATGGCCGGTCGTCAGGCCGTGGCCATGAGCGGTGGCGTCGAGATCACCTCGGTGACCGACCACCCGCGGCTGTGGCGCGTCGTCGAGAACCTCTCGATCACCACGGGAACGCCGATGCCGAAGATCTACGTGATCAGCGACCCGGCTCCGAACGCCTTCGCAACCGGCCGCGACCCGGAGCACGCCATCGTCGCCGCGACGACTGGCCTGCTCGAGATCATGGACGACTCCGAACTCGAGGGCGTCATGGCGCACGAGCTCGGTCACGTGCGCAACTACGACATCCGGGTGTCGATGATCGTCTTCGGTCTCGTCGTCGCCGTCGGCTTCATCGCCGACATGTTCATGCGGATGGCGTTCTTCGGCCGGAACAACAACAACGGCAACCCGCTCGTGATGGTGTTCGGGCTCGTTGCGATGCTCGTCGCGCCACTCGTCGCCGGCATGGTGCAGATGGCGGTCTCGCGCCAGCGCGAGTACCTCGCAGACGCCACCGGGGCGCTCACGACGCGCCACCCGGAGGCACTGGCCAGCGCGCTGCTGAAGCTCGAGGCCTACTCGCGCCCGATGCAGCGGCAGAACTCCTCGATGGCGCACCTGTGGATCGCCGATCCGCTGAAGCCCGGCATCATGGACCGTCTGTTCAGCACCCACCCGCCGATCGCCGACCGTGTCGAGCGGCTGCGCACCATGGGTGGCACCTTCTAGTCGCCCGCGACGCCGGCGCGCGCTCTGCGCCACTTGCTGAGCCCTGCGCCACATGATGTGGCGCAGGGCTCAG
>CAZZNX010000174.1:0-2466 GCA_964655795.1 uncultured Leifsonia sp. | reverse complement strand
CGAGCGCGCGCGGATGTCGCTAGCTGCGGGCGAGCTCGGCGGCCAGCGGCGCGGCCAGCGTGCCCCAGTCGTTCACCGTGATGTCGGCGAGGCCCTGCCAGGCAGCTGCCGAGCGCACCAGCGGGGCGACGCGCTCCACGATCTCCTGGCCGACGCCGGACTCGTGCCACGCCGACTGCACCCGCAGCACGCCGGCCTGGCGGTCATTCTTCAGGTCGATGCGACCGACGACGCTGTCGTCGACGAGGATCGGCAGCGAGTAGTAACCGAAGACGCGCTGCGGCGCCGGTGTGTAGATCTCGATGCGGTAGTGGAAGTCGAACAGCCGCTCCGCCCGCTTCCGATCCCAGACGACGGGGTCGAAGGGGGAGAGCAGTGCTCCGGCCTCGATGCGCCGCGGCTTCTGGGCGTCCCGGTGCAGCCAGGCCTGCTGCTTCCAGCCGGGCACGGTGACCGGCAGCAGCACGCCGTCCTCGGCCAGCGAGTTCACAGCGGCGACGGTGTCGGCGCGGCTCATCCGGAAGTAATCGGCGAAGTCGCCCACCGTGCCGATGCCGTGGGCCCCGGCCGCGTGCTGCACCAGCCGGCGCTGCGCGTCGTCGCGGGGGATGTGGCTGTGGATGACGGCATCCGGAAGCACCTGCTCTGGCAGCGCGTAGCTGCGCTCGAACCGGGTGCGGCCGGCGGAGACGAGCTCGCCCCAGCGGAACAGCACCTCGAGACCGATCTTCACGTCTGACCAGCCCCACCACGGGCCGGAACGCTTGTTGGCGTCGTGTTCGATGGCACTGGCCGGCATCGGCCCCTTCTCGGCGAGCTCGGCCTTGAGCCAGTCGATCATCGACCGGTTGCCGTGCGCCCAGGCCTCGAGGTCGGCCGCGTGCTTCTGCCGGTAGTCCTCCATGCGCCAGCGCAGCAACGGCCAGGTCTCCACGGGGATCACCGCAGCCTCGTGCGCCCAGTACTCCACGTAGCGGCCGCGCCTGGCGAAGGTCAGTGCGTCCAGTGATGCCTTGTCGTAGTGGCCGAGTCTGGCGAAGACGGGCAGGTAGTGCGAGCGTTCAAAGACGTTCACCGAGTCGAGCTGCAGCAGGCCGACCCGATCAATCAGGGCGTTCAGCTGCCGGGTGCCGACGGTGGCCGGGCGCGGGCGGGCGAAGCCCTGGGCGGCCAGGGCGATGCGGCGAGCGGATGCCGCTGAGACTGTATCTACCATCGACACGACGATACCGCCGCGCACCGACAGCCACGCTCAGCGACGGTCCGACGTGAACCGCACACCGCAGCTTCACCGCGCATTCACCCGCGCGGCGGCCGGTGGACACGCGCATTCCTTACTGTCGCAGAGGCTCGTGAAGGTTCCAGACGTCTCGCACAGCAGGGGCGGCCGACACGACCCAACGGAGGATACGTGTTTACCAAGCGCACTCTGGTCGCGGGCATCGCAACCGCGGCAGCACTGACCATGGCCCTCACCGCGTGTGCGGGCGAGAGCAGCACACCGGCCGCGGGCGGGGCGGATGCCGCGACGGCCACCAGCCTCGCCGACGTCGGCACGCTCGCCGACCTCGAGGCCGCAGCGAAGGCGGAGGGCGCACTCAACGTCATCGCCTTGCCGCGCGACTGGGCCAACTACGGCGCGGTGCTCGACGCCTTCAGCGCCAAGTACCCCGAGATCACGATCACCGAGCAGTCGCCGGATGTCTCCAGCGCCGAGGAGATCCAGGCGGCCAAGACCAACGCCGGCCTCGACACGGCCCCCGACGTCTTCGACCTCGGCCTCACGGTCGCGCTGCAGAACACCGATCAGTTCGCGCCGTACCAGGTCGCCACCTGGGACGACATCCCTGACGCGCTCAAGGAGGCGTCCGGCCTCTTCGTCGGCGACTACGGCGGATACATGTCCATCGGCTACGACTCCTCGAAGTACTCGGCTCCGGCCGCCATCGAGGATCTCCTCGGCGCCGACTACACGGGCGCAGTGGCCATCAATGGCGACCCGACCCAGGCCGGCGCGGCCTTCGCCGCCGTCGGGCTGGCCACCGTGCAGACCGGCGGAACGCTCGACGACTTCCAGCCGGGCATCGACTTCTTCAGCGAACTGAACGCCGCGGGCAACATGCTCAAGCTCGACGTGACCACGGCGACCGTGGCATCCGGCGAGACCCCCGTCGTCTTCGACTGGGACTACCTCAACGCCGCGCACCAGGCCGACAACAAGAACTGGAAGGTGACGATCCTTCCCGGAACCGGATACGCCGGCTACTACAACCAGGCGATCAACAAGGAGGCGCCGAACCCCGCCGCCGCCCGCCTCTGGCAGGAATTCCTCTACAGCGACGAGGGCCAGAACCTCTGGCTCGCCGGAGGAGCCCGCCCGGTGCGCGCCGAGGCCATGGCCGAGGCCGGAACGATCGACGAGGCGCTCTTCGCCCGATCGACCGACGCCGACCTCCTCGACCGGTT
>CAZZNX010000173.1:0-5470 GCA_964655795.1 uncultured Leifsonia sp. | reverse complement strand
AGATTCCCGAAACCTTCCGGCGGCGCCCCGGTCTGAGCCGGGCGGCGGCCACGCGGCTCGGGGTGAGCGACGCGCAGTGGCGGCATCCGGATCTTGCGCGACCATTCCACGGCGTTGTCTCAGCACACTCGGCTCCCATGGATCACCGAGAGCGCGCCGAGGCGTATGCACTGCGGATGCCTGAGACACAGTTCTTCAGCCACAGCACAGCAGCATTGTTCTACGGGATCCCGCTGCCACGCGCCGTCGAGCGGGCGCAGACCATCCACGTCAGTGCTCGCCCCGCGGGCGGGCTCCCGCGAGCGCAGGGAGTCCGGGGACACCACGAGGCGTGGGACCGTGAACCGGTGCGCCGGGGCGAGATATTCCTGAGTAGCCCGGTGGACACGTGGTGCGAGCTGTGGCGCGAGCTGAGCCTCGAGGAGCTCGTCGTAGCCGGGGACTACCTGGTCACCGGCGACGAGCCGTACTCCGGCATTGCGCCGCTCGCCACACTGGACGAGCTGCAGAACGCCGTCTACAGCTATGGGAGCCGCCGAGGTGTGCGGAAGCTGCGCGAGGCCCTCGCCCTCGTCCGCTACGGTTCGCTGTCACCGATGGAGACGACAACGCGACTATTCCTCGTGGCTCATGGGCTGCCGGAGCCCGAACTCAACCACCCCGTGTTCGATGACGACGGCTCCCTCCTCGCCCTCATCGACCTCGCGTACCCGGAGTTCAAGGTGGCGATCGAGTACCAGAGCGACCTGCACATGGAGAGCACGCAGCATCGCAATGACATCGCACGTCGCGAGCGGCTCGAGGATCGCGGCTGGACCGTGATCTACATCTCGATCGACGACATCCACCATCGGCCGCACGAGACTCTCGCCCGGGTCCGTGCGCGTCTGCATGCCCGCGGCGCTCTCGTCTGATCTCGCGCCCGACATCCACCCCGCCGAGACTGCAAGTTCGGGGGCTAAGAGGCCGCATAACGCCCGAACTTGCAGTCTCGGCGGAGGGAGGGTGGGCGCCGGGGCCGGCGCACAGCCGGGGCCGATAGAGTTGGGGGCGATATGGCACACATGCTTGGCGCCGAAAGGCTGCACCTCGAATTCCCCACCCGCGTAATCTTCGACGAAGTGACGGTGGGGCTCAATGAGGGCGACCGCGTCGGCATCGTCGGCCGCAATGGCGATGGCAAGTCCACGCTGCTCAGCCTGCTGGCCGGGCGCATGGAGCCGGACGGCGGCCGTGTCACGCGCCGCCGCGACGTGCGCCTCGCCATGCTCGACCAGGCCGACACCGTCGACTCCAGCCTGACCGTGGCCCAGGCCGTCGTCGGCGGCATCGATGAGCACGTCTGGGCGGGCGACCCCGTCGTGCGCGACGTCATCGGCGGCCTCCTCAGCGACATCCCGTGGGACGGCATCATCGGCTCCCTCTCGGGTGGCCAGCGTCGCCGCGTCGCCCTCGCCGCGCTGCTCGTGGGCGACCACGACGTGATCTTCCTCGATGAGCCCACGAACCACCTCGACGTCGAGGGCATCGCCTGGCTCGCCGGACACCTCAAGAAGCGCTGGCCTCGGGATTCCGGCGGCCTCATCGTCGTGACCCACGACCGGTGGTTCCTCGACGAGGTCTGCAACGCCACGTGGGAGGTGCACGACCGCATCATCGAGCCGTTCGAGGGTGGCTACGCCGCGTACATCCTGCAGCGCGTCGAGCGTGACCGCTCCGCCGCCGTCTCCGAGGCCAAGCGTCAGAACCTGATGAAGAAGGAGCTGGCGTGGCTCCGTCGCGGTGCACCGGCCCGCACCGCCAAGCCGAAGTTCCGCATCGACGCCGCGAACGAGCTGATTGAGAACGAGCCGCCGCCCCGCGACACCGTCTCGATGCAGTCGATGGCCATGCAGCGCCTCGGCAAGGACGTCGTCGACCTGATCGACATCACCGTCAAGTTCCCCGCCACCGAGCATTCGCCGGCCAAGACGGTGCTGAACGACGTGACCTGGCGCATCGCGCCGGGGGAGCGCACCGGCATCCTCGGTGTCAACGGTGCGGGCAAGAGCACCCTGCTCAACCTCGTCGCCGGCACCCTGCAGCCCACCAGCGGCACGGTCAAGCGCGGCAAGACCATCAAGGTCGCCGTTCTCACCCAGCAGTTGAACGAGCTGAAGGCGATCCAGAACGACCGCGTCAGCGAGGTCATCGGCCGTCAGCGCTCCAGCTACGTCGCCGGCGGCAAGGAGATGACGCCCGGTCAGCTGCTCGAGCGCATGGGCTTCATGAGCTCGCAGCTCTCCACCCCGGTCAAGGACCTCTCCGGTGGCCAGAAGCGCCGCCTGCAGCTGCTGCTGATCGTGCTCGACGAGCCGAACGTGCTGATCCTCGATGAGCCGACCAACGACCTCGACACCGACATGCTCGCCGCGATGGAAGACCTGCTCGACTCGTTCCCGGGCACCCTCCTCGTCGTCAGCCACGACCGCTACCTGATCGAGCGCGTCACCGACCAGCAGTACGCGGTCACCGAGGGGCACTTCCGTCACCTCCCCGGCGGCGTCGAGCAGTACATCGAGATGCGCAAGAAGCAGGTTGCCGCGGATGCCGACAACGTCGGTTTCGCGAGCGTCGTCGGCGGCGGCGACTCCGGCGCATCGGCGGGCTCAAGCAGCGGTGGCGCAGCGGCGAAGGCCGCCCCGAAGAAGCCGGCCATCGGCGGCGCGGAGCTCCGCAACGCACAGAAGGAGCTGGCATCCATCGATCGCAAGCTCGCCAAGTGGCAGCAGCAGATCGTCGAGCTGCACGAGAAGCTGGCCGTGCACGACCAGAGCGACTACGACGGGTTGGGCGCGCTCACGGCGCAGCTGCAGAAGCTGGAGCGTGACGTGGTGGAGCACGAGGCCCGCTGGGTCGAAGTATCTGAGCTGATCGAGGGATAGCGCCGCAGGAACTGTGACGAATTGCGGCGCAGTGGTTCTGCGGTCGCAGTTTTGCCGCGTACCGTTGTAATCACCCCGCGCTGCAGCGGCACACAATCCCCCCGAACACAACTGGGGCGAAGCTGTGCCCAAACGTGATCAGACTCCGTGATCGACAAACGTGACCGGCCGCTCGGGTATCCACAGCGAAAGGTAGTTATGTCCATCTCGAAGAAGACCGCCAAGGTCCTCGCCGCTCTCACCGCCCTGCCCCTGCTCGCCGCCCTCGCCGGTTGCGCGACCACGAGCGATGCCGCCGGCTCCGGCAGCAGCGACGCCAACGAGACCGTGAAGATCGGTGTCGTCGGCAAGAGCGACCCGCAGTGGCCCGCATTCGTCGACGCGGCCGCGGCCGAGGGCATCACCGTTGAGCTCGTCGACTTCGGCAGCTACGACGCACCGAACCCCGCGCTGACCGCCGGCGACCTGGACCTCAACCAGTTCCAGCACATCGTCTACCTGGCCGAGTACAACGTCGCATCGGGCGAAGACCTCGCCGTCATCGGTTCGACCGCGATCTACCCGCTCAACCTCTACTCGGGCAAGTACACGGATGTCGCCGACATCCCCGCCGGTGAGACCGTCGCCGTTCCGGACGACGCGAGCAACCTGGCCCGCGCCCTCCTCGTGCTGCAGTCGAACAAGCTCATCGAGCTCAAGGACGGTGGAAGCATCTTCTCCGGCCTGAACGACATCGACACCGACAAGTCCAAGGTCAAGGTCACGGCCCTCGAAGCCTCGCTCATCCCGGCCGCGCTGCCCGACGTCGCCGCCGCGATCATCAACAACGACTTCGTTCAGGACGCCGGCCTCACCTTCTCCGACGCCATCGCCCAGGACGACGCCAACGACCCGAAGGCGCTTCCCTACGTCAACATCTTCGCCGCGCGCGCAGAAGACCAGGACAACGCCACCTACAAGAAGCTCGTCGAGATCTTCCAGACCGACAAGGCCGTCCAGGCCGGTCTGCAGGAGGCTTCTGGCGACACCGCCGTGGCGCTGCAGACTCCGGTCGCCGACCTGCAGGAGTCGCTCGCGACGGTCGAGGCCGACACCGCGGCGCAGAAGTAACAAGCGCCGCAGTAGCCAGCACCGCAGCAACAAGCA
Source organism: uncultured Leifsonia sp. (assembly GCA_964655795.1). Classification (GTDB taxonomy): domain Bacteria; phylum Actinomycetota; class Actinomycetes; order Actinomycetales; family Microbacteriaceae; genus Microterricola. The sequence goes on along the minus strand of CAZZNX010000173.1, from coordinate 1,400 downwards.
CCGCAGCAGCACACGCGGTACCTCAGCACCACCAGCAGCACTGCCCTGCGGCCCGGTGGGGAGGCGGGCGCCACACGATGGCGCGCGTCTCCCCGCTTGGCCGCACAGCCCGTTAACAAGTCAGCGCCCGAAGCCCACCCCCACGCCTCGGTCGCAAAGGAGTTCCACATGGCTCTTGTCAGCCTGCAGGGCGTCACCAAGGCGTACCCCAGCCCCACCGGCGGCGATCCCGTCGTGGCCATCGACGATGTCAGCCTCGAGATCGAGGCCGGCGACGTCTACGGCATCATTGGCTACTCCGGCGCGGGCAAGAGCACGCTCGTGCGCCTGATCAACGCCCTCGAACCCGTCACCTCCGGCAGCGTGCTCGTCGACGGCCAGGAGCTCGCCGGCCTGTCCGAGAAGCAGCTGCGCCCCGTGCGCCTCGGCATCGGCATGATCTTCCAGCAGTTCAACCTGTTCACCGCGAAGACGGTGTGGAACAACGTGGCCTACCCGCTGCGCGTCGCCGGTGCGTCGAAGGAGAAGATCAAGGCCCGCGTCGATGAGCTGCTCGAGTTCGTCGGGCTCAGCGACAAGGCGAAGAGCTACCCGGAACAGCTCTCTGGCGGCCAGAAGCAGCGCGTCGGCATCGCCCGCGCCCTGGCCACCGAGCCGCGCATCCTGCTCTGCGACGAGGCCACCAGCGCTCTCGACCCGGAGACCACGCAGGAGGTGCTCGCCCTCCTCAAGCGGGTGAACAAGGAATTCGGCGTGACGATGGTCGTGATCACCCACGAGATGGAGGTGATCCAGAGCCTCGCCACCAAGGTCGCCGTGATGGACAAGGGTCGCATCGTCGAGAGCGGCGAGGTGTTCGAGGTGTTCGCGAGTCCGCAGAACACCTCGAGCCAGAAGTTCGTCGGCACCGTCGTCAAGGGCATCCCGAGCCCGGCCGAGGTCGCTGTCCTGCGTGATCGCCACGATGGGCGCATCGTCACGCTGTCGTTCCGCGACGGCGACGCGAGCCAGGCATCCGTGTTCCTCACACTGGCGCGGGCCGGGCTCGAGTTCGAGCTGATCTACGGCGGCATCAACGACATCCAGGGCAAGGCCTTCGGGCACCTGACCCTGGCGCTGCGAGGGTCGGATGACACGATCGACGGTGCACTCGCCGACATTGCCGCGACGACCGATGTGACGGAGGTGGCGTGATGGATGCGCTGATTGAACTGCAGCCCGAATTCTGGCAGGCCGCCCTCGAGACGCTCTACATGGTGTCGGCCACGCTGCTCTTCGGTGGTCTCGGCGGCCTTCTGCTCGGCCTCGGCCTCTACGCGACGCGTGCGGGCAGCCTGCTGCCGAACAAGTTCATCTACACGATCCTCAACATCCTGATCAACTTCTTCCGACCGATCCCG
>CAZZNX010000172.1:728-5583 GCA_964655795.1 uncultured Leifsonia sp. | reverse complement strand
CTGGCGGCGGATGCCGCGTGCGCCGCCGCAACGGCGTCGAGCGCCGCGAGCACCCGCCGGCCGCGCGCATCGAGGTACGCGCGAGCCGCTCCGGCACGCGGGCTCTCAGGAGCCGCCGATGCCGCCGACGAAGCGGCATCCGGCACATCGCGGTACTTGCCGCTCAGGAAACCCTTCGCCAACGCGAAGTAGGGGAAGACCGCGAGGCCCTCGCGCTCCGCCCGCTCGCGCAGTCCGTGCTCGAAGCCGCGCTCGACCAGGTTGTAGTGCGGCTGCAGGGCGACGGCACGGTGCAGGCCGTTCTCGGCGGTCACCCGGAACCACTCGTCGATGCGTTCCGGCGTGTAGTTGGAGATGGCGATGTAGCGCACCTTGCCGGCGTCGACCAGCTCGGAGAGGGCACCGACGGTGTCGGCGAGCGGGACACTCTCGTCGTCGAAGTGCGCGTAGTAGAGATCGATGTGGTCGGTGCCGAGACGGGCGAGTGAGGCGTCGGCCGCGGCCCGGATGTTGTCGGGTGCGAGCCCGCTGAAGGCGGGGTGTGTGCTCACCTTGCTGGCGATCACGATCTCATCGCGGTTGCCGCGCGCGGCGGCCCAGCGCCCGATCACGCTCTCGCTCTCGCCGCCGCTGTGACCGGGCGCCCAGTGCGAGTAGCCGTCTGCGGTGTCGATGAAGTTGCCGCCGCCGGCCGCGAAGGCGTCGAGCACCTCGAAGGAACCGGCCTCATCGGCCGTCCAGCCGAAGACGTTGCCGCCGAGCGCGAGCGGGAAGATCGAGAGATCGGAGTCACCGATGGCGACGCGGCTCGTGGTGTCGGTCTGGAAGGCGGGAACGGTCATGTGCGATCTCCTCTGCTCGTGGCGGGCGGATGCCCTGTGCTCCTCAACGAGCATGGCTCATGGCTATTCCGCGCACGGCCAGAATGTCGTCGCGTGACCGGATCGACCGTGTTACTCTGTGGTCAGACCACAGTGGTCCGACCACATCGGTCCGACCACATCCGCACTCACCGCAGAGGACACCATGCCCGTAGAGCCACGCGCCTGGGAGCTCGTGCTGCGCCACATCGAGCGGGAGCTCCTCGACGGCGGGCTGCGGCCGGGCGACCACCTGCCACCTGAGCGCACACTCGCCGCCGATCTCGGCGTCGGCCGATCCAGCGTGCGCGAGGCAGTGCGCGTGCTGGAGGGCTTTGGGCTGATCCGCACCCAGACGGGCAGCGGCCCGAGCGCCGGTGCGATCATCGTCGCGACCCCGCAGGGCGGCATGTCTGCGCTGATGCGCCTGCAGGTCGCGGCGCAGGGCTTCCCGGTCGCCGACATCGTCAAGACCCGTCTGCTGCTCGAGACGCAGATCGCCGCCGGACTGGCCGAGGCCTCCCCCGCACCGTCGCTCGACACCGCCACCACCCTGCTCGCCGCCATGGACAACGACGCCCTGAACCCGGTCGAGTTCCTCGCCCTCGACGCCCAGTTCCATGTGGCGCTGGCCGAGGCGTCCGGCAACCAGGTGGTGACGGCGATGATGGCCGGCCTGCGCGACGCCGTCGAGAGCTACGCCCTGGCCGGGCTGTCGGCCGTCTCCGACCGGCGGAGCATGATCGAGCGCCTGCGTGCCGAGCACCACGGCATCATCGAGGCCATCGAGGCCGGGGATGCCGCGGCCGCCGGCATCCGCATCCACTCCCACATCGCCGGCTACTACGCCGAGACCCACCACACACTCCCGAAGGAGACACCGACATGGTGAAACGCCAGTTCCCCAAGCCTCGCGAGCTCGCCGAGCTCATGAAGTTCAAGAAGCCGACGATGAATGCGACGGACCGTCGGCTCGAACAGGCGCTGACGATTTACGATCTGCGTGCGATCGCCAAGCGCCGCACGCCGAAGGCGCCGTTCGACTACACCGAGGGTGCAGCGGAGGGCGAGCTCTCGCTGGCCCGCGCCCGCCAGGCCTTCGAGGACGTCGAGTTCCACCCGTCGATCCTCCGCAACGTTCCCGTCGTCGACACCACCACGACGGTGCTCGGCGGCCAGAGCAGCATGCCGTTCGGCATCGCGCCAACCGGCTTCACCCGCATGATGCAGACCGAGGGCGAAGTGGCCGGTGCCGGCGCGGCTGGAGCCGCCGGCATCCCGTTCACCCTCTCCACCCTCGGCACGACCTCGATCGAGGACGTCAAGGCGGCCAACCCCACCGGGCGCAACTGGTTCCAGCTCTACGTGATGAAGGACCGTGAGGTCTCATACAACCTCGTGCGGCGCGCGGCAGCGGCCGGCTTCGACACCCTGTTCTTCACGGTCGACACCCCCGTCGCCGGCGCACGCCACCGCGACAAGCGCAACGGCTTCTCGATCCCGCCGCAGCTGACGCCAGGCACGGTCATCAACGCGCTGCCCCGCCCGGCCTGGTGGATCAACTTCCTCACCACCCCCAAGCTCGAGTTCGCCTCGCTCTCCTCGACCGGCGGCACCGTCGGTGAGCTGCTAAACGACGCCATGGACCCGACCATCTCCTTCGACGACCTCGCGATCATCCGCTCGATGTGGCCGGGCAAGCTCGTCGTCAAGGGCGTGCAGACCGTCGAGGATGCCAAGCTCCTCGCCGACCTCGGTGTCGACGGCGTCGTGCTCTCCAACCACGGTGGCCGCCAGCTGGACCGTGCCCCGATCCCCTTCCACCTGCTGCCGTCCGTCGCCCGCGAGGTCGGCAACGACATGGAGGTGCAGATCGACACCGGCATCATGAACGGTGCCGACATCGTGGCCTCCGTCGCGCTCGGCGCCGACTTCACCCTCATCGGCCGCGCCTACCTCTACGGCCTGATGGCCGGTGGGCGCCGCGGTGTCGACAAGACGATCTCGATCCTGAAGACCGAGATCGAGCGCACCATGAAGCTGCTCGAGGTCTCCACCCTCGACGAGCTCGGCCCGCAGCACGTGACGCAGCTCGCCCGACTTGCACCGATCCCCCGCACCGTTGCGGATGCCGCGGCCGCCACGGCCGAGTCGAAGCCGCGCACGGTGCGCACGCCGAAGGCCGCCCCGGCCGCGAAGGCTGCTCCAGCTGCGAAGGCCCCCGCGAAGACCGCAGCCCCCAAGGCTGCCGCCAAGGCCACTCCGACGTCCGCCCCCGCACAGGCCGTCCCGGCGGTGAAGGCCGTCCCCGCTGCGAAGGCAGCGCCGGCCAAGGCAGCCGCTCCGAAGGCCACTGCGGCCAAGACAGCGGCTCCGAAGGCCGCCGCGGCCAAGAAGGCACCCGCGAAGACCGCGGCGGCGACCACCAAGCCGGCGACGCGCACAGCGGCGGCTCCCAAGGAGTAGCACCCGGACTCCGCTGATCGAGTAGCGCGACGCGGAGCGTCGCGGAAGGCGGCAGCCAACCGCATGGCAGCCTTGACGACTTCAAGCGATGCTGGCTCAGCTCCACACAGCGCCGGGATCTCGATACGGCCGCAAGCGGCCTACTCGATCAGCGGGTGGGTGGCCGCAAGCGGCATCCGCAGCCCCAGCGACCCCCGCGGAGTAGCACCCGCTTCGGAGGGCACCACGCGATCGGGAGGATGGAATCAGGGATTCCGTCCTCCCGATCGCGCTGACTCCTCCGAATCAGGCCTAGCTGTCCACGCGAGCTACTGCCATGATCGGTTTCGTGCAACCTCTCCCTCCGCCATCGGGGCCGGCCGTGGTCGCGGCCGCGCCACCCGGTTGGTACCCAGACCCCGTGGCATCCGACATGCTGCGCTGGTGGGATGGCGGCGCTTGGTCCGACACGGATTTCATGCTCGCGAGGCCCGTCGTCCCGATCGCCGTGAGAAATCTGGTCGCGATCAGCCCCGTCGGCCGCATCGGATCGGTGGGCAACGTCGTGTTCAGCGCGCTGCTGATGTTCGGCTTTCTGTCGAGCGCAACGGCCACACAGGGAGCCTTCGCGCCGATGAGTCTCGTCATCGGAAGCCTGCTCGTGCTCGTCTTCATCACGATCGCCGTGCTCATCCGCGTCTTCACAGTCCCCGAGCGGATCCTCGCGTGGTGGGAGCACGTCAACAACCCAGCATCATGAGATGTGTGGTGACGGCTGACCGCAAGGCCGCCGGGATCTCGATACGGCCGCAAGCGGCCTACTCGATCAGCGGGGCGCGGCCGCAAGCGGCCTACTCGATCAGCGGGTAGGCGGCCTGGCGCTCGAGCCAGGCGGCGGCCGAGCTGCCGAGCGGCACGACCGGGCCCTGCTCGCGCCCCGGGAGCTCGATGATCCCGCGCGCGCGGCGCAGCTCGCCGTAGGCGCTCGGCACCGTCTCGAGTTCAGAACCGAGCGCGGCGGCATCCGTCGGCAACGGCTCCTCGGCATGCCCGGCGACGCCGAGCCCGATCAACGCCTGCGCCGTCGCCGCGAGTGATGCCCGCATCGTGGCGGGATTCCCCTCGGCGAGCGCCGCGCAGATGCCGCCGGCGAGCATGTACCCGGTGGCGTGATCGAGCGCCTGCGCGCCCTGCCGGAATTCGTCCGCTCTTATGAGCCGGACGGGATGAAGCCGGACGATTTCATGGCGTTCGGCCTGACCCAACGCACCCTGACGCAGTTCGTCGAATCCGGCTGGAAACTGCTGGAAACGTTCCGGCCGGCCGCAGGTTAAGGCGCAGAGCGCACAGGGCCTGCGGCGGGGGTGTATTTCAATTCTGGGGCGCACGTCATTGCGAGCGGAGTCCGGCATGGGTTTGGCCGGACGCAGCGAAGCAATCTCCCGCAAACAGGGGATTGCTTCGTCGCAAACGACGCTCCTCGCAATGACTGCCCCCAACGTGAAACACACCCACGACAGGCGCCGGGTTGACAGACCGCGCCAGACGAC
>CAZZNX010000172.1:0-673 GCA_964655795.1 uncultured Leifsonia sp. | reverse complement strand
CCCGACAGGTCCAGGGAGTGAGGTATGTGGAGGACGCCAGCGGGCGCTCTATGTCTGCCTCGCAAGCCTCGCCGTCGGGCCTTGGGATCAGAGCGGGCAACGTTCTGCTGATTGCATCCCTCGCTGCGTCTCTGATGTTGGTTCGACCCTGGCGCATCGTAACCGCCGCAACGCCCGTGGTGCGCGCGGCCGGCGGCACGCTCATCTCCGGCGCGCCCGGCCCCAGCGCCACGTTCCCCGTGGAGGTGGTCGGCGTGCAAGGCCTGGGCGCGGCCAGCATCCTGGTGGGGTATGATCCCATGCGCATCGAGCCGATCGCTTGCCAGCGCGGCCCGGCCTTCGATGTCGGCGTCTGCAACATTGACTATGACCGCGATGGCGATGGGTCGCCCGATGCTGTGTTGTTTGCCGTCCTTTCTTTGTACGGCGTCGGCGCTGCGGGGAGCGTCCCACTGGCGCAGATTACCTGGCAGGCCGTCGCGGCCGTGGAGGATGCAACTGTGACGACCCTGGCTGTGGAGGTGAGGACGTTCACCGACGTGGACGGCAGGCCGCTGGCGCACACGGTCGAGGATGGTCAGCTCACCCTTGTGCGGCCGCCTCCGACGCCCACTGCCACGGCCACGCCGACCGTCACGCCGACGGCCACATCTTCGCCGACTGCCACACCTTC
>CAZZNX010000171.1:0-5609 GCA_964655795.1 uncultured Leifsonia sp. | reverse complement strand
GCACCGGCCGTCCGCGGCAGCCGAGGGGGAGCGTGAGCGCGGTTAGAAGTGCGTGCCGCCGTCGATCCGCACCTCGGTGCCCGTGATGAAGGCGCCGTCGTCGCTCGCGAGCATGGCGACGACACCGGCGACGGCCTCGGGGCCGGCGAAGCCGTGCTTGATGGCCGGGGCGAGCTTCATGAACAGGCTGAAGTCGGCGTCATCCGGCAGGCCGGGACCCTGGCTCTGCTTGCTCTCGCCGCTGCCGTCGGTCATGCCGGAGGAGATCGACCCGGGCTGAACAGAGTTGAAGCGGATGCCCTGCTTCGCGTATTCGGCGGCGAGGGCGTGCGTCATCGATTGCACGCCACCCTTGCTGGCCGCGTAGGCCGCCATGTAGGGGTGGGCGAAGGCGGCGGACGTCGAGCTGAAGTTCACGACCGCGGAGTCGTTGCCCTCGAGCAGTGCGGGAATCGCCTCGCGGATCATGAGGAAGGTGCCGACGAGGTTCACGGTGATCACCTGCTGGAACTGTTCGAGCGTCGTCGAGTGTGTGTGCGAGGAGCGCAGGATGCCGGCGGCATTCACGAGCACGTCGAGCCCGCCGAGTGCCTCGACGGCGGTCGCGACGGCGGTGCGTACCGATTCCTCGTCGGCGATGTTCACCACGACGGTGGTGAGGCGTTCGGCGGCGTCGCCGGCCTTGGCCACGGTGTCGGCGAGCCCAGCGACGCTGACATCGGCGGCGACGACGCTGCCACCCTCCGCGAGCAGACGGAGCACGGTGGCCTGGCCGATGCCAGAGCCACCGCCGGTGACGATGGCGCGGCGTCCGGTGTAACGATTCATGTCGAGTGACCTTTCAATCAGGGGTAGCTCTACACGTTACGCCGAACTGGCACGTCGTGCCAGTGTCGCAGGATATGCACAGCTGTCACGGGGGCGTACGCTCCTCATATGGAAACCAGAGCGCCGAGCCTTACCGAACGCCGCAAGGCGGCGACCCAGCTCGAGATCGCCAAGGCCGCAGCCCGCCTCTTCGCCGATCGGGGCGCCGACGCGGTGACCGCCGAGGAGATCGCCCGGCAGGCCGGGGTCGCCGTGCGTACGTTCTACCGCTACTTCCGAACCAAGGAGGACGCGGTCGCCCCGCTGCTCACGGTTGGAGCCGGCCATTGGCGCGCCCTCCTGGCGGCGGCGGATCCCCAGGAGGAACTGCTGGATGCGCTCGAGCGCACCATCGTGGAAGTGCTCACGCCGACGAGCGACGCCGACCTGGAGAGCCTCCGCTGGACGCTCGGACTGCTCCGTGCCTCGGCGGATGACCCGGCCCTGCAGTTCGTGTGGTTCCGGGTCAACGGCGAATCGGAGGCGCAGCTGCGGGAGATTGTCGCGACCCTCGCCGGCCCGGATGCCGAGCCCTATGCCGTGCGCCTGATTGCAGCTGCGGCCACGGATGCCCTCCGGGTGGCGCTCGAGACGTGTGCCGCCGAGCCATCGTTCTCCGATCCCGGAGCCCCGTCCGCTCTCGCCTCGCGGGCGCTCCGCGAGCTCACCACCGGCGTGGAGCTGTACCCCGCCAACGCCTGAGCCGGGTCGACCGTCCCGGCTGGGGCTCGACGGCGAAATCGGTCAGCGCGTGCTGTATGGTCAGTGCATGCTGACCATTGCTTCGCAGTTGGACGTCATGAATCGCCTGGGCCGTGCCATGGCCGATCCAACGCGCTCGCGCATCCTGTTGTCGCTGATGGCCGCGCCCGGCTACCCGGGGGCGCTCGCCAGAGAGCTCGACCTCACGCGCCCCAACGTGTCGAATCACCTGACATGTCTGCGCGGATGCGGCCTCGTGGCGGCGGTGCCGGAGGGCCGCAGCACGCGCTACGAGATCGCCGACCCGCACCTGAAGCGGGCGCTGCGGGCCATGCTCGACGTCGTCGTGGCGGTGGATGACGGCGTCGCCTGTTCCGACGCGGACTGCGGTGTGCCCCTGTGCTGCGGGGCGACGGCGTGAGCCGAGAGTGCTGCGGAGCCGACGAGGCGGTCAGTGATCCGGCTGGTGACCGGGCCGATCCGCGCTCGCAGCCGTCCGCCGCGGCCGATGACGGGGAGACCCCTCCGTGGTGGAGGGACAGGGGCATCCTGATTCCGATCGCGGCCGGTGCGCTCCTCATCGCCGGGTACCTCCTGGAGTGGGCCGGGCTCGATGTGGCCGGCACGGTCGCCCTCGCCATCAGTCTGCTCGCGGGCGCATCGACCTTCGCGCCGACCGCGATCCGGCGACTGTTCAGCGGGCGGCTGGGCGTCGGGCTGCTCATGACCATCGCCGCGCTCGGCGCGGTGCTGCTCGGCAAGGTCGGTGAGGCTGCGGCGCTCGCCTTCCTGTTCTCGATCGCCGAGGCGCTGGAAGATCGGGCGATGGACCGCGCCCGTGGCGGTCTCCGGGCGCTGCTCAGCCTCATCCCGGCAACCGCGATCGTCATCCGCCCTGGCGGGGACGTCACCATCCCGGCTGCGGAACTGCGGGCGAGAGACCGACTGCTCGTGCGCCCGGGCGATCGTGTTGCAACGGATGGCGTGGTCACCGCGGGGCGCAGCAGCCTCGACACCTCGGCGATCACCGGGGAGTCGATCCCCGTCGAGGTCGGCCCCGGTGACCCGGTCCCAGCCGGGTCCATCAACGGCGGTGGCGCACTGCAGCTCGAGGCCACGGCGGACGGCACCGACAACTCGCTGACCACGATCGTGCGCCTCGTCGAGCAGGCGAACGCGCGGAAGGGCAATCGTGCTCGGCTGGCCGATCGGATCGCGCAGCCGCTCGTGCCGGCGGTGCTCATCGTGTCCGGGCTCATCGCCCTCGTCGGCCTGCTGATCGGCGACGCCGAGACGTGGACGGAGCGGGCACTCGTCGTGCTCGTCGCGGCCTCCCCGTGCGCCCTGGCGATCGCGGTGCCGGTGACGGTGATCTCGGCCATCGGATCCGCCAGCAAATTCGGTCTCATCATCAAGTCGGGCGCCGCATTCGAGCGCCTGGGCGGCATCCGCGTCGTCGCATTCGACAAGACGGGCACCCTCACGCGCAACCGCCCGGAGGTCACTGACGTGGTGAGCCACGGCCCCGACGGTCGCCAGGGGACCCTGCGGTTGGCGGCAGCGCTGGAGGCCCGCAGCACCCATCCGCTCGCCTCCGCGATCCTCGCCGAGGTCCAGACCCCGCCGGGCGCCGACGCGGTCACGGAGTTTCCCGGGGAGGGCGTGTCCGGCGTCGTGGGCGGTGTCCAGGTGCGTGTCGGCAACCCTCGGTGGATCGACCCGGGAACGCTGACCGCAGCACTTCTCACGATGGAGGCGGAGGGGATGACGGCCGTGGTCGTCGAACGCGCAGGCGAACCATTCGGCATCATCGGCATCCGTGACCAGCTCCGGCCAGAGGTGCCAGAGGTGATCGCGGAACTCGGCCGCCAGAACATCGGAACCGTCATGCTCACCGGCGACAACGCCCGCACCGCGCAGGCGCTCGCGGCGCAGGCGGGCATCGCCGAGTTCAGGGCCGAACAGACACCGGCAGCCAAGGCGGCGGCCGTCACCGAACTCAGCCGGCACCGAGCAACCGCGATGATCGGTGACGGCATCAACGACGCCCCCGCGCTCGCCGCAGCCGACGTCGGGATCGCCATGGGTGCAACGGGATCGGCCGCCGCGATCGAATCCGCCGACGTCGCATTCACCGGAACCGACTTGCGGCTCATCCCCGCGGCGCTCGTCCACGCCCGACGGGGGCGCCGGATCATGACCGCGAACATCGCGCTCGCGCTGGCCGTCATCGTGGTGCTCGTCCCCCTCGCGCTGACCGGGGTGCTGGGGCTCGCCGGCGTTGTGCTCGTGCACGAGCTCGCCGAGGTCGTCATCATCGCCAACGGCGTTCGTGCAGCGCGGCACCGCCCGATCTCGGAATCCGTCCCGCCACTCGAGCGACCGGCAGCACTACCCGCGTCGGTCTGAGAGAGCGCGCCCGTGCGGGCGTGACGGAGCGCTCAGGCGAAGAAACGGTCGCAGAAGGTCTCCCAGACCGCGCGAACGTCGAGTGATGGGTCGTGGCACCACGCGGCCTCGAGCCCCTGCCAGAACGAGAGCAGCTCGACGGCGGCCAGTGCCGGTTCCGGCTTCCAGGCGAGCGCACTCGTGATCTCCGTGCGTGCCCGCGCGGTGTTCTCAGCGTAGAAGGCGTGAGCGGGGTGCTCAGGCGCGAGCGCTTCCGCCGAGAGGATCACGTACAGCCGGACGAAATCCGGCCGCTCGAGGTTGTGATGGAAGAGCCGGGTGAAGAGCTGCCGCGACGCCGTCGGGTCCGCCGACCTCGCCCCAGCCGGGCTCTCGATGTCGAGCGCGGTGTAGAACAGCAGGTCCTGCTGCTCACGCAGGGTCAGGACGGCGAGCAGCAGATCGTTCATCGAGGGGAAGTGGTGCAGCACCGATGACTTCTGGATGCCGCACGCACGCGCAACGTCAGACAGCGAGACGGCGTTGAAGCCCGATGTCGCGATCAGCCGGAGCGACTCGCGGAGTATCTGCTCGCGGCGATCCTCCGGGTGCATCCGCCGGACGGGAGCGCGGGAGCCGATCGCTGTCATGCGGTCATCCTACCGATCGGTCGTGGGAGCGCCGGCACCGCGCCGGCGGCTGACGGCAGTGGCCCACCGCCGTGGGGGCAGTGGGCCACTGTCGGATCGCGGGGAGTGTCAGCCGAATGCTCCATCGCGGCGCACGGCCAGGATCCGTCGGACGAGCAGCACGGCGGCCAGCGCGAGCAGGGCGATCGCGAAGAAGGTCGCAACCGGGAACCCGACGGCACCGGTCGGCGTGAACGTCTGCATTCCGCTGGCGAACTGGGCGTTGCCGTCGGAGAACTGCTGGTTGCCGTCGTCGTACTGGACCATGCCGTCCGACAGCGCAGCGGCGCCGTCTGCGAGCTCCTGGATGCCGTCGCCGAGCTGCCCCGCGCCGTCGGCCAGCTGGACCGTGCCAACGGTCAGCTGAGTGCCACCGGTCGAGAGCTGGCCGACGCCGACGGCGAGCGCGTCTCCACCGGTTGCGAGCTCCCCGACGCCGGCCGACAGCTCGTCGCCACCGCTGGCGAGCTGGCCGACGCCGGCCGCGAGTGCCGTGCCGCCGTTGCTCAGCTCGTTGACGCCGCCGGCGAGCTGTGACGTTCCGGTGCTGAGCGCCTGCACGCCGCCGGCGAACTGGGAGACCCCGTCGGTGTAGGCCCGGGTTCCGGCTGCCGCCTGAGCGGCGCCGGCTGCGAGCTGTTCGGCCCCGTCCGCGGTCGCCTGCGCGCCGGGGGCGAGCTGCGTGTCGATGCTCGACACGATCCCACCGACGGTCCCCTGCACGGTGAAGGCGGAGGGGAAGAGGTCATCGACGACGGCCGCCGAGGCGGCATCGTTGCTGCTCCGCGCGGCAGAGAGGCTGCCCTCGGTTGTGGCGGCCCCATCGCTGATCTCCTGGGAGAGCGTGGCGATCTGGGTGAGCTGTGCCTGCGTGAGAGCGTCGCCGGCCGTGAGGGTGAGCACCAGCGCCGCGAGCTCCTCCGAGCTGCCCGCCGTCGCGGCCGTTGCGTCGCTGGCGCTCTG
>CAZZNX010000170.1:0-5611 GCA_964655795.1 uncultured Leifsonia sp. | reverse complement strand
GAGCAGCGACAGCCCGACAACGAGAAGCAGGTACGTCGGCAACACGTCGAGCAGGCTCTCCGAGATGTCGATATTGATGGCCGCCTGGCCGGCAACACCCAGGGTGATGTCGCCGTTCACGGGAGGCAGCGCCCGCATCTCGCGCACCAGCGCATCGGTCGACTCCGCGTTCGGCCCCTCTGCGGGGATCACCTGGAATGCGGCGAGCCTGTTGTCATCGGAGACGGCGATCGGGGCGACCGCGGTCACGTTGTCGAGGCCGTAAAGCTCCTGGGCGACCGCGAGTTGCGCCTCGAGAACCTCGGTGTCGCCGCTCAGACCCTCCGGCAGCTCGGCGGTGACGAGCAGCGTCGCGTTGGATCCGGCACCGAACTCTTCGGCACTGACAACGAAGCCGTTGTAGGTGGCCGAACCCTCGGGCTCGGAGCCGCCGTCGGGCAGGCCGACCCTCATCGAGAGAGCGGGGAGCGCGACGACCAGCAGCAGTGCAACGCTGAGCACCGCGGTGACGACAGCACGCCAGGTCGACATCGTCTTCACGGGCTTCTCCCGCTTGGGGCCCTCGGCCAGACGCGCGCGGTCGCGGCGACCGATCAGTCGCTCGCCCGCGAGGCCGAGCAGTGCCGGAGTCATGGTGACGGCCAGCAGCACCGCGACCAAGACACAGACGGCGCCGACGGTTCCCATGAGCGCGAGGAACGGCACCCCGGTCACGTTGAGCGCGAGCAGCGCCACGATCACCGTGGCACCGGCGAAGACGACGGCGTTGCCCGCTGTGCCGTTGGCGAGGCCGATCGATTCGCGCACCTCGGCACCGGCGAGCAGTTGTTTGCGGTGCCTGTTGATGATGAAGAGCGAGTAGTCGATACCGACCGCGAGTCCGAGCATGACGCCGAGCACCGGCGTGACCGAGGTCATCGACACGAGGCCGGAGAACGAGAGCGACGCGAGCACGCCGATTCCGACACCGACGAGCGCGGTGATCAGTGGGAAGGAGGCCGCCAACAGCGAGCCGAGCATCACGATCAGCACGATGGCGGCCATGACCAGACCGACCGCCTCGCCGACACCGAAGATGCTGGGCACGCTCTGGCCGATCGTCGTCGAGTAGGAGACGTCGACGCCGTCGATCGGTGTGCCGGTGAAGTAATCGATCGCGGCGGTCTTCGACGCCTCATCGAGTTCGAGCATCGGCACACTGAACGACACATTCACGACCGCCGTGGAGCCATCCTCGGAGACCATGCGGATGCTCTCCGCCATCGAGAGGAGCTCCTCACCCATCTCCGTGGTGTGCGCGCCCTCGTCGAGTTCGGCCTGCTTGGCGTCCAGCTCGGCAAGACCGGAGGTGATCTGCGCGGCCTGCGCGTCGAGCTGGGCCTGCTGGCCATCGAGTTCGGCCTGCTGCGCGTCGAGCTGCTCTGTCGGCATTCCAGCCGCCTCGAGTTGCGCACGCGCGCCGTCGATCTGCGCCTGGGCCGCGTCAAGTTGCGCCTGACCGGCGTCGAGCTGGGCCTGCCCGGCCTCGAGCTGTTCGCGGCCCGCGTCGAGCTGGGCCTGACCGTCGGCGAGCTGCCGTTCGGCATCCGCCAATTCCTGCGCCTGCTCCGCGCGCTGCTCCTCGGTGGCGAAGGGGTCGATGACGGTGGCAACGTCAGGCAGCGATTCCGCGCCGTCGACGAGCTCGGAGATCGCCGCCTGCTGCTCGGCGCTCAGCGCCGAGCCGTCAGTGGTGGTGAAGAGGATCGTTCCGGACGCGCCGGCGTAGTCGGGCAGCTTCTCGGCCAGTGCGTCGGTCACCTCGCCGGACGCCGTTCCGGGGATGTCGAAGTTCGAGGCGAGCGAGCTGAACCCGACGAGGAACGCTCCACCGGCGACAGCGAGAACGGCCAACCACGAGAGGATCACCAGCCAGGCGCGACGCGCAGAGAATTTTCCAAGCCGGTACAGCAGTTCAGCCACGTCGTTCCTTCAGTCAAGTCAGGGTTGTCACGTTACGGAACGGAGTGTCTCGTTGCAAAATCGGTGATCGAGTTCCCAGCCCGCGCTCAGCCCGGCTGCGGCGCCGACTCCCCCAGCCCCACGCGTGCCCGGATGCCGCCGCCACCCGCGCCGGAATATGGTGGGGTGCATGAGGAGCACACGACCGGGCCGAGCACGCAGCGAGAGCGCACGGCTGGCGATCATGCACGCAGCGGTGCGATTGCTGCCCGAACTGGGTTTTTCAGGACTCACCATTGAGCGGATCGCAGCGGAAGCCGGCGTCGGAAAGCAGACGATTTACCGCTGGTGGCCCTCGAAAAGCGCCATCCTTGCCGAGTGTGTGCTCGACGGCCTCACACCGGGCTTCTCACCGGTCGTCGCCAACAGCGGCGATCTCGAAGCCGACCTCACGGAATGGCTGGCTGTGCTGCAGGCGGCACTGGACGAGCCCGGGTTCCGCTCGCTGATGCGCGGAATGGTGGTCGCGGCCGTTGAAGACGACGGACTGCGCTCGGCGCTCTACGAGAACCTTGCCCTTCCGAGCGAGCCGCTCCTCGTTGTGCGGCTCGAAGCGGCACGGGCCAGCGGTCAGCTCCGGGGCTCCGCGAGCGCCAGCATGCTGGCGGAGTCACTCGTCGGCGCCGTGCTTTATCGCCTCTTGGCGACCGCGGCCGATCAGAGCGTGCGCGTCGACGACCTGGTCGAGCTGGTGGTGCAGCCGCAGCACTGAGGCGCCGTCGCCTCGGGGCCGGCTGAATCAGTAACCGGGCGAAGGGGCCGAGAGGCTCAGGCGGAGGGGGCGTGCACCTTCTGCTGCGCGGCGAGGAGTCCGTCTGTGACGACGAGCTCGACGGCATCCGCCGCATCGGAGAGCAGATTCGGCAGTACGGCACGCTCGGTCGACGAGAAGCCCTGGAGCACGAAATCGGCGGGATCCTGGCGGCCGGGCGGGCGTCCGACGCCAACCCGCACGCGCACGTACTCCGGGGAATCAGCGGCCTTGGCGATATCGCGCAGCCCGTTGTGCCCACCGTGACCGCCGCCGGCCTTGAGCTTGACGGTGTCGAACGGGATGTCGAGTTCGTCGTGGACGACGATGAGGCGCTCCAGCGGCAACGAATAGAACTTGAGCAGCGCGGCGACGGGGCCGCCCGAGGTGTTCATGTAGCTATTCGACTTCGCGAGCACGAGCTTGGGCCCGCCGGGGCGCAGAAAGCCCTCGGCCACCTGAGCGGGAGTCTTGTGTTTCTTGAACGTCGCGCCGATGCGGGAGGCAAGCTCATCCACGACCATCTGGCCGACATTGTGACGGTGGCTGGCGTAGCCGGGCCCGGGGTTGCCGAGCCCGACCACCAACCAAGTGTTGCCGGGCACAGAGTTCACGTGGTGCTCCTTCTGCGCCCGGCGAAACAGGGTGAAAATGATTACTCGGCTACTGCCGCGGTCTCGTCAGCCTTCGCTGCGGCCTGCGTGTGCACGGCGATGACGAGGGCGTCAGCGTCGGTGAGGAGCGAGGAACCCTTGGGCAGCTCGATGTCCTTGGCGAACACCTCGGCGCCGTCTTCGAAGCCCTCGACGTTCACGACGACGTGCGTCGGGATGTGGGTGGCCTCGGCCTCGAGCAGCAGGGTGTGCAGGCCCTGGTCGACCAGCGTGCCACCGAAGGACTCGCCCTCGACGTGGATCGAGACCTCGACCTGGACCTTCTCGCCCTTGCGGACGACGATGAGGTCGATGTGCTCGATGATCTGGCGAACCGGGTCCTTCTGGACGTCCTTGACGAGGACGAGCTGGCTCTTGCCGTCGATGTCCAGGTCGAGCAGCGCGTTGGACTTGCGCAGGATCAGGCCCATCTGGTGTGCCGGAAGGGTGACGTGCTGCGGCTCGGTGCCGTGACCGTAGATGACGGCGGGGATCTTGCCGACGGCGCGGATCTTGCGGGCAGCGCCCTTGCCGAAGGACTCGCGGACCTCGGTTACAACCTTGTCTACGTCGCTCATGATGATTCTCCTTGTGGGCTCATGGCCCAGATCGATGTCTGACCAGACCGGGGTCTGGATTGTCAACTCGAACGCATGTCAGCGTGAGGACAAGCCGTGAAGCCCCTCCCACCGCGTCGATAACGGATGCCAGATTCGCCAGCATGGGCGATTCGAGGGGCATCCCTCGCCGAAGTTCAGTGGCCTAGTCTACCCGGGAGTTTGCGAGTTTGCTGACGCCGCCCGTTGTGGTGCCGTAGAGGAGAGGAACAGGGGAACGCCACGGCGTCGATCAGTGCCTGCTACGGAGCCCCGCCCGTCGCGTGCCGTCAAGCAAGACGCTCCGGCCCGATATCCTCATGACATGAGCTCCCGTCTGCACCAACTCGTGATCGAGAGTCTCGGTCAACGCGTTGTGAGCGGCGAGTTGCCCGCTGGGGACACCATGCACGCCGAGCACCTCGAGAATGAACTCGGTGTCTCACGCTCCGTCGTGCGCGAAGCCGTGCGCGTGCTGGCATCTCTCGGCCTCGTCGAATCGGTCAAGCGCGTCGGCATCCGGGTGCTGCCGATGAGTTCGTGGTCGCTCTTCGACCCCTCCGTCATCCGCTGGCGCATCGCCTCGGAGGGGAAGGGCGCACAGCTTCGCTCGCTCACCGAACTGCGCTCAGCGGTCGAGCCTGCCGCGGCCGAGCTGGCCGCAGAGCATGCGCCGGATGACGCGGCCGCCGAGCTGATGGCCGTTGCCGCGCAGATGCGCGCGGTCGGGCGCTCCGGCGATCTGCAGAAGTTCCTTGAGCTCGACATCCACTTCCACAGCCTGGTGCTCTGCGCATCGGGGAACGAGATGTTCACCGAGCTGCGCGGCGTCATCGGCGCGGTGCTGCGCGGCCGCACCGACTACGGGCTGATGCCGCGGCATCCGCACGAGGAGGCGCTGCAGTGGCACGTCGACGTCGCCGATGCGATCCAGGGTCGCAGGCCGGATGCCGCACGCGCCGCCATGGACAAGATCATGCGCCGCACCACGAACGAGGTGGAGCAGGTCTGGCAGGACCAGCCCCGCCAGTTCCTGAACGACTGACGTCGGGGTTTCGACAAGCTCAACCAGCGGAGCATCGGGCAGATACGACGACAGGCTCAATCGGCGGGATACCCGCTGATTGAGCCTGTCGAAATCTGGCTGCTAGGAGAAGCGCAACAGCACCTTGCCGCTGGCAGCCGAATCCCTGGCAACCTCGAACGCCTCCAGGGCATCGGCCGCGTCGTACTCGTGCGTGACGACCGGCCCCACCTGCAGCGATCCGTCGGCCAGCGCCGCGATGACATCGTCGATCTCGTCGTTGAAGCGGAACGAACCGACGAGCTCGAGCTCGCGCGTGATGGCGAGCGAGATGAGCGCGGGCTGCTCGCCGGATGGCAGCAGTCCCACCATGACGACGCGCCCGCCACGGGTCGTGCCGCACACGGCCGAGGCCAGTCCGCGGTAGTTGCCGGAGGTCTCGAAGGCGATGTCAGCTCGCACGGCGGCGATCGCGTCGGCATCCGTCGCCACGATGGTGCTCGTTGCCCCGACGGCCGTGGCGATCTCGAGCGGCTTGTCGAACATGTCGACGGCCACGATCTCGGCGGCGCCCGCGCGCTTGAGA
>CAZZNX010000169.1:0-5648 GCA_964655795.1 uncultured Leifsonia sp. | reverse complement strand
GAAACTTCGCGTCGGAGAGTTCCTCTGCGAAAGGGGCGGATTCAGCGAATCCTGTAGAACCGTATCCGGCTCCGACACAGCGGGGCAGCCGTTTCGCGTGCACATCCGTGCATTCTCCCGGCCGCCCCACCGCGCGTCTGGCCCGTTGCCGGGCGGGTGGATCAGACCCCGGCGAGGCTCGCGGTCTGCGTCGCCGTGCCGAGCCGCACGCCGTGCACCTCGGCGAGGTCGGCGCGGGTCGCGGCGATCTCCGTCGCCCTGCGGGTCTCGTCCCAGCCGAGCCCGGCGGCCATGATGTCGGCCAACTCGGTGAGCAGATCGGCGCTCAGCGCGCCGACGAAGGCGAGGCTGGTACGGCGCAGCACGAGGTCGATCAGGTGGACGGGCTGCTCGGTGGCGACGATGTAGGCGATCTCGCGGCGCGAGTAGTCAGCGGCGCCGGCGAGGGCGGCATCCGGCGCCCCGTCGCCGTTGACCAGCTCGTCGATCATCGGCTCGGCACGCGTGCCGTAGCGGGCCAGGAGCTGGGCTGCACGCTGACGGCCGAGCTCTTCGCCGTTGCTCGCGAGCCAGACCTGGGTGGCGGCGTCGGTGGTCGGGAAGCCCTTGCCTCCGCCGATCGCGAGTCCCTCTGTGCTCTGGGTGCGCGTGCCGCCGATGATGCCGAGGATGTCGGTGCTGAGGTGCTCGGCGAGGGCGCGGAACGTCGTCCACTTGCCGCCGACCAGGCTGAGCAGCGTCGTGCCGGGCAGCTCGGTGAGCGGGGTCTGCTCGATGCGGTAGTCCCGCGAGACGAAACCGGGCGCCTCATCGTCGTGGCGGGGCAGAGGGCGCACGCCGGAGAAGCGGAAGACGATCTCGGACCGGTCGACGGCGATGGACGGGAAAACGTGCGCGACGAGTTCGAAGAAGTAGTCGACCTCGGCCTCGGTGCAGCGGATCGGCTGCGTCATGTCGTGCTCGAGGTCGGTGGTTCCGACGAGCACGCGCCCCTTGAGCGGGTAGATCAGCACGATGCGGCCGTCCTCGTGCTCGAAAAAGATCTCGCGGCCGTCCGTCGCCTCGAGCAGTGCCGGGTTGTCGAGCACGATGTGCGAACCCTTGGTGCCGCCCATGTAGTTGCTCGGGCGGCCGAGCGCCTTGTTGGTGAGGTCCGTCCAGGGGCCTGTCGTGTTGACGATGACGTCGGCGGTCATGCTGAACACCTCGCCGCTGACGGTGTCGCGCAGGCGCACGCCGTCCTCGTCGATGCCGACGGCCTCGAGGTAGTTGGCCGCACGGGCGTGCGGGCCGGCGGCGAGGCCGTCGTGCAGCACGTCGAGGGCGAGACGCTCCGGGTCGTGCATCGATGCGTCGTAGTAGGTGGCCGTGTACTTGAGGTCGGGGTTCAGCGCCGGGAGCTGGCGCAGCGACTCCTTGCGACCGCGGAACTCGTGGCGGGGAACACTGCCGCCGTCGCGCGAGAAGGAGTCGTAGAGGCTGAGGCCCATCTTGATGAGCAGCGCGCCGCGTTCGGTCGGCTTGCCGGACTTGTGCGTCAGGAAGCGCAAGGGCGCCGAGAGCACGCCGGAGAAGGTCGAGAAGATCGGCACCGTGGTCTTCAGCGGCTTGACGTAGTGCGGGGCGATCTTGATGAGGCTGTTGCGCTCCTCGACCGATTCCTTGACCAGACGGAACTCGCCGTTCTCGAGGTAGCGGATGCCGCCGTGGATCATGTGCGACGAAGCACTGGATGCGCCGGAGACGTAGTCGCCGCGCTCGACGATGGCGACGTCGACGCCCTGCAGGGCGAGATCGCGGAAGGTGGCGATGCCGTTGATTCCTGCACCGATGATCAGGACGCTGGCGTTCGGGCGCTGCTGCAGCGCCGCGACGGTGGCCCGCGCGTCAGGGGTGTGCTGTGCGGAGTTGGCCTGTGCCGACATCTCGATCTCTCGCTTTCCGACTCGCCGATCGCTCGGCGTCGTTCCTCAGATTCAGCTGCACGTGTTCAGCGTGCAGGGCGGGTTGCATCTTCGCCACCCCGTGTGTATGAATACATCTTGAACACATCCGCACAATCTTTCAAAGCTGCTGCACATATGTGCAGGGCGGATGCAGGGAGATGAGTACCAGCCATGAACGAGCTCGACGCGGCATCCGAAACCGCCAAGACCCGCGACGCCCTGCGCGCCGCGCACCTGTATTACATGCAGGACCTGACGATGGACGCGATCGCGCACGAGCTGCACACCTCGCGCTCATCGGTGTCCCGCCTGCTCAGCCACGCCAGGGCGAGCGGCCTCGTCGACATCCAGATCCGCTCCCCGCGGGACATGCCGGGCCGCATCGAAGAGGCGATCCGTGAACAACACGGCATCACCGCGCACGTCGTCCCGGTGCCGGAGAATGCCAGCGATGTCGACCGGCTCGAACGTGTCGCCCTCTCTGCTGCACGAATTCTCGGCCAGTTCTTCGATTCGAACATGTCGCTCGGCATCGCGTGGGGCTCGACGATGAGCGCGCTCAGCCGGCACCTCACGCCCAAGCAGACCCACAACTCCCAGATCGTGCAGCTGAACGGTGCAGGCAACATGCGCACGACCGGCATCCTCTACGCCTCCGAGATCCTGCGCCGCTTCGGTGACGCCTACGGCGCCCACGTGCAGCAGTTCCCCGTGCCGGCCTTCTTCGACGACCCTGACACCAAGCAGGCCATGTGGCGTGAGCGTTCGACCCAGCGCGTCGTGCAGATGCAGGGCAGCATGGATGTCGCGCTCTTCGGAATCGGCTCCCCCTTCGCCGAGGTGCCGAGCCACGTCTACGCCGGCGGGTACCTGGAGCCGGAGGATTTCCAGTCGCTCAGCCGCGACGAAGCGATCGGCGACGTCGCAACCGTCTTCTACCGGGCGGACGGCTCGACCGACGGCATCGCGCTGAACGAGCGCGGCACAGGTCCGAGCTTCGAGGCTCTGCGCCGCACGCCCCGCCGCGTCTGCGTCGTCGCCGGACTGTCGAAACTGCCGAGCCTTCGCGGGGCACTCAGCGCGGAGCTGGTGACCGACCTGATCGTCGACGAGTCGACCGCTCGGGCACTGTTGGACTGAGCTGGGCTCGAGCGCCACACCGGGCGCATCGGTGGCTGTTCTCGAGGTTTCCTGAGTGGAGGGTGCCGCCTGTCGTGATGCTTCGCATCGCAGGGAATAAACCGCGCGTTCCGGCGTTGGCCTAGACTCAGAAGCAAGAAACGTGCTCCGGGGTCGGTGAGAATCCGAACCGGCGGTGAAAGTCCGCGAGCCGTGAAGCGACTGCCTGGTGTGACCACCCGGTGGGAGCGGAGCGGTTGAGCCGGTGAAACTCCGGCACCGACGGTTAAAGTCCGGATGGGAGGATGCACGCGTCGATTGTCGAACGTGTTCGGATGACTCCGAACACCCGGCAGGAGACGAGTTTCGAGCCTGCTCGAAACCCTTCAATCAACCCCCGGAGCGCCTTGATGACAGGGATCGCCATGGGAATGCACTCGCCGAGCACAGCGCTCGACCAGCTGATGCGCCGCGCTTTCGCGCTGGCCGCTCGCGGTCCCGCCCGCGGAGTGAATCCCCAGGTCGGCTGCGTTCTCCTGGCGGATGACGGCAGCGTGCTCGCCGAGGGCTGGCACCGCGGTGCCGGCACCCCGCACGCCGAGGTCGACGCACTCTCACAGCTCGCGCCGGGCGCCGCGCGCGGCGCGACCGCCATTGTGACCCTCGAACCCTGCAACCACCACGGTCGCACCGGCCCCTGCGCCGAGGCGCTGATCGATGCCGGCGTCGCGACCGTGTTCTACGCGGTGTCCGACCCCGGAGCCGCCTCCGCCGGCGGTGCGGAGCGCCTGCGTGCCGCGGGAATCCCGGCAACGGGCGGAGTCCTCGCCGCAGAGGGAGAGGAGCTGCTCGGCGACTGGCTTCGTGCGGCCCGTCTCGGCCGGCCGGTGGTGACGGTCAAATGGGCGTCGAGCCTGGACGGCCGTGCTGCGGCAGCCGATGGGTCCAGCCAGTGGATCACCGGCCCGGATGCCAGGGTCGACGTGCACAGGCGTCGCGCCGCCGCCGACGCCATCGCCGTCGGCACCGGCACGGTTCTGGCCGACGACCCGTCGCTCACGGCCCGCGATGATCGGGGCGCCCTGCTGGCAGACCAGCCGGTGCCCGTCGTGTTCGGCCGACGCCGGACGGCACCGGATGCCGCCGTCTTCTCACACCCGCACGCACCCCTCTTCTACGACGGTCTCGATCTCCGGGCGGAGCTGGCCGATCTGCACGCGCGCGGCATCCACTCGCTCTTCGTCGAGGGCGGCCCGACCCTGGCCAGCGCGTTCATCGCAGCCGGCCTCGCCGACGAACTGCTGATCTATCTGGCGCCGATGCTGCTCGGCGGCCCGAAACTCGCGCTCGGCGAGCTCGGCATCCCGTCGATCGACAGCGCCATGCGGCTCGAGCTGCGCAGCGTCGAACGCCTCGGCGACGACCTGCTGCTCGTTGCCAGCCCCTCCGCCACTCCCTCCCCCACCGCCCAGCCGGCCACCGCCGCGAAAGGACACTGACGTGTTTACAGGAATCATCGAGGAGCTCGGTCGCATCGAACGCGTCGAACGCTCCGGCGACGCCGCCCGCATCACCGTGCGCGGCCCGCTCGTCGTCAGCGATGCCGGTCACGGCGACTCCATCGCGGTGAGCGGGGTCTGCCTGACCGTGGTCGCCAGCGACAGCGAGACGTTCACGGCCGACGTGATGGCGCAGACCCTCACGATGAGCACACTGATGGATGTCGAAGCCGGCCGTGCCGTGAACCTCGAGCGTGCCGCAGAGGTCGGCGACCGCCTCGGCGGCCACATCGTGCAGGGCCACATCGACGGCACGGCCACCGTGCTCGCGATCACGCCGGGCAGCGCCTGGCGGGTTGTGCGCTTCAGCCTCGATGCCGAGCACGCACCGCTCGTCGTCGACAAGGGATCGATCGCCGTCGACGGCGTCTCGCTCACCGTGAGCAACATCAGCGCTGCCGCGGAACCGGAGCAGTGGTTCGAGGTGTCGCTCATCCCGGAGACGCTCGTCGCGACGACGCTCGGAGAGAGAGTCGTCGGCGACAGCGTCAACATCGAAACCGATATCTTGGCCCGCCACGTTGCACGGGTGTTCGCGCTGCAGGGCGCGGCATCCACCGAACCAGTAAGGAGCGCTTCATGAGCCTGTCGACGATGCCAGAGGTGATCGCCGCACTGCGCGCGGGCAAGCCCGTGATCGTGGCCGACGATGAGGGCCGCGAGAACGAGGGCGACGCGATCCTCTCGGCCGAGCTGGCCAGCCAGGAATGGATCGCGTGGATGGTGCGCAACACCAGCGGCTTCCTCTGCGCGCCGATGCCGGCCGACTTCGCCGACCGGCTGGGCCTGCCGCTCATGGTCGAGGCCAACGAGGACGCCCGCAACACCGCGTACACGATCACCGTCGATGCCGCGGAGCGGGTGACGACCGGCATCAGCGCCGGCGACCGCGCCCGCACACTGCGGGTGCTCGCCGACCCGGACTCCCGGCCCTCCAGCCTGATCCGCCCCGGCCACGTGCTGCCGCTGCGCGCCGTCGCCGGCGGCGTGCGCGAACGTGCGGGCCACACCGAGGCCGCCGTCG
>CAZZNX010000168.1:1348-5702 GCA_964655795.1 uncultured Leifsonia sp. | reverse complement strand
CGTCGTCGCGCTCGTGCGCCAGCTGCGCGCGCTCGCCGAGGCGGCGTCACCCGGCGCTGGCGCTGAGCTGCACATCGGCGCCACCAGCCAGGACATCCTCGACACCGCCCTCGTGCTGACCGCCCGGCGCGTGCTGGCCGACGCCCGGCTTCGGCTGCTCGCAGCGGGGGAGAGCCTCGTTGACCTCGCCACGGCGGAGGCAGAGACGCTGTCCATCGCGCGTACCCTTGGCCAGCACGCGGGTCACAGCACCGTCGGGGTGCTCGCGGCCGGCTGGCTCGACGGGGTGAGCTCGGCCGTCGCCGCGATCGATGCCGCGGTCTTCCCGGTTCAGCTGGGCGGTCCCGTCGGCACCGGAGAGCAGCTCGATCGGGCGGGCGGATCCCCGGCGACCAGCGTGCAGCTGCGGGCGGCGCTCGCCGCCGAGCTCGGCCTCACCGACCCCGGTCGTTGCTGGCACAGCGAACGCAGCCCGATCCTCACGATCGGCAATGCGGCGGCCATCGTCGCGGTGGTGCTCGGTCGGCTGGGCCGGGATGTCGGATTCCTCAGCCGAAGCGAGATCGCCGAGGTCGTGCTCGCATCCGCCGGCGGCTCCTCGGCCATGCCGCACAAGCGCAACCCGGTCGATGCCGTGCTTCTCAGCGCGAACGGCCTGCGCGTCGGCGGTCTCCAGGCGGCCGTGCACGGCGCCGCCGTCAGCCAGGACGCCCGCCCGATGGGGGAATGGCACGCCGAATGGAGCGCCTTCCGCGGCCTGCTGCGGCTCGCAGCACAGAGCGCGGATGCCGCGGCCCCCATGCTCGGCGGGCTCGCATTCGACCATGCGGCACTCGAGCGCAACCGCGCGATCACCCCCGAACTGCGCCGGGACCCGGCCGCCACCGTTGCGGCATCCGCACGCATCGTCAGCGCGGCCGTCGGCCGATTCCACTCACTCTCGATCAAGGAGTTGCCATGAGCATCCCACGCCTGCACGGAACGATCACCGCTGCGGCCGAGAGCGCACGGGCCAGCGGACTGCTCGTGCTGCTGCCCTCCCTCGGCACCACGACCGCCGTCTGGGACGGGGTCGTCGCCGAGCTCGGTTCCGCGCTGCCCGAGCTGCGCATTCTGCGCGTCGACCTGCCTGGGCACGGCGCGAGCCCGGCCACCCTGGAGCACTTCACCGTCGGGGAGCTCGCGACCGCGACGCTCCGGCTCGTCGACGAGGTCGGCGGCGGTCGCTTCCACGTGGCGGGGATCTCGCTCGGCGGGGCCGTCGCGCTCGAGCTGGCGATCGAACACCCCGAGCGGGTTCTGAGCCTCGCCGTGTACTGCAGCGGGGCGAAGATCGGCACGATCGACTCCTGGGCCGAACGCGCGGCCCAGGTGCGCACGGCCGGAACCGCATCGCTTGTCACAGGGAGCGCCGGGCGCTGGTACGCCCCCGGTCATCTGGACGCCCACCCGAATGGCGCCGCCGCGCGCGGGCTGAGCACGCTGCTCGACGTCGATGATGAGTCGTACGCCCTTGCCGCCGCCGCGCTCGGCCACTTCGACCGCACTCCGTCGCTCGGCTCCGTGACGCAGCCGACCCTCGTCGTGAGCGGCGAGTTCGACAGCGTCACCACGAGCGAGTCGATGCGCGCCGTGGCCGCCGCGGTGCCGAATGCGCGCTTCGCCGAGATCGCCGGTGCCGGCCATCTCGCCCCGCTCGAGAAGCCGGCCGAGGCGGCGGCACTGCTCTCCGCGCTGATCCGGGCGACGGATGACGGTGACGCGGCGTCCGCGGCATCGGCGGCTCGGTCGCAGGGGATGGCCGTGCGCCGCGCCGTGCTCGGCGACGCGCACGTCGACGCGGCCACCGCCGCGATCACGGCCGAGACCGCGGACTTCCAAGACTTCATCACGCGTTACGCCTGGGGCGAGATCTGGGCGCGGCCCGGGCTCTCCCGGCGGGAACGCAGCATCGCCACCCTCGCCTCCCTGGTGACCGGCGGTCACGAGGCCGAGATCCGGATGCACGTGCGCGCCGCGCTCCGCAACGGGCTCGACCGCGCCGAGATCGCCGAGGTGATCCTGCACACCGCGCTCTACGCCGGGCTGCCGGCGGCCAACGCCGCGCTCGCCGTCATGCGCGAGGTGTTCGCCGAGACCGACACGACCCACGAGGAGCAGAGCAATGGATAAGACCGTCGCCAGCGCGGCCGACGCCGTTGCCGACATCCCCTCAGGGGCCTCGCTCGCGGTTGGCGGCTTCGGCCTCTCCGGCGTCCCGATCGTGCTCATCCGAGCCCTGCTCGCGCGCGGCGTCGGCGAACTCGAGGTCGTCTCCAACAACTGCGGCGTCGACGGCTGGGGCCTCGGCGAGCTCCTTTCCGCCGGCCGGATCCGCCGGGTGATCGCCTCGTACATCGGTGAGAACCGGGAGTTCGCCAGGCAATACCTCGGCGGCGAGCTCGAGGTCGAACTCACGCCGCAGGGCACCCTCGCCGAGCGTCTCCGCGCCGGCGGAGTCGGCATTCCTGCCTTCTACACGCCGACCGGCGCAGGCACGGCCGTCTCAGAGGGCGGGATGCCGCTCCGCTACGCGGCCGACGGCACCGTCGCACTCGCCAGCGCGCCGAAGGAGATGCGGCCGTTCGAGAGTCTCGGCGCGCCACGCGAGTATGTGCTCGAGCAGGCCATCCGTACCGACTTCGGGTTGGTGCGGGCCGCCGTCGGCGACCGCCACGGCAACCTCCGCTTCGAGAAGTCCACCCGCAACTTCAACCCGCTGGCCGGCATGGCCGGGCGCGTGACGATCGCCGAGGTCGACGAGCTCGTCGAGCCGGGCGTGCTGGGCCCCGACGACGTGCACCTGCCCGGCATCTACGTGGACCGCGTCGTGCTGCTCACCGCTGAGCAGTCCCGCGAGCTCCCCATCGAGAAGGCGACCGTGCGCAAGCGCCCGGTCGACGCGGCGGCCGGTCAGGCCGGGCCGCCAGAGCCGGGCACAGCCCACGAGCAGGACGGAGGGCGCTGATGCCGCTCACCCGCGACCAGATGGCCGCCCGCGCGGCCCGCGAGCTCCAGGACGGCAGCTACGTCAACCTCGGCATCGGCCTGCCGACCCTCATCCCGAATCACCTCCCCGCCGGTGTGCACGTCGTGCTGCACTCCGAGAACGGGATCCTCGGCGTCGGGCCGTACCCCTGGGAGGGCGAGGAAGACCCGAAGCTCATCAACGCGGGCAAGGAGACGGTGACCGTGCTGCCGGGGGCGAGCTACTTCGACTCGGCCGCAAGCTTCGGCATGATCCGCGGGGGCCGCGTCGGAACGGCCGTGCTCGGCGCGATGCAGGTCTCCGCCGACGGCGACATCGCCAATTGGGCCGTTCCGGGAAAGATGGTCAAGGGCATGGGCGGGGCCATGGACCTCGTCAACGGAGCCGATCGCGTCATCGTGCTGATGGAGCACGTCACCAAGGACGGCGCCCACAAGATCGTCGAGCGCTGCACGCTGCCGCTCACCGGCCGCCGCTCCGTCGACCGCATCATCACCGACCTCGCCGTCATCGACGTCACGGATGCCGGCCTCGTGCTGCGCGAGCTCGCGCCGGGCGTCAGCATCGACACGGTCATCGCGTCCACCGGCGCCGTGCTCGCCATCGCCCTCGACGCCGTCGACACCGGCGGCAGCGACTCCGACACCATCGACACCGAACTGGAGGCCCGTCCGTGAGCGAACTGCGCGACGCCGTCATCTGCATGCCACTGCGCACCCCGGTCGGACGACTCGGCGGAGCACTGGCATCCGTCTCCGCCCTGCAGCTGGCCACCCGCGTGCTCGAGGCGCTCGTCGAGCGCTCCGGACTCGACGGCGGCGCCGTCGACGATGTGATCTTCGGCCAGTGCTACCCGAGCATGGAAGCCCCGCCGATCGCGCGGGTCGCCGCGCTCGACGCCGGGCTGCCCGTGACGGTGGGCGGGTACCAGCTCGACCGCCGCTGCGGTTCCGGTCTGCAGGCGGTGATCGATGCCGCGCTGCAGGTGCAGACCGGTGCGAGCGACGTCGTGATCGCCGGCGGGGTCGAATCGATGAGCAACGCCCCGTTCTACACGGTGGAGGGCCGGCGCGGCCTCCCCGCCGGCCTGCTGCTGCAGGACTCGCTGAGCCGTGGCCGCGTCCGGGCCGGCGGCGATCGCTACCCGACGCCGGATGGCATGGTGGAGACCGCCGAGAATCTGCGGCGCGAGTACGGCATCGGCCGGGCCGAGCAGGATGAGCTCGCGCTGCGCTCACATCAGCGTGCGATCGCGGCGCAGCGCTCCGGCGCCTTCGATGACGAGATCGTGCCGATCCTGGTGCCGGGGCGCCGCGGCGATGTGCT
>CAZZNX010000168.1:0-1323 GCA_964655795.1 uncultured Leifsonia sp. | reverse complement strand
CTCCTCGCTCGACGCGCTCGGGGCGCTGCGCCCGGTGCTGCGAGCCGACCCGGATTCCACCGTCACCGCCGGCAACTCGAGCGGGCAGAACGACGCGGCGGCGGCGTGCATCGTCACCACCCCACAGCGGGCGGCGGAGCTGGGGCTCACACCGCTGCTGCGGCTCGCCTCGTGGGCGCGCGCCGGCGTCGACCCGCGCCGCATGGGCATCGGCCCGGTCCCGGCGACCGCGAAGGCGCTCGAGCGGGCCGGCATCCGACTCGCCGAACTCGATCTGATCGAGCTCAACGAGGCCTTCGCCGCACAGGTGCTCGCCGTCACGCGGGAGTGGGGTGTTGCGGATGCCGACTGGGAGAGGATCAACCCGAATGGCGGTGGGATCTCGCTCGGCCACCCGCTCGCCGCGACGGGCGGCCGGATCCTGGCCGGTCTCGCCCGCGAGCTGCACCGTCGTGACGGGCGCTACGCCCTCGAGACGATGTGCATCGGCGGCGGTCAGGGCCTCGCGGCGGTGTTCGAGCGGGTCTAGGCCCGGGCCGGCGGCGACTCGGGCCGGGCCCGGCGCCATGGCAGCGTCAGGAGCAGGCCGATGAGCAGCAGCGCTCCGCCCCCGATGACGGCGTACCACGGCGTCGACGCGGGAATCTCGAGGTAGACCGTCAGGCCGAGGATGCGTGAGAGCCCCCACGGCAGCAGCGACATCTCGTCGTTCCACACGGTCAGCCCCTGCTCGAGCCCGATCACAGCGAGGAATCCGCCCAACACCGCGAGCACCAGGCCGGCCGCGGCGAGCACGACCCCCGTCGCCCGGCGCGCGCCGATCTGGATGCCGAGCGACCAACCGGCCGCGACGAGCACCCAGAGGAACAGGGCGAACGCCACGGTGATGTAGGCGGTGCGGGCGAGCGGATCGGTCCAGAACTCGAACCAGTAGTGGCCGGGGCCGCGCACCGCCAGCACGGCGAGCAGGAGGAGCGTGCGCAGGAGCACGGCCCCTCCCACGGCGGCGATGACCGCCCAGGGGGAGCGGCGGCGCAGCGCGAGCGCGATGGCCGCGGCGAAGATGAGCCAGGCCGCGGTCGTGAAGAGCAGGTGCGACGGCGCCAGGAACCAGGTGTAGATGCCGCGGCTCGCAATGAGCAGCGCGGCCGGCACCGCGATGAGGAGCACGCGGGAGCCGGTTCCGAGCGTGGCGACGGCCTCCGCTGCGCGCCACGGGCGCGTTCCTGCGAGCCAGAGGGCTCGCGCGGCCGCCGCTCCCGGCCACCGCGCGAAGCGGGGCCGGCGCGCCAGGATCCCGAGCGCGAGCCAGAGCACGAGCAG
>CAZZNX010000167.1:4542-5705 GCA_964655795.1 uncultured Leifsonia sp. | reverse complement strand
GGAGAGAAGGTGGCGTCGGCGCGCAGGTTGTTCTCGAGCGTGCCGAGCACGGTGATCACCGCGAGCGGCGAGAGTCCGCTGCGCACCGCGATGTCGTTCACCTCCCTCCCGCTCCGCGTGCTGAGCGCATCCAGCACGCGGAGCTGATCCGGGCTCGTCGCGTCGCTTGCTGAGCGTGCCGGGTCGGGCCCAGCGGCATCCGTGTCCGCAAACACATCCACCAGCTCCGCCATCTCCAGCGCGTTCGTGACGCAGCGGGCATCGAAGTCCCGCAGCAGGCGATGGCACCCCGCGGATGCCGGGCTCGTCACCGGCCCGGGCACGGCGCCGAGGGGTCGACCGGCCGCTGCTGCGTGACCCGCCGTATTGAGCGATCCGGAGCGGTGCCCGGCCTCGAGCACCACGGTGGCCTGGCTGGATGTTGCGATCAGCCGATTCCGTTGCAGGAATCTCCAGCGCGTCGGTGCCGCACCGCATGGAAGCTCGGAGATCACCGCACCAGTCTCGACGATGCGCGTGAGAAGTGCGTCGTGGCCGCTCGGGTAGAAGCGGTCGAGGCCACCCGCCAGGAACGCCACGGTCACACCGCTGCTGGCGAGAGCGGCTCTGTGCACCATGCCGTCGATTCCGTAGGCTGCGCCGGAGACGATGGCGAATCCGCGGTCGACGAGCCCGGCCGATGCCTTCATCGCAACGTGTTCGCCGTACCCCGTCGCGGCCCGCGCGCCGACCAGCGCGAGGGAACGGGCCATGGCGGTCATCGACTCTTCACGGCCGCGCCACCACAGGGCGATCGGGGCGTGCACACCGAGATCGTCGACGCCGAGCGGCCACTCGGCGTCGCCGGGAACGGCGAGGCGACAGCCGATACGGGCCGCACTCTGCAGGGCGCGCACGGCCGCGGCGGAGTTCACTCGTGGGCGCCAGCGCGCCAGCGCCGCACTGATCTCGTGCGCGAGGGCGTCGCGCCCGGCACGTGCCGTCGGATCGACGGCCTCCGCGATGCGGGCCGTCGGCCAGTGCTCGATCACGGCGTTCAGCGCCGTCGCCGCACCGAGAGCGGTGACAAGCAGGCCTGCACCCCGGTCGCCCGGCTCGGCGATGCCCGTCCACGCTGCGCGGGCGAAGAGTTCGGCGCCGTCCGTCGACGTTGACGGCTCGGC
>CAZZNX010000167.1:1525-4502 GCA_964655795.1 uncultured Leifsonia sp. | reverse complement strand
CGAACTCGGTCATCTCAGATTCCCCTCCTCAGGTACAGCGCCTGCGCGATGTGCTCGGCCGTTGGCATGACCGCGCCCTCGATATCGGAGATCGACCACGCGACGCGGAGCACACGGTCGTAGCCGCGCATCGTCACGCCACCGCGTTCCAGCGCCCGGTCGAGCGCGGCCATCGTCTGGAGGGAGGGGCGCCGCTCTCTGGCGCGCAACCACTCCCCCGGAACCTCGTTGTTCAGGCGCCATGGCGTGCCGCCGAGCCGATCGGAGGACGTCGCCCGTGCCCGCTCGATGGCGCTGCGTGCGCTCGCGCTGTCGATGGAGCCGCCGTCGGCCTCTCCCGCGCGCTGCTGCGCGACGCGGAGGTGGGCGGCCGTGACGCGCTGCACGCGCAACTGGATGTCGACGCGATCGAGCAGCGGCCCTGACAGGCGAGCGAGATAGCGCCTGCGGGTGTTCGGCGGGCAGGAACAGTCTCCGCCCTCGACCCCGAACTGCCCGCACGGGCATGGATTGGCCGCCAGGAGCAGTTGGAATCGGGCAGGGAAGTGAGCGACCGCATTGGCCCGGTGGATGCTGATCACACCCGTCTCCAGCGGCTGTCGCAGGGCATCGAGCACGGCCGTCTGGAACTCCGGCGCCTCGTCGAGGAACAGAACCCCGTGGGCGGCCCTCACGGCGGCGCCCGGACGGATCACGCCCGAGCCGCCGCCGACCATCGCCGCGGCCGTTGCCGTGTGATGTGGGCTCTCGATGGGTGGTCGATTGCTGAGGGCGACACCAACGGTGAGCCCGCTCAACGAGCGGATGCTGCTCACCTCCAGCGCCGCCTCGTCGTCGAGGTCTGGCAACAGCCCGGGCAGACGGTCGGCCAACATCGTCTTCCCCGCGCCGGGCGGGCCGAGCAGGAAGGCGTGGTGCCCGCCGACCGCCGCCACCTGCAGCGCGAACACCGCCGCGTCCTGACCGACCACATCGGCGATGTCAGGGTGGTGCGTCGGAGCATCCACCGCCGTCGCCGGCCCGGCGATCGCCTCGATCGGGACGGCATCGAAGTTGCCTCCGTGCCAGATCGCGGCATCCCGCAGTCCGGCCATTCCGATCACCCGCACCCCGGGAACGAGCGAGGCCTCCGCCACATTGCCGCTCGGCA
The DNA here is from genome assembly GCA_964655795.1 of uncultured Leifsonia sp. Lineage (GTDB taxonomy): Bacteria > Actinomycetota > Actinomycetes > Actinomycetales > Microbacteriaceae > Microterricola. The sequence goes on along the minus strand of CAZZNX010000167.1, from coordinate 3,352 downwards.
CCATCACGGTGCCGAAGCCCGCCCGATGGGCGGCGATGACCGCCGGCAGCACACCCCTGACCGGGCGCAGCCGCCCGTCAAGTGCCAGCTCTCCGATGTGCACCACGCGTTCGACCGACGTGCCGTCGACATCGCCGGCCGCCGCCAGACACGCGAGCGCGATCGCGAGATCGAAGCCGCTGCCGTGCTTGGGGAGGGAGGCAGGAGACAGGTTCACGGTGATGGCCTTCGCGGAGAGCGGGATGCCGGAGTTCGTCGCGGCCGCCCGCACGCGGTGGGTCGCCTGCTGCAGCGCCGTGTCAGGCAGACCGATGAGCACGATCCTCGGCAGTTGCGCAGAGATGTCCGCCTCGACCTCGACGATGGCGCCGCTCAGCCCGAGCAGCGCGACGGCCCTCGTACGACCGACGATCCTCATGCGTGCACGCCCTCGAGGTGCTCGATCCGTGGAACCTCGCCGATCGGCGCCAGTATCCCGATGACGTCCAATCGCACGACTCCGCGCGCCTGCGGGCGTGCCTCGCACCAGAGCCGGGCGAGCACGTGCATCCGACGCAGTTTGGCCACGGTGATCGCCTCGAACGGATGCCCGAACGCCGCGCTCGTTCGGGTCTTCACCTCGACGAAGACGAGCACGCCATCGCGACAGGCGACAACGTCGATCTCGCCGTGCCGGCAGCGCCAGTTGCGCTCGAGCACACGGTAGCCCTGCGCCTCCAGATAGCGCACGGCCTGCTGCTCGCCGAATCGCCCCAGACGCTGACTCTCACGTTCAGCCGTAGACCGCCCCGGATCAGCCATGGAACACCTCCACGGCCAACAGTGACGCTACAGAGGGGCTCCGAACGGGGCATTCCGAACTCTGTGGACGCCGCAGGCTGGTCGAGCGCCTGTGCACAACAGACGCGTGCACAACAAACCCGTGCACAACAAACGCGTGCACAACAAACGCGTGCACAACAAACCCGTGCACAACAAACGCGTGCACAACAGACCCGTGCACCATGAAGCAGTGCACGACACCCGGTGGGCGCTTGGCCGCACCGGCCGCGGGTTACTCGTCGAGCGCGAGTTCCTTGGGCAGCTCGAACTCCTTGGTTGCGAGCTCCTCAATGTTGACGTCCTTGAACGTCAGAACGCGCACCGACTTCACGAAGCGGTCGGAACGGTAGACGTCCCACACCCAGACGTCTTTCATCGTGAGCTCGAAGTAGAAGTCGTGCTCGGTGTCCCGGCGAACGAGGTCGACCTCATTGGCCAGGTAAAAGCGTCGTTCTGTCTCGACGACGTACTGGAACTGCGCCACAATATCGCGGTACTCGCGGTAGAGCGCCAGCTCGACCTCGCGGTCGTAGTCCTCGAATTCGTCTTCATCCATGGTGGTTCAATCCTAGCCCGCGCCACCGGCCCCAGACGCATCGGAGGCTCGGGGCGCATCGGAGGCTCAGGGGTTCTCGCTCTTGATCCAACTGACCCGGTGCATCGGCGTCGCGCCGTGTTCGGCGATCGCCGCCATGTGGGCAGGGCTGCCGTAGCCCTTGTTGCCCACCCAGCCGTAGTGCGGGTATTCCTCGTGCAGGTCGATCATGATCCGGTCGCGGTGCACCTTGGCGATGACGGATGCCGCGGCAACCGATGCGCAGTCGCGGTCGGCCTTCACCCGCGTCTGCACCGGCAGGGGCGAACCCAGTGCCGGGTTCAGCCAGTCCTGCGACCCGTCGAGCAGCACCGTGCTGGCCGCAATGTCGGCACCGCTCGCGTGCAGCGCGAGCAGAGCGCGCTTGCCGGCGAGGCCGAGGCAGGCGGTGATGCCGAGCGCATCGACCT
>CAZZNX010000167.1:0-1496 GCA_964655795.1 uncultured Leifsonia sp. | reverse complement strand
CGGAGTGGAGCACCCAGTCCGCGGCAAGCGGCGCGAGCGCCTCACGGCGCTTCTCGCTCAGCAGCTTGGAGTCGCGCAAACCGGCGGGAATGCCGCTGATCCGCGCATCGACGATCGCCATGCCGACGGCGACCGGGCCGGCCATCGCGCCTCGCCCGACCTCGTCACAGCCGATCACGTAGCGGACGCCGCTGGCGAAGAGGGCGTTCTCGACATCCAGACTCGGCTCGGAGACGGCCACCTACTCGCCGCCCTCTGGCACGCCGGCGAAGACGCCGGGGTAGTTGTCGAGCCAGGCCCAGTGCGAAATCGGCCAGCTCACGACGAAGGCACGGCCGACCACGTTGTCGATCGGCACGAATCCCTTGCCAGGGGTGTCGCTGTTGTAGCGGGAGTCCTTGGAGTTGTAGCGGTTGTCACCCATCACCCAGAGCGAACCGGCAGGAACCGTCTCATCGAACTCGTCGCGCGAGACCTTGCTCTCCCCTGGCGGCAGGGTGACGTACGGCGCCTCGTCAAGCGGAACGCCGTTCACGCTCAGCTGACCGAGTGCGTTGCAGCACACGACGCGGTCACCGGGCAGGCCGATGACGCGCTTGATGAGGTGGTCGTTGCTGTCCGGCGCCGAGAGCCCGACGACCGAGAGCAGCCAGTCGACGCTGGCCACGATCGGGTTCTGCTCGATCGGTGCGGATGGCGGCAACCACCCACCCGGGTCGCGGAAGACGACGACGTCGCCGCGTTCGATCGGCACGAGCTCCGGGATGAGCTGGTTGACGATGATGCGGTCGTGCACCTGCAGCGTCTCGCGCATCGATTCCGACGGAATGAAGAACGACCGGATCAGGAAGGTCTTGACGACGAAGGAGACGACGATCGCGATCACGAAGATGATGAGCAGATCACGCAGGAACAAGAGGAACCCGCGCTTGCGCGCGCTTCGACGCGTCGGCTTGCGGTCGCGGCGCAGCTCCTGGTCGGTGTCAGTCATTGCCGCCCGTTGTCGAATCTGGTGTGGTCATTGCGAGTGCTTGCCCGTTAAAGGGCTTGAGCTCCCCGACCCAGTCTAGGGGTGGGGAGCTCAAGCAGAGAGGTGCGAGACTTAGGAGAAGTCGCGCTTCTCCTTGATCTTGGCCTTCTTGCCGCGGAGCTCGCGGAGGTAGTAGAGCTTGGCGCGACGCACGTCACCGCGGGTCACGACCTCGATCCGCTCGATGACCGGGGAGTGCACCGGGAAGGTACGCTCGACGCCGACCTGGAAGCTGATCTTGCGAACCGCGAAGGTTTCGCGCACACCGTCGCCGGAGCGGCCGATGACGACGCCCTGGAAGATCTGAACACGCGAGCGCGTGCCTTCGATGATGTTCACGTGCACCTTGACGGTGTCACCGGCGCGGAAGTCGGGGATGTCCGACTTGAGGGATGCTGCATCGACTGCGTCGAGGATCTGCATGATGTTCGCTCTCTGTGCCCGCCACCGGTCGAACACTGAATAG
>CAZZNX010000166.1:4996-5765 GCA_964655795.1 uncultured Leifsonia sp. | reverse complement strand
CGTTCCGGCGAAGCCGTAGATCTCGCGCAGGCGGCGCTGGATGTAGCGACGGTAGCCCGGGTCGAGGAATCCGGTCGTGAACAACACGAATGTCGGCGGGCGGCTGGAAACCTGGGTGCCGAACAGGATGCGCGGCTGCTTGCCACCACGCAGCGGGTGCGGGTGCGCAGCGGTGAGCTCGGCCAGGAAGGCGTTGAACTTGCCGGTCGCGATGCGGGTGTCCCACGACTCGAGGGCGAGTTCCAGCGCGGGAACGAGCTTCTCGAGGTGGCGGCCGGTGCGGGCGGAGATGTTCACGCGCGGGGCCCAGGCCACGTGCGCCAGGTCCTGCTCGATCTCGCGCTCGAGGTAGCGGCGACGGTCGTCGTCCAGCAGATCCCACTTGTTGAAGGCCAGCACGAGTGCGCGGCCGGATTCCAACACGAGGTCGATGATGCGCACGTCCTGCTCGCTGAGCTTCTCGCTCACGTCGAGGACGACGATGGCGACCTCGGCCTTTTCGAGGGCCGTGCTGGTGCGGAGCGATGCGTAGAAGTCTGCGCCCTGGGCCAGGTGCACGCGACGACGGATGCCGGCGGTGTCGACGAATCGCCAGATCTTGCCGCCGAGCTCAACCTGCTCGTCGACCGGGTCGCGGGTCGTGCCGGCGAGCTCGTTGACGACGACGCGCTCTTCGCCCGCCGCCTTGTTGAGCAGGCTGGACTTGCCGACGTTCGGGCGGCCGAGGATCGCGACACGGCGCGGTCCGCCGACCTCTTCCTTGGCCACG
>CAZZNX010000166.1:0-4974 GCA_964655795.1 uncultured Leifsonia sp. | reverse complement strand
GGACCTCGTCGAGCATGTCGGCGACGCCGCGGCCGTGCAGGGCCGAGACGGGGTACGGCTCGCCGAGGCCGAGAGCCCAGAGCGCGGCGGCTTCCGGCTCCTGGCGCGAGTCGTCCACCTTGTTGGCGAGCAAGAAGACGGGCTTGCCGCTCTTGCGGAGCATGCGCACGACCTGCTCGTCGGTCGACGTGGCGCCGACCTTCGAGTCGACGACGAAGAGCACGACGTCGCAGAGGTCGATGGCCACCTCGGCCTGGGCGGCGACGGAGGCGTCGATGCCCTTGGCGTCGGGCTCCCAGCCGCCGGTGTCGACGAGCGTGAAGCGGCGGTCGTTCCACTCTCCCTTGTACGACACGCGGTCACGCGTGACGCCGGGGGTGTCCTCGACGACGGCCTCGCGGCGGCCGAGGATGCGGTTGATCAGCGCCGACTTGCCCACGTTGGGGCGGCCGACGACGGCGATCACCGGCAGGGCCGGCAGGTACTTGATCGCGTCGGGGTCTTCGGTTGCCGCGTCGAGGACGTCGAAGTCTTCGTCTTCGAGCTCGTAGTCGGCCAGGCCGGCGCGCAGCGAGTGCGCGCGCTGGACCGCGAGGTCCTCGTCGAGCGTGTTCATCCGCTCGGCGAGGTCGTCGTTCGCGTCGAACTCGTCGGTGTCGATATCAGTCATGAATGTCTCCTCGTGCTGATTTCACTTCGACAAGCTCGATACAAGCTCGCCTCAATCAGCGGTTTTTACGTAGCTGATCAATCAGCGGTGGTGTCGGTGGCGGCGATCACCGCGATGACGGCATCGACGGTTTCGGCAAAGTTCAGTTCGGTCGAATCGACCGTGGTCACGCCTTCTGCAGCATTCAGAAAGTCGACCACGCGCGAATCGGCCTGGTCGCGCTTCTTGAGCTCGGCTCCCGCGGTTGCGGCGGCGTCATCGTGCAGCTCGGCAGACCGTCTGGCCATTCTAGCCTCTTCGGATGCTGTGAGTAGGATGCGCACGGGCGCATCGGGTGCGACGACGGTCGTGATGTCGCGACCTTCGACCACGATGCCGGGCTTCTGGACGCCGGCGGCGATGCTGCGGAACAGCTGGACGAGGTGGCTGCGCACCTCCGGAATGCGGGCGATCGCGCTGACCGCCGCGCTCACCCGGGGCTCGCGGATCGCGTCGGTGACGTCGTTCTCCCCCACGCGGACGAAGTACCCGGCCGGGTCGGTGCCGATCTCGTAGTCGAAGTCGCCCAGAGCATCCAACACAGCGCTCTGGATGACGGCATCCGCGTCGTTCAGGTCGATGCCGCGCTCGAGCACGAGCCACGCCAGCGCACGGTAGGCGGCGCCGGTGTCGAGGAAGCCGTAGCCGAGCCGGGAGGCGACGGCCTTGCTCACGCTGGACTTGCCGCTGCCGGCCGGGCCGTCGATCGCCACGAAGACGGGGCCGTTCGACATTGTCGTGCCGTGGGTGGTCTCTGTCATGCTTCAGCCTGCAATCCGCCAGCCGCGGGCGACCAGCTCGGTGGTGAGGCGTTCGACGGCCTCGGGAACGATGGAGATCTCGGCGAGGCCGACCTGCACACCCGGGGAGTGCTCGAGGCGAACGTCTTCGAGGTTGACCCCGATCTCGCCGATCTCGTTGAAGAGTCTGGCCAACTGGCCCGGCTTGTCGTCGACCATGACGATCATGGTCGCGAAGCGCTTGTCGATGCCGTGCTTGCCCGGGAGTCGGGCGACACCGGTGTTGCCCCCGGCGATCTCCTCGGCCACCCGGCGGCGGGCGCCCGGTGCGTCCACGTCGCCGAGGGCGTCGATGAAGCGGTCGAGGTCCTCGCGGTACGCGGAGAGGATCTCGCGCACCGGCGCGGCATTGGCACCGAGGATCTGCACCCAGAGCTCGGCGTCACTCGCGGCGAGCCTGGTCACGTCGCGCACGCCCTGCCCGGCGAGGTTGACGGCGGAGCTCGGGGCGTCGACGAGGCGTCGGGCGAGCAGGCTCGAGACGACCTGGGGAACGTGCGAGATCAGCGCGACACCGCGGTCGTGCTCCTCCGGGCTCATCTCGACGAGGGTCGCACCGAGGTCGAGGATCAGGTCATCGATCGCGCTGGCCCGCTTGTACGAGATGGCGTCGTGCGCGGCGACGACCCAGGGGCGACCGACGAAGAGGTCGGCACGCCCGGAGAGGGGGCCGCCGCGTTCCCGGCCGGCCATCGGGTGGGAGCCGATGTAGCGCGAGATGTCGGCTCCACGCTCGCGCAGACTCTGCAGGATCTGCAGCTTCACGCTGGCGACATCGGTGACGATCGCGTCCGGGAAGTCGGCGAGTTCACGGGCGACGATCTCGGCGGTGACGTCGGGCGGAACGGCCACGACGATCAGTTGCGGGCGGTCTCCGGATGCCGCGGCGCGCCCGGCGCCGAGGTCGGAGGAGATGCTGACCACCGTCGGGGAGGCGTCCGCGAGGATCACCTCGATGCCGCGGGCGCGGAGACCCAGGCCGATGCTGGTGCCGAGCAGGCCGACGCCGACGATGCGGACCGGGCCGCTCAGGCGGCTCTCCAGCTCCGGCGTCGTCGTCGGGGCCGTTGGATCTGCCGTGGGTTCCGCCATCAGAGTCCCTTCCGCTTGGGGCTCTTGTCTGCGCTGCGCACGGCGTGGCTCTGCTGCGCCTCTGCGCCGTCGCGCGAGATGGTGAGCACCTGGCCGAGCTCGGCCTTGCTGAGTTCACGCATCTGCCCGATCGGCAGCGTGCCGAGGCTGAGCGGGCCGAACTGGCGGCGCACGAGGTCGACGACGGGGTGGCCGACCTCGGCCAGCATGCGGCGCACGATGCGGTTGCGCCCGGAGTGCAGCGTGATCTCGACGACGCTGTGCGTCGTGGAGCCGGCCGGGTCGGAGAGGATGCGGGCCTTGTCGGCCTTGATCGGGCCGTCCTCGAGCTCGATGCCGCGCTGAAGCAGCGCGACGGTCTGCGCCGTCATCTTGCCGCGCACCTTGGCGACGTAGGTCTTCGTCACGCCGAAGGAGGGGTGCGCGAGGGTGTGGGCGAGGTCGCCGTCGTTGGTGAGGATGAGCAGCCCGCTCGTCTCGGCGTCGAGGCGGCCGACGTTGAAGAGGCGCTCGGAGAAGTCCTTGGTGAAGTAGCTGAGGTCGGGGCGGCCCTGCTCGTCGTTCATCGAGGAGACCACGCCGGTCGGCTTGTTCAGCATGATGTAGCGCTTGGTCGCGTCCAGCTGCACGCCGAGGCCGTTCACCGACACGAGGTCGGTTTCGGGGTTGACGCGGGTGCCGAGCTCGGTCACCGTCACGCCGTTCACGGCGATGCGGCCCTCGACGATGTACTGCTCGATGACGCGGCGGGAGGCGATGCCTGCGGCGGCGAGGAGCTTCTGCAGGCGAACGCCGTCGGGGCCGGCATCCGGGGTCAGAGGGGGGAAATCGTCATCGTAGGTCATGGCTGAATCCTTCCGCGCCGTCCTCGAGCAGAGGAGAAATCGGCGGCAGTTCGTCGAGGGAGTTCACGCCGAGCTGCGTCAGGAGCAGATCGGTCGTGGCGTAGTTGATGGCGCCGGTTTCGGCGTCGGTGAAAGCTTCGGTGATGAGTCCGCGGCCGAGCAGCGTGCGCACGACGGAGTCGACGTTCACGGCCCGGATGGAGGCGATGGCGCCGCGGCTGATGGGTTGCTTGTATGCGATGACCGCGAGCGTCTCCAGCGCGGCCTGGGAGAGCTTGCTGGGGTTCTGGGTGACGACGAAGTCGGCGACGACGGTGTCGTACTCGGCGCGCACGTAGAAACGCCAGCCACCGCCGACCTCGCGCAGCTCGAAGCCGCGCCGGATGCCGGCGGGCTGCCCGTTCTCGTCGAGCCCGTCGTAGTCGTTCACGAGACGGGCAACGGCGGCCGCGGTCTCGGCGACGGGGCGGCCGAGCGCTGTGGCGAGGTGCACGAGGCCCTGCGGCTCATCGGCGACGAGCAGGATCGCCTCGAGTGCGCGCTCGATGTCGAGTTCGCGTGCAGCCTCGGGATCGGGAACCGTCACGGTGTCAGTCAGCGTGTCGGTCACAACGTCGGTGTCGGTGTCAGTGTCTGCCACGGTCTCAATTTCACTCATCGTAATCGGCTCCGAGGTTGGCGAGGCTGTCATCGGTCCAGGATTCCGCGGTCCAGCGCAGGGTGAGCTCACCGAGCGGCTCGAGCTGCTCGAAGGCGATCGCCGCGTGCCGGTAGAGCTCGAGCACGGCCAGGAAGCGGGCGATGACGATGCCCTTCTGGCTGCCGGATTCGTGATCGAGGCCGCTGATCAGCTGGCGGAAGGTGGTCGGTTCTCCCCCGCGCAGCACCGCGACGATGTGGGCCGCCTGCTCCCGGATGCTCACGAGCGGGGCGTGCAGGTGGTCGAGGCCGACGACGGGGATGTCACGGGGTGTGAACGCGAGCGTTGCGATCGCCGCGAAGTCGGCGGCGGAGAGCGTCCAGACGAGCTCGGGGGTCTGCTGGCGGTACTTCTCCTCCAGGCGCACCGTGCGGGCGTGCCGGTTCGACTCGAGTTCGAGGTGAGAACCGAACCAGGCGGAGGCCTCCTTGAACGCGCGGTACTGCAGCAGCCGCGCGAAGAGCAGGTCGCGGGCCTCGAGCAGGGCCACGTCTTCTGCATCGACGAGCTCACCCTGCGGCAGCAGCCCGGCGACCTTGAGGTCGAGCAGGGTGGCGGCGACGACGAGGAACTCGCTGGCCTGATCGAGCTCCTTCTCGGAGTCGAGGCCGCGCAGGTAGGCGATGAACTCATCGGTCACCCGGCTGAGCGAGACCTCGGTGATGTCCATCTCGTGCTTCGAGATGAGGCTGAGCAGCAGGTCGAAGGGTCCGGAGAAGTTGCTGAGGGCGACGCTGAAGCCGGCGTCGGTGTTGTCCACGATGACCTCGACAGCGGCGCGGGCGGCGGACGCCGGCGGCCCGCTCGCCCTGTTCAAGCCCCTGTTCA
>CAZZNX010000165.1:588-5820 GCA_964655795.1 uncultured Leifsonia sp. | reverse complement strand
CGGCCCGTCGATGACGTCGGCGGTGACCTCGTAGCCGCGGTGGGCCGGCAGGCAGTGCATGAACAGTGCCTCGGATGCCGCGTGCGCCATCAGCTCGCTGTCGACCCGGTAGGCGCCGAGCTCAGCGACGCGTGCGGCCTTCTCCTCCTCCTTGCCCATCGACACCCAGGTGTCGGTGACGACGACGTCGGAACCGGCGACGGCGGCGACGGGGTCGGTGAAGAGCGCGACGGAGCCGCCGGTCTGTGCGGCGATGGCTGCGGCATCCGCCACCACCTGCTCGCTCGGCGTGTAGCCCTCCGGCGAGGCGATCCGCACGTGCATTCCGGCGGTGGCACCGGCCAACAGGTAGGACTGGGCCATGTTGCAGGCCCCGTCACCGAGGAAGGTGAGGGTGAGGCCGGCGAGCTCTCCGCGCTTCTCCTTGATGGTGAGCAGGTCGGCCAGCAGCTGGCAGGGGTGGAAGTCGTCGGAGAGGGCGTTGATCACGGGAACCGTCGTGCCCGCGGCCATCTCGACGAGGCCGGCCTGGCCGTAGGTGCGCCAGACGATGGCCGAGACCATGCGCTCGAGCACGCGCGCGGTGTCCGACGGGGTCTCCTTGCCGCCGAGCTGGCTGTTGGCGGTGGAGATGATCAGCGGGCTGCCGCCGAGGTCGGCGATGCCGACGGCGAAGGAGACGCGGGTGCGGGTCGAGGACTTGTCGAAGATCACCGCGACCGTCTGCGGGCCGGCCAGCGGCTTCTGGGCGAAACGGTCGCGCTTGAGCTCGAGGGCGAGGTTCAGGATCTCGGCCTGCTCGGCCGGTGTCACATCGTCGTCGCGGAGGAAGTGGCGGGTCATGATTCGTCGCTTTCAAGGGTCGGTGCGGCAAGGGAGTCGAGGGCGTGGCCGAATCGCACGAGGAACTCGGCGATCTCGGCGCTGCCGATGGTGAGCGGGGGCGCGAGGCGGATCGTGCTCGGATTCGCGGCGTTCACGATCAGTCCGGCGTCGAAGGCGGCGGCGCTGAGTTCGCCGGCGCGCGGCTCGCGGAGCGCGATGCCGAGCAGCAGGCCCTGGCCGCGCACCGCCTCGATGTACGGCGAATCGAGCGCCGTGATGGCGTCGCTCAGCTCACGGCCGCGCTCTGCGGCGTTCTGCACCAGGCCGGCGCGCTCGATCTCGCCGAGCACGGCGTTCGCGGTGGCCGTCATCAGCGGGTTGCCGCCGAAAGTGCTGCCGTGGTGGCCGGGCTCGAACAGGGCGGATGCCGCACCGAAGGTGATCAGGGCGCCGATCGGCACACCGCCGCCGATGCCCTTGGCCACGGTGATGGCGTCGGGGGTGATCCCGGAGTGCTGGAACGCGAACCACTCCCCCGTGCGCCCGGCACCGGTCTGGATTTCGTCGACGATCAGCAGCACGCCGTGGCGGGCGGTGATCTCGCGGGCCGCCTCCAGGTAGCCGTCCGGCAGCGGCAGCACACCGGCCTCACCCTTGATCGGTTCGACGAAGAGCGCGGCGACGGTGTCATCGATCGCCGCCTCCAGCGCCTCGATCGTGCTGTCGATGTGCTCGACGCCGCCCGGCATCGGCTCGAACGGCGCACGCATGGCGGCCTTGCCGGTGAGGGCGAGGCTGCCGAGGGTGCGGCCGTGGAAGGCGTCGGTGAGCGCGAGGATGCGGGGGCGCGCGGCGCCGCCGTTCAGGCGGGCGAGCTTGAATGCGGCCTCGTTGGCCTCGGCACCGGAGTTGCCGAAGAACACACGACCGTCGTCTCCTGCACCGCTCAGGCGGATGAGTCGTTCGGCCAGCTCGAGCTGCGCCGGCGTGGCGAAGTAGTTCGACACGTGCGCGATCGTTGCGGCCTGGCGTGTGATGGCCTCGATGAACACCGGGTGGGCGTGTCCGAGCGCGTTCACGGCGATGCCGGCGAGGAAGTCGAGGTACTCGTTGCCCTCGGCGTCCCACACCCGGCAGCCGTCGCCGCGCACCAACAGTGCGATCGGGGGGCCGAAGGTGCGCATCATCCTCGTGGCCGAGCGGTTCTGCCAGGGGCTCATGCGGATTCTCCTGTGTTCGGGGCGGAGCTCGGTGCGGCATCCGTCTGGTGGATATCGGCGGCCACAACCTCTGTTCCGATGCCGCTCTGGGTGAAGATCTCGAGCAGGATCGAGTGCGGAACGCGGCCATCGATGATGGCGGCCTTGGGCACGCCGCCGTCGACGGCCTCGAGGCAGGCAGCCATCTTGGGGATCATGCCGGACTCGAGGGAGGGCAGCAGCGCGCGCAGCTCCGGCACCTCGATGACCGAGACGAGGGAGTCGCGGTCCGGCCAGTCCCGGTACAGTCCGGCGACATCGGTGAGGATGACGAGCTTGGCCGCACCGAGTGCGACGGCGAGTGCCGCGGCGGCCGAGTCGGCGTTGACGTTGAGCGACTGACCCGGCACCTCACTGTCCGGCGCGATCGACGAGATCACGGGGATGCGGCCGGCGTCGAGCTGGGCCAGCACGGCGGCGGGGTCGACGGCGATCACGTCACCGACGAGTCCGAGGTCGACCTCTTCGCCGTCGACGATCGCGCCGCGACGGCGGCCCTCAAAGAGGCCGGCGTCTTCGCCGGAGAGCCCGGCGGCGAGTGGGCCGTGCTCGTTGATGTGGCTGACGAGCTCGCGGTTCACCTGGCCGGTGAGCACCATCCGCACGACCTCCATCGTCTCGGGGGTGGTCACGCGGTAGCCGCCGCGGAACTGGCTCGGGATGCCGAGCTTCTCGAGCATCGACGAGATCTGCGGGCCGCCGCCGTGCACGACGACGGGGCGGATGCCCGCGTAGCGCAGGTACACCATGTCCTCGGCGAAGGCGCGTTGCAGCTCCTCGCTGACCATGGCGTTGCCGCCGAACTTCACCACGATGATCTGCTCGTGGAAGCGCTTCAGCCACGGCAACGCCTCGATCAGCGTCGCGGCCTTGACGGCGGCATCCGCCTGGATCAGCTCGAGCTGCTCCGGCGTCTTCTCGTTCTCAGCCATCGTCATCAGCTCGCGTACGCGCTGTTCTCGTGCACGTAGTCGTGCGTGAGGTCGTTGGTGAAGATCGTGGCGGATGCCGGTCCGGACTGCAGATCGATCAGCACGTGGGTGTCGCGGGGGCTCAGGTCGACGAGTTCGCGCGGCTGGTCTGGCTCGCCGGCGTGGCAGACGCGCACGCCGTTCATCGAGACGTCGACGTTGTACGGGTCGAAGGAGGCCTGCGTCGTTCCGATCGCGGCCAGCACCCGCCCCCAGTTGGGATCGTTGCCGAAGATGGCGGCCTTGAAGAGGTTGTTGCGGGCGACGGAGCGGCCCACCTCGACGGCGTCGTCCTCGCTGGCGGCACCGACGACCTCGATGGCGATGTTGTGGCTGGCGCCCTCGGCGTCGGCCTGCAGCTTGAGGGCGAGCTCTGAACAGACCGCGGTGAGGGCGGCAGTGAACTCGTCGAGCTCCGGAACGACGCCGGAGGCACCGGAGGCCAACAGCGTGACCTGGTCGTTGGTCGACATACAGCCGTCGGAGTCCAGCCGGTCGAAGGTGACCCGCGTGGCCGCGCGGAGTGCCGTGTCGAGCGCCGCGGACTCCAGCAGGGCGTCGGTCGTGATGACGACGAGCATCGTCGCGAGGCCGGGTGCGAGCATGCCTGCGCCCTTGGCGATGCCGCCGATGCTCCAGCCGGTGCCAGCGTTCGTTCCGCCATGGACCACGGCCGTCTTCGGCACGGAGTCGGTCGTCATGATGGCGCGCGCCGCGTCATCCCCGCCGTCCGCGCTCAGCGCGGCCGTCGCCGTGAGCACACCGGCGGCGAGCACGTCGCCGTCGAGCTGGTCGCCGATAAGGCCGGTTGAGCACACCAGCACATCCCCGGCCGAGATCTCGAGGGCAGAGGCCACGGCCTCGGCCGTGCGGTGCGTGACCTGGAAGCCCTGGCTGCCGGTGAAGCAGTTGGCGCCGCCGGAGTTCAACACGATCGCGGAGACGGTGCCGTCGCCGATGACCTGCTTGGACCAGATGATGGGGTTGGCCTGGGCCCGGTTGCTGGTGAAGACGGCCGCCGCGGCCTGGGACGGGCCACGGTTGACGATGAGCGCGAGGTCGGGTGCGCCCGAGCTCTTGATGCCGGCTGCGATGCCGGCTGCCTCGAATCCGAGGGGGGCTGTGACGCTCACGGGGCGACTCCATTCACTGAAAGACCGGTGGTCTCGGCGAGGCCGAGCGCGATGTTGGCGGACTGGACGGCGGCTCCAGCCGTGCCCTTGACGAGGTTGTCGATGGCGGCGACGATCACGACGCGGCCGGCGGCCTCATCGACGGCGAGGCCGAGCAGGACCGTGTTGGCGCCGACGGTGTCCGCGGTGCGCGGCATCTGTCCGGCGGGCAGCAGGTGCACGAACGGCTCGTCGGCGTAGGCGTTCTCCCACGCGGCGCGGACGCTCGCGGCATCCGTGCCCGGCACGATGCGGGCCGTCGACGTGGCGAGGATGCCGCGGGACATCGGTACCAGCACGGGGGTGAACGAGATGGTCGGGTCGATGGCCCCTGCCCCGCGGAGCGCCTGCTGGATCTCGGGGATGTGCCGGTGGGTGCCGCCGACGGCATACGGGCTGGCGGAGCCGAGGATCTCGGCGGCGAGCAGGTTCGTCTTCAGTGCCTTGCCGGCGCCGGAGGGGCCGACGGCGAGCACGGAGACGATGTCGGCGGCCTCGATCACTCCGGCCTGGATGCCGGGGGCGAGCGAGAGGGCGACGGTGCTGGCGTTGCAGCCGGGGGCGGCGATGCGGCGGGTGCCCGCGAGGTGTTCGCGCTGCTTGCGGGGGCCTCCGCTGGTTGAGCTTGTCGAAACCGCACCAGCAGCGGTGACGGATCCCGAGGCTTCCTGAGTGAGGCTGCCGCCTTTCGCGACGCTTCGCGTCGCGCCGACGAAGAGTTCGGGAACGCCGTAGCTCCAGGCGCCGTAGAAGTCTCCGCCGTAGAAGGCGGCCCAGTCGGCCTCGCTCTCGAGCCGGTGGTCTGCGCCGCAGTCGACGACGAGGGTGTTCTCGTCGAGCGCGGCGGTGATCTCGCCAGACTTGCCGTGCGGCAGGGCGAGGAAGACGACGTCGTGGCCGGCGAGGTTCTCCGGCGTGGTGTCGACGAGGGTGAGGCCGGCGAGCGAGCGCAGATGCGGCTGCACGTCGACGAGCTTCTGGCCGGCGTTCGAGTGCGCGGTGACC
>CAZZNX010000165.1:0-578 GCA_964655795.1 uncultured Leifsonia sp. | reverse complement strand
TGCGCACCTCGAAGTCGGGGTGTTGGGAGAGGATGCGGAGGAGTTCTCCGCCTGCGTAGCCGGATGCCCCGGCTACCGCGACCGCGAATGTCATGCTGTGCCTTACGTGAGTGGACGACGAGGTTGCGACGGCGACGCCACGTCAGACCCCACACAGGGTCGCGCAAGCGCCGCCTAGATTCGGCGGTCGCCCCGACGTCGACGCAGCGCAGGCACGGCAACGAAGGCCAGTGCGAGGGGGGTGCGCCGAACGGAAAGCATGTCGCGAGCTTAGCGCGCGCGGTGGGCGGGCGGCAAACCGGGCCGCTCTCTGTGACGCCCCGTCGGTCTGGGTTATCCCGCGGGGCAGACCGCGGGAGCGGACTGCTTGCTCCTCAGCTCAAACAATGACGTTTGTGCTCGGGCCCTGGACCGTGGATTGGGTTGCGTTGGAGAGGTCGGTGGGCCCAAACACAAACGTCATAGCTCGACACCCCGCAAGCAGTCCGCTCCCGCTCTCGCTCCCTCAGTTTTGCTGGTCGAGCGCGACGCGCAGCGTCGCGAAAGGCGGCAGCCCTGTCAGCGGCAGACTCGGGAAC
>CAZZNX010000164.1:0-6025 GCA_964655795.1 uncultured Leifsonia sp. | reverse complement strand
CTGGGCTTCGTCGGGAGCCGTCGGCTTCAAGGGTTCGCGTAAGTCGACCCCCTTCGCCGCTCAGCTCGCCGCCGAGTCGGCTGCGCGTCAGGCGCAGGAGCACGGCATGAAGAAGGTTGACGTCTTCGTCAAGGGCCCGGGTTCGGGTCGCGAGACGGCGATTCGTTCGCTTCAGGCCGCAGGCCTCGAGGTCGGCTCCATCAACGATGTGACGCCGCAGGCGCACAACGGATGCCGCCCGCCCAAGCGTCGCCGCGTTTAAAGCACTCTTCGCCGCAGTCGGAGCCTGCCTGGCCCCTTCCGGGGAGCCCGGCAGGCTCGGGCCGTGGAAAGTTCCTTACACAATTCAACAACGCCGGGCCAGCTACCCGGTCGACAACGCAAGTGTCATATAGCGGACACTTAGCCGAAAGGAATCAATAGTGCTTATTGCACAGCGTCCAACGCTCACCGAAGAGAACATTTCCGAATTCCGCTCACGGTCCGTCATCGAGCCCCTCGAGCCCGGCTTCGGTTACCCCCTCGGCAACTCCATGCGCCGCACCCTGCTTTCCTCGATCCCCGGCGCTGCTGTCACCAGCATTCGCATTGATGGCGTTCTCCACGAATTCAGCACCGTTCCCGGTGTGAAGGAAGACGTCACCGAGATCATCTTGAACATCAAGGGCCTCGTCGTCTCCAGCGAGCACGACGAGCCCATCACCGCTTACCTGCGCAAGCAGGGCGCCGGTGAGGTCACCGCCGCCGACATCTCGGCTCCGGCCGGTGTCGAGGTGCACAACCCCGAGCTCGTCATCGCGACGCTCAACGACACCGCCAAGTTCGAGCTCGAGCTCACCATCGAGCGCGGCCGCGGCTACGTGTCTGCCACGCAGAACCGCAACGAGTACTCCGAGGCCGGCCAGATTCCGGTCGACTCGATCTACTCGCCCGTTCTCAAGGTGACCTACCGCGTCGAGGCAACTCGTGCCGGTGAGCGCACTGACTTCGACCGCCTCGTGGTCGACGTCGAGACCAAGTCGGCCATCAGCCCGCGCGATGCAATCGCATCCGCTGGTCGTACGCTGACCGAGCTGTTCGGCCTCGCTCGCGAGCTGAACACCGCCGCAGAGGGCATCGAGATCGGCCCGGCTCCTGTCGACGCCGTGCTCTCGAGCGAGCTGTCGATTCCGATCGAAGACCTCGACCTCTCGGTGCGCTCGTACAACTGCCTCAAGCGCGAAGGCATCAACAACGTGAGCGAACTGGTCGCCCTCTCGGAGACCCAGCTCATGAACATCCGCAACTTCGGACAGAAGTCGGTGGATGAGGTCAAGGACAAGCTCGTAGAGCTCGGCCTGTCGCTCAAGGACTCCGTTCCTGGATTCGACGGCGCTCACTTCTACAGCGGCTTCGAAGACGAGACCAACTAGCGCCTTCCGCGCTACCCGTGGCTCGTCGCAGAGCTTCCCACCACATTTGATACTGGAGATACAAAATGCCTAAGCCTACAAAGGGCCCCCGCCTCGGAGGCGGTCCGGCACACGAGCGCCTCATGCTCGCTAACCTGGCTGCTGCCCTGTTCACGCACAAGTCGATCAAGACCACGGAGACCAAGGCCAAGCGCCTGCAGCCCGTCGCCGAGCGCTTCGTCACCTTCGCCAAGAAGGGCGACCTGCACGCTCGCCGTCGCGTCCTCGCCTCGATCGGCGACAAGACCGTTGTGCACGAGCTGTTCACCGTGATCGCTCCGCAGGTTGCAGAGCGCGATGGTGGCTACACGCGCATCACCAAGCTCGGCTTCCGTAAGGGTGACAACGCCCCCATGGTTCAGATCGAGCTCGTTCTCGAGCCCGTCGTCGCCAAGCCGAAGTCCGCCAAGAAGGCCGCTGCTGCAGCGGCTGCCGCGGCTCCTGCTGCTGAGGCTCCGGCCGAGGTCGTTGAAGCTGAGGAGACCGTCGAGGTCGTCGAGGCCGAGGCAACCGAGGCTCCGGCCGAGGAGAAGGCCGCCGAATAAGGCGCCTGCCCCACCCTGCTTCACTCGAAGGGCCCCGAACGTGAGTTCGGGGCCCTTCGTCGTTCCCCGGCATCCGGCGGCGGGCACCGACACGAGCCCGGCCGGCCTGCTCTCCTAGACTGGATGCCGTGACTGAGCAGTATGCAGCCCCCGAGCCGGACCCGATCGATGACGACGCCGTGACTCGGCTGGCCCCTGGCAGCATCCGCCTCCGGCTGGACATCGCCTACGACGGCACGAACTTCAGTGGCTGGGCCATTCAGCCCGTACTGCGCACGGTGCAGGGCGAGATCGAGTCGGCACTCGACTCGATCCTGCGCCGCAACCCGCCGACACCCCGCCTCGTGGTCGCAGGGCGCACGGATGCCGGTGTGCACGCGACCGGTCAGGTCGCGCACCTCGACCTGACAGCGGCGCAGGCGGCCAGCGTGCTGAGTCCGGCCAGGGGGCGCAACGCCCGCGCGGCAGACAGCGACGCCGCGATCGCACTGGCACGGCGCCTGAACGGCATCCTGAGCCAGAAGGGTGACATCGTCATCCGGGCGGCGCGACTCGCGCCTCCCGGCTTCGACGCGCGATTCGGCGCCCTCTGGCGGCGCTACGAGTACCGCATCGCCGACGCCGACTCCGAGCGCGACCCGCTGCAGCGGTTCCGCACCACGTGGCTGCCGGGCAGGCACCGCCTCGAACCGATGGATGAGGTCGCCCAGGAGCTGTGCGGACTGCACGACTTCGCCGCTTACTGCAAGCCGAAGCCGCGCGCGACGACGATCCGCACGCTGCAGAGCTTCTACTGGCGCCGAGACGAGCAGGGGGTGCTCATCGCCTCGCTGCAGGCGGACGCCTTCTGCCACAGTATGGTCCGCGCACTCGTCGGCGGCTGCGTCGCCGTCGGTGTCGGCCGGCTCACGCCCGCGCGGCTGATCGAGCTGCGCGATGCGCGCGAGCGCACCGCCGCATTCAAGGTGATGCCGGCCCGCGGCCTGGTGCTCACCGAGATCGGCTACCCGGATGACGCCGCGCTCGCGCTGCGCGCCGCGGAGACGCGCGCGCACCGCGCCCTCTAGTCGTTCCCGGGTCTGGGAACGCTCGGCATCCGCGTCGAATTGCCAGCACGCTGCTGAGCGTCTATTATTGACCCTTGGTGCCTCGGCTTGCTGGCCGGGCCCGCGAACGTGAGCCCTCCATCGTTTGTGTTCCAGTTGAGAACACGCCCGGAGCGGGATTCACGAACACCTCCGTTCGACACAGAAAGCAGCCACTACAGTGACGCGCACTTACACCCCGAAGGCTTCCGAAGTTTCGCGCAGTTGGGTCATCATTGACGCAACTGACGTCGTTCTCGGCCGTCTCGCCAGCCACGCAGCAGTTATCCTCCGCGGCAAGAACAAGGCCACATTCACCCCCCACATGGACATGGGTGACTTCGTCATCATCATCAACGCCGAGAAGGTCGCCCTCACCGGCTCCAAGCTCGACCAGAAGAAGGCCTACCGCCACTCGGGTTACCCGGGCGGCCTCACGGCAGTCAGCTACTCCGAGCTGCTCGAGAAGAACCCCGAGCGCGCAGTCGAGAAGGCCATCCGCGGAATGCTTCCGAAGAACTCCATCGGTCGCGCTCAGCTCAAGAAGCTCAAGGTCTACGCAGGCTCCGAGCACCCGCACGCCGCGCAGCAGCCGGTGCCGTACACCCTGACCCAGGTCGCTCAGTAGAGCTTCCCGGTCCCAGACTTCTCGACTTCTAAGACAAAGGATTACCACCATCGTGGCTAAGATCGCAGACCAGATTGACGCTCCGGAGAGCTACTCCACCGAGACGCCGGCCGAGGCAGCCCCCAAGGCTCCCCGCGCAGTGCTGAACGTTGGCGGCGCAGCCGTTGGACGTCGCAAGCAGGCCATCGCCCGCGTGCGCCTCGTTCCCGGCTCGGGCACGCTCAGCGTGAACAAGCGTGAGTTCGCCGAGTACTTCCCCAACAAGCTGCACCAGCAGCTGATCACCGACCCCTTCAAGGTGCTCGACCTCATCGGCAGCTACGACGTGATCGCCAAGATCACTGGTGGCGGCCCCTCGGGTCAGGCCGGCGCACTGCGCCTCGCCATCGCACGTGCACTCAACGAGATCGACCGCGAGAACAACCGCGCGATCCTGAAGAAGGCCGGCTTCCTCACTCGTGACGCTCGCGTCATCGAGCGCAAGAAGGCTGGTCTCAAGAAGGCCCGCAAGGCCTCGCAGTTCTCGAAGCGCTAACCAGCGCTTCAATCGGAGTATCAGGCTTTGCCTCGACTCTTTGGCACGGACGGCGTCCGGGGCCTGGCCAACCGTGAACTCACGGCTGACCTGGCCCTGGGCCTCGCCCAGGCCGCCGCCGCGGTGCTCACAAAAGGGCGCCGCGCCGAAGAACGCCGCGCCGCCGGTCGCAGACCGGTAGCCGTCGTTGCGCGCGACCCGCGCATCTCCGGTGAGTTCCTCACCGCCGCCGTCTCGGCCGGCCTCGCCTCCTCTGGTGTCGATGTTCTCGACGCCGGGGTGCTGCCAACCCCCGCCGCGGCCTTCCTGATCGCCGACATCGGCGCCGATTTCGGCGTGATGCTCTCGGCATCACACAACCCGGCCCCCGACAACGGCATCAAGTTCTTTGCCTTCGGCGGCACCAAACTTCCCGATGAGGTCGAAGACCGCATCGAGGCGTACCTCGACAAAGAGGTGCTGCTGCCGACCGGTGGCGACGTCGGTCGCATCCGCCGTTTCGCGGATGCCGAGGACCGCTACGTCCTGCACCTGCTCGGCACGCTCCCGAACCGGCTCGACGGCATCCACGTCGTGCTGGACTGCGCCCACGGCGCGGCATCCGGCGTCTCGCCAGAGGTGTTCACCAACGCCGGGGCGCGCATCACGCTCATCGGTGCCGATCCTGACGGCATGAACATCAACGATGGCGTCGGATCCACCCACCTGGACAACCTGGCCAAGGCCGTTCTCGAACACGGCGCCGACGTCGGCATCGCGCACGACGGCGACGCCGACCGCTGCCTGGCCGTCGACCACGAGGGCAACGTCATCGACGGTGACCAGATCATGGCGATCCTGGCCGTCGCGATGAAGGAGCGCGGGCACCTCACCAACGACACCCTCGTTGCAACGGTGATGAGCAACCTCGGCCTGCGCAAGGCGATGGCCGAGCACGGCATCCGCATGATCGAGACCCGCGTCGGGGACCGGTACGTACTCGAGGAACTCAACGCGGACAAGCTCGCGTTGGGCGGCGAACAGTCCGGCCACGTCATCATGACGGAGTACGCGACGACCGGCGACGGCGTGCTGACCGGCCTGCACCTGGTGGCCGAGATGGCGCGCACGGGCAAGTCGATCGCCGAGCTCGCCTCGGTGATGACGGTCTACCCGCAGATCCTCGTGAACGTGCGTGGGGTCAACCACACGGCCATGGCCGGCGACGAGGGCATCGCGGATGCCGTTCGCGCCGCTGAGGCTGAGCTGGGCGACACCGGGCGCGTGCTGCTGCGGCCCTCCGGCACCGAACCGATGGTGCGCGTCATGGTGGAGGCCGCCGACCAGGCGACCGCCGACCGGCTCGCGCACTCGCTCGCCGACGTCGTGCGGGAGCGTCTCGCCCTGTAGCTCGAACCCGTGGAAAAGGCCCGGTACTCGCTGAGTACCGGGCCTTTTCGCTGCGCTGCTGCTAGAGCTTGCGGAGGAGCACGCTGGAGACGGCGTGGTCGGAGTCCTTGCGGAGCACGAGCGTTGCACGCGAGCGGGTCGGGCGGATATTCTGCAGCAGGTTCGGCTCGTTGATGCTCTGCCAGATGCCGCGGGCGCGGGCACGCGCCTGCTCCTCGGAGAGCGAGGCGAAGCGGTGGAAGTAGGACTTCGGGTTGCTGAAGGCCCCGCGCTGCAGTTTGAGGAAGCGCTCCTCGTACCAGCGGGCGATGTCGGAGGTGCGCGCATCGACGTAGACCGTGAAGTCGAACAGGTCGCTCACGGCGAGGCGGTGGCCGGGCGCGGGTGGCTGC
>CAZZNX010000163.1:0-6224 GCA_964655795.1 uncultured Leifsonia sp. | reverse complement strand
CACGTCGACCACGCTCAGCTCTGACGTCAGCGCGACCGTGATCGGGGCGCCCATCACGTTCTCGGCGAGCGTCGCATCCACCGATCCGCTCGGCGGAATCCCCATGGGCTACGTCAGTCTCTTCGACGCAGCCAACACCCTGCTCGACACGGCAGCGCTCTCCGGGGGCGTGGCGACGTTCGCCGCCCAGACCCTCCCGCTCGGCGCACAGACGCTCACCGCCGTGTTCGTCCCGGACACGGCAGCGCACGGGGGCTCATCCGGAACGGCGGGCGTCACGGTGGATCAGGGCACAACGACGACGACTCTTGACGTCTCGCCCTCACCGGCCGGCCTCGGCGTTCCCGTGACGGCGACGATCACCGTGCGTCCTGACGCCCCGGCCGTCGGCACTCTGGACGGCACCGTCGAACTCCGCACGGCCGACAACACTCTGCTCGGCAGCGGTGCATTGGGTGCGGTGAATCCCGACGGCAGCGCACAGGTGGAGTTCACCTTCACCCCGACCACGATCGCCGATCTCACGCTGACGGCCCGTTACGGCGGGAACACCGACTTCATGACGTCGGCCGACGTCGCAGATCTCTCCGTTGTGAAGGCTGAAAGCGTGCTCGAGCTCACCTCGTCACTGCCGTCCTCCGTGTTCAGCCAGACGGTGACGTTCAGTGCGACTCTCAGCGCGGGCGGCGGCTCCACGCAACTGCCGGAAGGCCAGGTCACGTTCAGCGCCGACGGCGTCGCACTCGCCACGATCGACACCGATCAGCAGCAGGCGGAGTTCAGCATCGACAGCCTTGCCGTCGGCGCCCGCGTCATCACCGCGAGTTTCGCGGCGACGACCACCTTCAACGCATCGTCGGCCAGTCTCGACCACCCTGTCGCCCTGGCCGAAACCGAGACGACGGTCTCTCCCGATGTCTCCACGCCCGAGGCAGGCCAGCACGTCGCGTACACGGCGGATGTCTCCGTCGTCGAGCCGGGCGTCGCGACCCCGGAGGGTCTCGTCACCTTCCTGATTGACGGCGTGTACTTCGGTGAAGCCGCCACGAGCGACGGATCCGCGTCTATCACGCTGGCCGGCACAACGGTGGGCGGTCACAGCATCACCGCGGTGTTCACCGACGGAACGCGTTTCGCCACGTCATCCCACGGCCTCGAGTTCACCGTCGTTCAGGGTGCGAGCTCGCTCGCGCTGAGCAGCGATGCGAACCCCACCGTGTTCGGCCAGACCGGCGCGACGATCACCGCGCAGATCACCGGGGCGGCGCCCGCGGTGGGCATTCCGAGTGGCACCGTCGACTTCTCCGTCGACGGCGTCGTCGTGGCCAGCCAGCCCGTCTCCGCCGGAACAGCGTCGCTGGCGCTCGGCGATCGGGCCGTCGGCGACTACACCGTGACCGCCGTCTACACCGGCGACAGTGAGTTCTCCGGCAGCTCAGGGGAACTCGTGCAGTCGGTGCAGCCGGCGGCGACCGCGCTCGTGCTGAGCGCGGACAAGGCCGAGACCGTTTTCGGTCAGCAGCTCACGCTGAGCGCGGCGCTCTCGGTCGTGGCACCCGGCGCCGGCGTTCCGACCGGCACGGTGACGTTCTTCGCCGATGACGCCGAGATCGGTTCCGCCCCACTCAACGCCGACGGCACCGCGGCGGGCCTGATCGTTGACGGCACGCTGACAGTCGGCGCCCGATCGCTCACGGCCAGCTTCGGCGGCGACGGCTCCTTCGCGGGCTCTGTCGCCGATGCGCTCCCGCACACGGTTGTACTGGCCGATGTGCTCGTCACGCTGGATGTCGACGCCTCCAGCCTCCTCGGCAACTCCACCGAGTTCGTGGCGACGGTCGTCCCCGTCGATCCGACCGCCCACGTGCCGAGCGGATTCGTGCAGTTCGCGGCCGACGGTGTGCCGCTCGGCGTCCCGGTGTCACTGGCCGGCGCGGGGTCAGCGCGCGTCGCAGGCCCGGCAGAGCAGAGCGCCTCGATCTCGACGGACACGCTCGGCCTCGGGGAGCATGTCATCACTGCGCAGTACCTCGGCGATGCCGGGTTCGCGGCGGTCGCGGGCAACGACGCAGACCACCTGGTCAAGCCGCAGGCTCCGATCAACCCGGTTGACCCGGTCGACCCGCTCGAGCCCCCGCTTCCGCCTGAGAACGGCTCCGGCACGGGTTCCGGCTCGGGAAGCACCGCGGGTTCGACCACCGCGACCACGTCGAACGCCCTGGCGTCGACCGGTTTCGACGGCACCGGCGCGGCGCTCGCGGCCTTCATGCTGCTGCTCGCCGGATTCGGACTGTTCGCAGCCCGTGCATCGGGTGGCCGCCGCCGCTCGGCCTAGGTGCAACACCGTGCTCGCCGACTGAGGCGGGGCGCGCAGAGGAGGGGTTCGTCCGGGGGGACGGGCCCCTCCTCGTGTGCACGCGGCGGGCGGGACGATGAACGGCCGCTGCGGCATCCGCCCAGCAAAGAGCGATAGCCTCAAGTGGGTCGATTGCCTCGCATGCCGAGCGTTCGCCAGCATGACATCCCGCCCGTTCGCCGACACCCCGCAGGACACGAATCAACAATGCTCTCGATCATGGTGCGTCCGCGCTGGATACTCGCCCTACTCGGCGCGCTTGCGGTCGCCGCGGTCTTCGCGCTGCTCGGCCAGTGGCAGCTTCAGAGCGCCATGGAGAGTGGGCAGGCCGAGGAACGAACGACCGAGGTGGTGCAGCCGCTCACCGAGGTCGCCAACCCGGCAGAGCCGATCCGGCAGACCGCGACCGGTCAGATGGTGAGCGTCGACGGCCACTTCATCGGCGGGGACGAACAGATCATCGCGGGCCGGCTGAACGGCGGCGTAGCCGGCTACTGGGTGGTCAGCCACTTCGCCGTCGAGCTGCCTGACGCCCCGGGTATCCCCGTCGCCCGCGGCTGGGCCGCCGACGCCGAGGCCGCCGATCAGGTGGCCGCGACACTGGCCGAGCAGGACTCCGCCGGCGACACCGTCAGCGTCACGGGGCGTCTGCTGCCCTCCGAAGGCCCCGAGGTGCCCGCGGAGGGCACAGACCCGCACGAGATGCGCACCGTCGCCGTGTCCGCGCTGATCAATCTGTGGGCGGACTTCGACAACACGTCCGTGTACACGGCCTACATCGTCTCGGCGGATGCGCCGACCGGGCTGGTCCAGATCGATTCGCCGGAGCCGAACCCCGAGGTCGAGCTCAACTGGTTGAACATCTTCTACGCCATCGAGTGGGCCGTGTTCGCCGGCTTCGCGGTCTTCCTCTGGTACCGCCTCGTGCGGGACGCCTGGGAGCGCGAACGCGATGAGGCCGAGGAGGCCGCGGCCCAGGATGCGGCAGCGACGGCGGACGAACCGCTCAGCGAGCGCGCGTAGACTAGGGTCATGCCCCTCGAGCCGAAACCCGCCGTATTCCCGCGCATTCGGAAGGCAGTGAAGCTGTACAAGGTCACCTCGGTGATCACCGGTGTCATGCTGTTGCTGCTCTGCGCCGAGATGATCGTGAAGTACGCCTTCCACCTCGAACTCTACGGATTCAGTGATGCAGGCTTCTTGTACTTCGCACCGATGGTCGAGACGGCCACCGGCTGGGAGTCCACCGGCGTCGGTGTGAACCTCTCCACCGGCATCCTCATCGCGCACGGCTGGTTCTACGTCGTGTACCTCTTCGCCTGCTTCCAGCTGTGGAGCCTGATGCGCTGGCTCTTCCCGAAGTTCCTGCTGCTCGCCCTCGGCGGCGTGATCCCCCTGCTTTCCTTCTTCCTCGAGGTGCGCGTTGCACGCGAGGTTGAAACCTATCTGGCCAAGCGTGAAGCGGCGGCCACCGACCCCGTGGAGGCACACGCGTGACCGACCCCCAATCTGAGGCGCCAACGGCGCAGCGACCCGTACTGGTCGTCGACTTCGGCGCGCAATATGCGCAGCTGATCGCGCGACGCGTGCGCGAGGCATCCGTCTACTCGGAGATCGTCTCGCACGCGATCACCGCGGCGGAGGTCGCCGAGAAGAACCCGATCGGCATCGTGCTCTCCGGCGGGCCGTCATCGGTCTACGAAGAGGGCGCTCCGCAGTTCGACCCGGCCATCTTCGAGCTCGGCGTGCCCGTGCTCGGCATCTGCTACGGCTTCCAGGTGATGGCGACCGCCCTCGGCGGCGAGGTCGCACAGACCGGCAACCGCGAGTACGGCGCGACACCGGTGACCGTCACGGATGCCAGTGGCAACGTGCTGCTCGCCGACCAGCCGAGCGAGCAGACCGTGTGGATGAGCCACGGCGACTCGGTGTCGAAGGCCCCGGAGGGCTTCACCGTCCTCGCCTCGACAGCCTCGACCCCCGTCGCCGCCTTCGCGAACGACGAGAAGCGCCTCTACGGCGTCCAGTGGCACCCGGAGGTCAAGCACTCCGAGCACGGCCAGCACGTGCTGGAGAGCTTCCTGCACCGTGCCGCCGGCATCGCAGCGGACTGGAACAGCGGCAACGTCATCGCCGAGCAGGTCGCCAAGATCCAGGCTCAGGTCGGCACCGGCCGCGTCATCTGCGGCCTGTCCGGCGGAGTCGACTCCGCCGTGGCCGCCGCCATCGTGCACAAGGCCGTCGGCGACCAGCTGGTCTGCATCTTCGTCGACCACGGCCTGCTGCGTCAGGACGAGCGTCGCCAGGTCGAGGAGGACTACGTCGCCTCAACCGGTGTGCGCCTCGTCACCATCGATGCGCGCGAGCAGTTCCTCACCGCCCTCGCCGGCGTGAGCGACCCGGAGACCAAGCGCAAGATCATCGGCCGCGAGTTCATCCGCAGCTTCGAGCAGGCGGAGCGCGACCTCGTCGCAGAGGCCTCGGCAGACGGCGAGCCGATCCGCTTCCTCGTGCAGGGAACCCTCTACCCGGATGTCGTCGAATCCGGCGGCGGATCCGGCACCGCGAACATCAAGAGCCACCACAACGTCGGCGGACTGCCGGAGGACCTGCAGTTCGAGCTCGTCGAACCGCTCCGCACGCTGTTCAAGGACGAGGTGCGCGCCATCGGCCGCGAGCTCGGCCTGCCGGAGGTCATCGTCGGTCGCCAGCCGTTCCCCGGACCCGGCCTCGGCATCCGCATCGTCGGTGAGGTCACCTTCGACCGCCTCGAGCTGCTGCGCAAGGCCGACGCCATCGCGCGCGCCGAGCTGACCGCCGCCGGCCTCGACAACGAGATCTGGCAGTGCCCGGTCGTGCTGCTGGCCGATGTGCGCTCCGTCGGCGTTCAGGGCGACGGCCGCACCTACGGTCACCCGATCGTGCTGCGCCCGGTCTCCTCCGAAGACGCGATGACCGCGGACTGGACCCGCCTGCCGTACGACGTGCTGGCGAAGATCTCCAACCGCATCACCAACGAGGTGGATGGCGTCAATCGCGTCGTGCTCGACGTCACGTCGAAGCCGCCGGGAACCATCGAATGGGAGTAGGTCTGCAGCTATAGCCGGGAGTGGATGGTTCGCTCCTCAGCTCAGACAATGAACGACAGAGGCCGGGCCCCACCGGATCGCAGATTGCTTGCGATTGACGGTGAGGGGCCCGGCCTCTGTCGTTCATAACTCGACACCCCGCGAAACGCCCGCGCCCGGTCGACCTCACCGGAGGCAATCGGCCCGAGCGGAGGCCCAGGGGCCCGATCTTGGCCTCCCTACGCGCTGTTCACCTCCCGCCGCGTCGAGAACTCGCGGGCGGGCAGCTGGCGCGGGCACGCAAAAGGGGCCGCCCGAAGGCGACCCCTTGTACAGTTGCGGCGACTAGTCGCGGGCGATTGCGAACATGCGCAGGATCTCGAGGTACAGCCAGATCACGGTGACCATGATGCCGAACGCTCCGGACCAGCCGTACTTGCGCGGTGCGCGGTTCTTGACGCCCTGCTGGATGAAGTCGAAGTCCAGGACGAGCGAGTAGGCGCCCATGATCACGACGAGGACGCCGAGCAGGAGGCCGACCGGGATGCCGAAGATCTCTTCGCCGCGGAGGCCCCACGGGTTGCTGACCGCGCCGGTCATGCTGAGCACGAGGTTGAGCAGCGAGAAGACCAGGTAGCCGACCATCGCGATGAGGAACACCTTGGTGGCCTTCTTCGACGCGCGGATCTTGCCGCTGGCGAACAGCGCGAGGGTGACACCGACAACGGCGAGGGTTGCGAGAACGGCCTGGATGACGATGCCATCGTAGAGCGCCTCGTACGTGGCCGAGATCGCGCCGA
>CAZZNX010000162.1:5823-6298 GCA_964655795.1 uncultured Leifsonia sp. | reverse complement strand
GTGCAGGGCCTCGGCGAGCAGCGCGGAGTCACCGGCGCGGAGCGCGTGCAGCACGCGGGCGTCGACCTGCGGGGATGCCGGTGCCGGCGCGATGTCGGCGAGGTGGCGGGCGCGGTGACGGTCCAGCTCGGAGTAGACCGCGGGCGTCGACATGCCGAACTCGGCGATGGCGAGCACCCAGTGGAAGTTGCCCTGGGCCAGCGCCGGGCTCAGCTGGTCGCCGCGGCCCGTTCCGATGGCGGTGCCACCGAACGGCACATCGGCGCCGAGCTTGGCCGCCAGCGCGTGCATGTCGTCTTTGCCGAGCTCGGTGCCCCAGAGCGCGTCGCAGGCGATCAGGCTGGCCGCGGCATCCGCCGAGCCACCGCCCATGCCGCCGGCGATCGGCACGTTCTTCTCGATCTCGAGGCGCACACCGCCGCGGAATCCGGTCTTGCGGGCGAGCATCTTGGCGGCCCGGATGGCGAGGTTGCTG
>CAZZNX010000162.1:0-5813 GCA_964655795.1 uncultured Leifsonia sp. | reverse complement strand
CGACCTCGAGGGCTGAGGTGTCGACGCTGCCGCTGAAGCTCACCGAGAAGTCGTCGGCCGGGTAGGCCCGCACGTCTTCGTAGAGTGAGACCGCCTGATACGCCGTGGCGAGGTCGTGGTAGCCGTCGTCTTGCAGTGCACCGACCGCCAGAAAGACGTTGATTTTGCCCGGCGCTCTCGCATGTACGACCGGGGAGGTAGCAGCGAGAGTCATATCCTCACGCTATCCCACCCGGGCGGCGGCCTGCAGCCACGCCTGTAGGCGGAGCTTCGCCGGGGCGACGTCTTCTGGCTCCTCGAGCTTGCTCCAGGTGAGCGACACGCTGGTCTTGCCCGCCTTTGACGGCGCGACCGTTGCCAGGATCGAGCCCGTCTCCCCCTCGCGGCCGGCCAACGGCCAGCGCGCGGTGATGTGGCGAACCGCCCGACTCTCGGATGCCGGCGCGCCGAGCTCGGCGGAGACGGCGGCGATCACGGCACTCAACGTCTCCTGCTGTTCCAACGGCAGCGTCTTGGATGCGCTGACCTCGTAGCTGCCGTCCTGGCGCTGGCCGGGATTGCGGATGCCGCGGGCCTGCTCGTAACCGACGGTGACGCCCTGCGCCCACCAGCCGCCGAGCGGGTAGTTGGCGTCGAGCCAGCGCGCGATGACCGAATGCTTCCAGCTGTGGGCACCCTCGGCATCGAGGATCGCGAACCACTCCGACCACGTTTTTCCGGTCGCGGCAGCGAGCGCGTCGTCGCTCACACCGTCTTGACGCCCGGTGACGATCTCTTCAGCCATGCTCGCAACGCTACTGGCTGCCCGCGCGGACACGCCAGTGCCGCCGACAGCGCGGAGCGCGCCCCGGGCTAGCTCTGCGCGGGCTAGCTCTGCGCGGCGGCGCGCGCGATGCGCAGGAAGTCGTGCACGGTCAGCTGCTCGCCGCGCTCGGTCGGGCTGACCCCGGCCGCCTCCAGCACGGCGCTGGCCGCGGCTGTGTCACCGAGCACGGGCGCCAGCGACTGCCGCAGCATCTTCCGACGCTGCTGGAATGCGGCGTCGACGAGCGCGAAGGTGGCGACGCGCTCGGCCTCTGTGCCGATGGCGCCGGTCTCGTCGATGGCCGCGTCACCGGAGCTCGCGGCATCCCGCCGGTCGAATCCGACGAGGATCGAGTCGACGTTCGGCACCGGCCAGAACACCTGGCGCGACACCTGGCCGGCCGTGCGCCACGAGCCGTACCACTCGGCCTTCACGCTCGGGCTGCCGTAGACCTTGGAGCCCGGCGCCGCCGCGAGGCGCTGGCCGACCTCGGCCTGCACCATGACGATGCCGGACCGGATCGAGGGGAAGTGCTCGAGGAAGTGCAGCAGCACCGGCACGGAAATGTTGTAGGGCAGGTTCGCGACGAGCCGTGCCGGGTCGCCAGGCAGTTCGGTGACCCGCATCGCGTCCTGCGTGATGACGGTGAGCGGCACGCCCGGCTGCATCAGCTCGACCGTCTTGGGCAGCTGCTCGGCCAGACGCTTGTCGATCTCGACCGCCGTGACGGATGCACCGATCTCGAGCAGCCCGAGGGTCAGCGAGCCGAGCCCCGGCCCGATCTCGACGACGTGCTCGCCCGGCTTGACCCCGGCGGTCTTGACGATGCGGCGCACCGTGTTGGCATCGATGACGAAGTTCTGCCCGAGCTTCTTGGTCGGTGTGACGTCGAGCAGCTCGGCGAGGTCGCGGATCTCGGCGGGGCCGAGCAGGCGACCGTGGCCTGGCACGGTCTCCGGGATCTCTTCTTCGTGACGGTGTGCGGTCATGCGATGCCTCCGATGGCCTCGGTACTGGCGGGAAAGGCGATGTTGGCAGAGAGGGCGGCAGTGCCGGTGTCGACTGAGTGAGCGGCGGATGCCACAGGCTCGGCGTCCCAGCGGCCGTAGACGAGTTCGGTGTTCGAGTTGATCTGCGCGGCGAGCACGGCCGCGTCTGTGCCGAGTTCCGCGGCGATCGCGCGCAGCGTCAGCGGCAGCAGGTACGGTGCGTTCGGACGGCCGCGGAACGGGGTCGGCGTGAGGAAGGGGGCATCCGTCTCGATCAGAATCTGAGAGCGGGGAATCACCTGGAGTGCGTCGCGCAGATTCTGCGCGTTCTTGAAGGTGACGGTTCCCGCGAAGGAGAGATACCAGCCGTTGTCCGCGCAGATCCGGGCCATCTCGGCATCGCCGGAGAAGCAGTGGAAGACGGTGCGCTCCGGCGCACCGTCGCGCAGCAGTGTCTCGATGACGGCCGCGTGCGCATCGCGGTCGTGGATCTGCATGGCCAGGCCGTGACGCTTGGCGATGTCGATGTGCGCCTCGAACGAGCGGTACTGGGCGTCGCGGCCGTCGTCGCCGGTGCGGAAGAAGTCGAGCCCCGTCTCACCGACGGCGACGACGCGGGGCAGCGCTGCCAGCCGGTCGATCTCGGCGATGGCGGCGTCGAGGCCGCCCTCCCAACTGCCGTCCGGCCCGCCGGCGGTGTCGTAGAGCGGTGCCTCGTTCGGGTGGATCGCGACGGCGGCCAGCATGCGCGGTTCGACCGCGGCGGTCGCGGCCGACCACTGCGAGGTCGGCACGTCGCCGCCCACCTGGATCACGCCGCGCACGCCGACGGCCGACGCCCGGTCGAGCTGCTCGCGGTAGTCGATCGGGTTGTCGCCGTCGGCGATCTCGAGATGGGTGTGGTTGTCGTAGACACCGACGGTGAGCGCCTCGGGCAGCGGCGGGTAGCTCAGCTCGCGCCCCTCGGTCTGTTCACGCTTGCGCACGTGCGCCGAGGTGTCCATGTTCGCGTCGCTCATCGTCAGTTCCTTGTGGCCTTGGTCTCGATACGGCCGTTGGTGGCCCACTCGACCAGCGGGTGAGTTGCGGTGTTACTCGGTGGTCTCGATGCGCGGGAACAGCGCCTCGAGCGGGGCGACGGATCCCGCACCGCTCCACTCCCAGGCGTGGTCGATGCGCTGATCCTGCACGACGCCGTCGCCGCCGAGTGCGGTCCACAGCTTCGCGGTCGCCTTCGGCAGCACCGGCGAGAGCAGCACGGCGAGCGTGCCGAGGCCGCGGACGGCCGTGTAGAGCACCGTCTCCAGGCGCTCGCGCTCCTCCGGCTTCTTGGCCAGTGCCCACGGCTCCTGCTCGGTGATGTAGCCGTTCAGGCCGTCGACGAGCGTCCACACCTCGTGAATTGCCTCGTGGATGGCGAGGCGGTCGATGGCGATGGATGCCGTCGCGGTCGCCGTGCGCTCGATCGCCTGGATGGCGGCATCCGCCTCGGTGAATGCACCGGGGGCGGGGATGACGCCGTCGCAGTAGCGCGAGACCATGGCGATCACGCGCGAGGCGAGGTTGCCGAAGCCGTTGGCCAGCTCGGAGGTGTAGCGGGCGTGCAGGTCTTCCCACGAGAAGGAGCCGTCCTGGCCGAAGCTGATGGCGCGCAGGAAGTAGTAACGGAATGCGTCGGAGCCGAAGGTGTCGGTGATCTGCGTCGGTGCGATGCCGGTCAGCTTCGACTTGGACATCTTCTCGCCGCCGACCAGAAGCCAACCGTGGCCGAAGACCCGGTGCGGAACCGGCAGGCCGGCGGCCATCAGCATCGCCGGCCAGATGACGGCGTGGAAGCGGAGGATGTCCTTGCCGACGAGGTGGGTGGCCGGCCAGCGGCGCTCGAACTCGGCCTCGTCCTGGCCGTAGCCGACGGCGGTCACGTAGTTGAGCAGCGCGTCGAACCAGACGTAGACGACGTGTGACTCGTCCCACGGCACCTTGACACCCCAGTCGAAGCTGGAGCGTGAGATCGAGAGGTCGTCGAGGCCGGAACGCACGAAGGCGAGCACCTCGTTGCGCGCGCTCTCGGGCTGGACGAAGTCGGGCCGCTCCTCGTAGAGGGCGAGCAACTGCTCGGCGAAGGCGCTCATCTTGAAGAAGTAGTTCTTCTCGTGCAGCAGCTCGACCGGCTTGGAGTGGATGGCGCAGACCTTCTGGCCGTCGTACTCCCCGGTGCCGTCGACGAGGTCGCCCGCCTGCTTGTACTCCTCGCAGCCGACGCAGTAGTAGCCCTCGTACTCGCCGGTGTAGATGAAGCCGGTGTCGTAGAGGTGCTGCAGGAACTTCTGCACGTTCTCTTCGTGGCGCGGCTCCGTGGTGCGGATGAAGTCGTCGTTGGAGAGGTCGATCGTCTCCAGCAGCGGCTTCCACGCCTCCTCGACCAGTTTGTCTGCCCACTGCTGCGGCGTGACGCCGTTGGCGGTCGCGGTGCGCAGGATCTTCTGTCCGTGCTCGTCGGTTCCCGTCAGGAACCAGGTGTCGTCACCACGCTGACGGTGCCAGCGCGCGAGCACGTCGGCGGCCACCTCCGTGTAGGCGTGTCCGATGTGCGGTACGTCATTGACGTAGAAGATCGGCGTGGTGACAAAGAAAGAGGAGCCATCGGACATGGGGTCCATTCTATTCGGGCGCCGGATGCCGCCGATCCCCCGTTACGCCGCGGCGCCACCGCGCCGGGCTCAGTGCTCCTCAGCCAGTTCGTCCGATGGGTGCGGATGCCGCTGCCCGGGCAGGTGCCCGAGCACGGGCGGCAGGTTCTCCCGCACCCGCATCGGCGCGTGCTCTGTCGGAACGTCGACGGTCGCCGCGGATTCCTTCAGCGGTACCCCCTGCCAGCTCGCCTCGTGAATGTGCTGGTGGGCGTAGCCGACCGGGTGCATGCCGAGCACGATCTTGCCCCTGGTGTGCCCCCGGTCGAGTTCCTCGAACGCCTCCCGCACCTGCTCGAGCGGGAAGATGTCGGAGACGGGCACGAGCAGGCGGTGCTGCTCGGCCAGGCGCGCGAGCTTGGCGACGACGTCGATGCCCCTGGCGCCGACGCGGTGTTCGCTGTCGGCGACCGGTCTGGCATCCGGGTCAGCCTCGGCGGCGTACTCGTACGCCCGGTACTCATCTGAGCCGTACTCGTTGGGGCCGTAGTCGAGCACGCCGTCCCAATCGATCACGCTGCGGACGCGCCCGGGCGGAACCCGGAGGGCGTGGGCCGTCGCGAGGTTGTCGCCACCGAAGGCATCCAGATAGGCGTCGACACCATTCGGCGCGGCCTCCTTGATGCTCACGACGATGTCGCCGTCGTGCACGACGGGGATCACGCCGATCTGGCGGAGGAAGTCGACGTTCCGCTCGCTGGCCGTGCCGATGACGGTCGCTCCGCGCAGCGCCGCCAGCTGCGCGGCAATGCAGCCGACGCCACCGGCCGCCGCGGAGATGACGACGGTGTCACCGGCGGAGATGCCGAGCGCATTGACCGCCGCCCACGCCGTGGTGCCCGTCACGAACAGGCCGCCTGCAACCTCCCACGGGAGGTGGGGCGGCTTGGGGGTGAGGTTCGTGGCGGGCACGGTCAGGTGGGTGGCATGCGAGGCTCGCGATGCGTGCCCGATCACGGCATCGTTGACCTCGCACTGTGTGACGCCGCGACCCGTTGCACGAACGAATCCGGCGAAGTCTGAACCCTGGCCCTGCGGGAAGTGGGCCGGCATCCGCTCGGCGAGCAATCCCTCGCGGAGGCGGGAATCGGCCGGATTGAGCCCGGCGGCGATCACCTCAATGAGAACCTCGCCCTCTGCGGGCTCCGGCATCGGAATGTCGACGACCTCGAGAACCTCGGGGCCGCCATAGCGCGAGTATTTGACTGCTTTCGGCACGGTGCACCTCCACCACTGGCGATAACACTGTTAACGCCGACGGTGCCGGCATTGTTCCCGTCAGGCCCGCCCGGATTCCGCCACCGCGCGCGCGGTGCGCATCGAGCTGCT
>CAZZNX010000161.1:423-6321 GCA_964655795.1 uncultured Leifsonia sp. | reverse complement strand
CCGAGGTCGCTCAAGCGGGCCAGCGCGCGCCCGGGGGCGAGCCGCTCGCCGGGCGGGATGTTGCCCTTCACCGCGACGCCGAGCGAGGCGACACCGGTGGGCCACTGGGCGCGCGGCTCGATGAGCACGCCGACCCGGTCGAGCGATGCGCTGGCGCTGGCGGCGGCATCCGCGGCGACATCGACCGGGTACCAGGCGCCAGCACAGTTGTCGCAGCGCCCGCACGGCACGGCGGTGTCGTCGTCGAGCGCGCGCTGCAGGAACGCCATGCGGCACTCGCTCGTGCGCTCGTACTCGATCATGGAACGCTGCTCGGCGAGGCGTTCCGCGGCGATGCGCTCGTAGCGTTCACGGTCGTAGAACCAGGGCTGCCCTGTCGAGGTCCAGCCGCCCTGCACGCGGCGCACGGCGCCGTCGACGTCGAGCACCTTGAGCAGCAGCTCCAGCCGGGAGCGCCGCAGGTCGACGATCGCCTCGAGCGCCGGGGTGGAGAGCGGCCGGTCGCTGGCGGCGAGGGCGGCGATCACCGCCTGCGCCTTCTCCTCGTTCGGCATCGAGGAGGTGGCGAAGTAGGTCCAGATGGCCTCGTCTTCGATGCCGGGAAGCAACAGCACGTCGGCGTTCTCCGTCGCACGACCGGCGCGGCCGACCTGCTGGTAGTAGGCGACGGGCGATGATGGCGCGCCGAGGTGCAGCACGTAGCCGAGGTCGGGCTTGTCGAAGCCCATGCCGAGCGCACTCGTGGCGACGAGCGCCTTGATCTCGTTGCGCTTGAGCTGGCCCTCAAGCTGCTCCCGCTCGTCGGTGTCGGTCTGTCCGGTGTACGCGTGCACGGCATGGCCGGCCTCACGCAGCAGCCGGGCCGTGTCCTCGGCGGCCGCGACGGTGAGCGTGTAGATGATGCCGCTGCCCGGCAGATCGGCGAGGTGGCTGAGCAACCAGGCGAGACGGGCCTGGGCGTCGGGCAGGCGCAGCACGCCGAGCCGCAGGGAGGTGCGGGCGAGCGGACCGCGGATGGTGAGCACCGGCTCGGTGTCGCCGTGCTGCGCGGCGGCGGCCGCGAGCTGCTCGGCGACATCCGTCACCACGCGGCTGTTGGCCGTTGCGGTGGTGGCGAGCACGGGGACGCCGCTCGGCATTTCGGCGATCAGCTCGCGCAGGCGCCGGTAGTCGGGGCGGAAGTCGTGCCCCCAGTCGCTGATGCAGTGCGCCTCATCGACGACGAGCAGTCCGACGCGGTTGATCAGGGCGGGCAACTGTTCGTCGCGGAAACGCGGGTTGTTGAGCCGCTCGGGGGAGACGAGCAGCACGTCGACCTCGTCGGCGCGCAGCTGCTCGAGCACACTGCCCCACTCGTGGGCGTTCGAGGAGTTGATCGAGACGGCGCGCACACCGGCGCGGGCGGCGGCGGCCACCTGGTCGCGCATCAGCGCCAGCAGGGGAGAGACGAGAATCGTGGGGCCGGCTCCGGCATCGCGCAGCAGCTTCGTGGCGACGAAGTACACGGCCGACTTGCCCCACCCGGTGCGCTGCACGACGAGCGCGCGACGACGCCGGGCGACGAGGGCCTCGATCGCCTCGAACTGCCCGTCGTGAAAGTCGGCGTCCTGGCGACCGACGAGCGCACGCAGCGCGGCGAGAGCAGCGGGGCGGATGCCGTCGCCGCCGGCCTCGGCACCGTAGGGCATCGCGCTCGCAGCGACGGCCTCGGGGTTCACAGCGTTCTCGTCATCGATCTCTGCGTTCTGCATGTCATTCACGACACCAGCCTGACAGACACCGCCGACATTTGTGGGCCCGAGCCCCGCGGCGGTGTGCTCGGAACTATGCGCTCGGAACTATGCGCTCGGAACTAGGAGACGATGCGGAATCCGTCCTGCTCGCCGCTGCGGTGGGCGTCGGTCCCGCCGGACGCCTCGCCCTGCTCGCCCAGCTCGCTGACCTCGACGGCGGTCACCGCCGCGCCGCGCGGGCCGCGAGCCAGCCAGTCGAGCATGCGCTGCAGCTGTTCGGCATCGCCGTGGATCTCGGCCTCGACCGCGCCGTCTGCCCGATTGCGAATCCAACCCGAGATGCCGAGACGCTCCGCCTCCGCGCGCGCCGAGTATCGGAATCCGACGCCCTGCACGAAGCCGTGCACCACGACTCGACGGGAGGTCATGCGTCGATCACTCTGTGCTGAGTCGGCGGTCAGCGGCGCTCACGTGGGTCGATGGTGCGCGTGGCACGCACCGGAACCCTGCGCCGGCCGGAGGTGAGGAGCCCGAGCAGCATGGGCAGGAACAGGCCAGCGCCTGCGACGACGAGCCACAACAGTTCTTGCGTCATGGGGGCAGCGTAGGAGGGGTGGCTGGGGAAACGCTTGGCGGCAGCAGCCAACGCGGTGTGCGTCTAGTGCGTGTCGGGCGCCGGGGTCGGCGTCACGCGTTCGTCCTGGGCCTGCATCTCGAGGAAGGTCTCGTAGGCGCTCACGTGCATGGCCTGGTCATAGGCGGCCATGGCCGCGCCGATCGCGGGCCCGGCCGTGCCGCGGCGCCGGATGCGTTGGGCGAGAAGGGCCAGGCCGAGCAGCACCGCGATGGTGCCGCCGACCACGACGAGGCCGATCCACATGTCGCTCATGGCAGCACTCTACGCCGCGGCCACCGCGGGAATCGGCCGCGAGTTGGCGCAAACGGCCCCTTGGGCGCGGGCGAAGGGGCCGATTGCGCCAACTCGCTGTCGACGAGGGGCGGATGCGGGTGGGCGGCGGATGCGGCCAGCGCTACGCGGTGGCCTGCTTCAGCCAGTCGGTGAAGAGGGCGGCGTCGATCTCCTCGGCGCTCGACAGCTTCACCGTAGCCATGCGGGCTCCGGATTCGAGTCGGCCGCTGG
The DNA here is from genome assembly GCA_964655795.1 of uncultured Leifsonia sp. Taxonomy (GTDB): domain Bacteria; phylum Actinomycetota; class Actinomycetes; order Actinomycetales; family Microbacteriaceae; genus Microterricola. The sequence goes on along the minus strand of CAZZNX010000161.1, from coordinate 3,447 downwards.
CATCCGTGATCGGGGAACCGTTCCAGATCATGAAGGTGGTCCAGCGCGGGTATGGCTTGAAGCCGGCGACCGGGTTCTTGCCGTCCAGCCAGACGGGGTGGCCGTGCCAGATCTGACCGGTGGCGCCCGGAACGGCATCGTCGATGAGCGCGCGGAGTGATTCGGCGGTCTCGCGGGCGGGGGCGTCGAGTTCGGCGATGAACTCATCGAGGGTTGCGGGCATCAGGGGTCCTTTCACGATGGGTAGTGGGATTTCGACAGGCTCAATCAACGGAGCAAGTGTGGATGGGGAGTGGGGATTTCGACAGGCTCAATCAGCGGAGTGGGGATTTCGACAGGCTCAATCAACGGGCGGGAGCCGAGAGGGTGGCAGGGGAGTGCTCACGCGCTGCGAGCGGCATCCGCGAAACCGGCCGAGAGCGGGTCGCGGTAGCTGTTGAGCAGGGTCCCGTTGCCGAAGCGCCGGGACGCGGTGAGCTCGAGCGTGATCTCTTCGGCGAACAGCGGGATGCCGCGGCCGAGTGCGATCGGGTGCACGTAGAGCCGGATCTCGTCGATGAGGTGCTCGCGGAACAGCGACTGTGCGAAACGCGAACCGCCGGCCACACTGATCACGGAGCCCGGCTGCTTCCGCAACGCCGCGATCTCCTTGGCCGGGCTGGCGGTCGCGAGCCGGGAGTTCTGCCAGTCCACCTGCTTGAGCGTCGTCGAGAACACGATCTTCTGCTGCGCGTTGAGGATCTTTGCGAGCGGCTCCTCAGCCGTCGGCCAGTATGCGGCCTGATCGAGGTAGTTCACCCGCCCGAGAAGCATGGTGTCCGAGCCGCTCTGCAGCACCTCCTGGTGGGCGAAGAGCTCCTCGTCGAGCCGCTCCATCGCCCAGTCCAGCTCGCCGTTCGGGCCGGCGACGAAGCCGTCCAGGGTCATCTGCATGCCGAGGCTGACGATTCTCATGCGAACATCTCCTTCAGTGCTTCCGCCACGACCGGCGGCTTGAACGTGTGGTTCTGGTCCGGCATCCAGCGCAGGGTGGCACCGGGCACGGCGGATGCCGCCCACTCGGCCGCCGTGCGCAGCGGCTCCGGACTCTTGGTGCCCACCATCACCGTGACCGGGCAGCCGATTGGGGCCCAGCGCGATCCGTCGAGCTCTGGGCCAGCGCCGCCGCCCGGTTTCATCGCGGCGCTCGTCACCGCCAGGTCGTAGGGGATCGTGTTGGCGAGTGCGGTGAGGCGCTTCCACATCGGGGACAGCTTCATGCCGAACGCGATGACGCCCGGCATCCCCATGCCCTTGGTCATGAACAGGGACACCGCCTTGCTCTTCTCGCCGGCGGCCAGGAGCGCGGCGATCGGGCCACGGAGCCCGATCGCGGTGCGCAGCGGGTCCGCGTTGACGACGTAGGGCGGCTCGTAGCAGGCGAGGCTGCTGATGTGGGAGCCGCGGGCCGCCGCCTCGATCGCGAGCGCGGCCCCGGAGGAGAGTCCCCAGACCAGCGCGGTTCCACCCGCGGCGGCGATGACCGCGTCGAGATCCTCCACCTCGCGGTCGACCGCGTATGGCGAGGTATCGCCGCTGTCGCCGCGGCCGCGCCGGTCGTAGTTGTAGACGGTGAAGCTGTCGGCCAGCTGCTCGACGAGCTCGAGCGTCAGGGGGAAGTGGCGCTCGCTGAAGGCACCGCCGACCAGCACGAGGGCGGGGCCGCTGCCCGTGGCCTCGTAGGCGATGCGGGTGCCGTCGGCTGAGGTGACGGTGTGCGGCGGTGCGATGGTGCCGGAATCCGGTGTCGGGGTCATGGCGATGTCCTTTCGCTGGTGCGTGTGCTGTGGGTGCGGTCGGCGTGGGTCGGGTTCAGCTGCGGATGCCGGCGATGGCGGCATCCAGCTTGTCGAACGACATGCTCCAGCCGATGTTGTTGCCGCGCTCCATCTCGGTGGCCGCGAACGGCCCCTGGTGCAGCGTGATGCGGGTGCGCTCGCCGTGATCGTGGAACTGTACGCGGAGTTGCATCGTGATCGGTTCCTCGTCGACAGGGCGCTTGACGCGGAGCTGGAACGCGATGAGTTCCGGTTCGACGAACTCGAGCACCTCGCCGTACGTCCAGATCTCGACCCCGGTGGACTCCTCGATCATGCAGAGCTGGAAACGCCCGCCGACGGAGCGCTCCATGATGATGTGCTCGGCCGGTGCCGTGTACCCGACAGGACCCCACCACTCGGCGAGTCGCTCGGGCTGCAGCCAGAAGTCGAACACCACGGCACGCGGTGCCGCGAACATGCGCGTGATGTAGGTGTCGGTGTCGGCGATGCCGCTCGGGCGGGTCTCGGTCATGACGCTGCGTCCCCCTCGTTGGGTGTGTCGGTATTGAGCGTGTCGGCCTGAGCGGCCAGGTGCGCCGCGAGTGCGACGTCGAGTCTGTCAAAGCTCTCGCCCCAGAATCGGCGGTAGTTCTCCACCCACACGCTGGCCTCCTCAAGTGGTGCGGCCTCGAGGTGGCTGAGGCGCGCCGTCGCCGCCCTGCTGCGCGAGATCAGCCCGGCGCTCTCGAGCACTTTGAGGTGTTTCGAGATGGCGGGCTGGCTCATGTCGAACGGCGTCGTGAGCTGGGAGACCGAGGCGTCGCCCTCGGCGAGTCTGGCGAGGATCGCGCGGCGGGTCGGATCGGCCAGCGCCATGAAGACGCGGTTCAGTCGCTCCTCCTCGGCCGCAGGCGAGGCGGCGCTGGGAGAACCGGCGCCGGGGGCGTCTCTCACGCTGCTCAGTGTCATGTCCACCGATGAACCTCAATCCATAACTAATTGGTTATGAAGATAGGCCGCGGATGCCGGGCTGTCAAGGGTTTTCTTGTCAGAACTCCGGCCGGGCGAGCTGTGGCGGGATGTCGGCGAAGTCGGGCAGGAACTCCGGGGCGGCCGGCGACGGCATCCGGAATGCTGGAGACATGACACCGAGCCCCGCTGACACCCAGACCGCTGACACCCAGACCGCTGACACCCAGACCGCTGACACCCAGACCGCTGACAC
>CAZZNX010000161.1:0-323 GCA_964655795.1 uncultured Leifsonia sp. | reverse complement strand
CCAGACTGCTGACACCCAGACAGTTTCCACGCGCGCGTACACGCCGATCTTCGCCGCAGAGCGTGCGTCGACGAGCGAGCAGGCGGTCGCGCACTTCCGGGCGAAGCTCGCCTTCGAGACGGACGCGTCCGACGTCTACGCCGAGCAGCTCGGCGGAATGCCGGGAGGTCAGCGCGATCAGTGCGGCCGCGCCGAGCGTAAACGCGATCTCCGGATGTTCAGGGCGAAGGGCGGCGGCGGCCGCGACGGGTATGGCCGCCAGCAGCAGGGCCCCCGGCCGCACGCCGTGGAACCGCCAGAGGGCCAGACCGAGCAGCGCGGCC
>CAZZNX010000160.1:0-6344 GCA_964655795.1 uncultured Leifsonia sp. | reverse complement strand
ACCCCCTGACCCCCAGTCAGGTGCGCTACCAAGCTGCGCTACAGCCCGCGACATTGATTTTCAGTTATTTGGGCCGACCGGCGAGGGGTGAACCCCTTAACCCCCAGTCAGGTGCGCTACCAAGCTGCGCTACAGCCCGTAGTCTCTGGTTGGCCACCAGCGTGAGTAACCTCAGCTGGCGCTTCGCCCGAAGACAACTTGTCAATAATAGCGCGAAGTTCGGGCCCCGCTTGCCACTTTGAATCCGCCGGGCGTGTTCCGCTCCGATTCCGGATGCCGCCGCGCCACGAACCGCGCACCCACGGCGCGCGGGGCCGGCGGCAAAGCCCGGGTCAACGGCGAGATCGCGGCATCCGTAGCGCCACGTCGGTGCAGCCACCTAGTGTTTTCTCATGAGCGAACTCGGCCAGGTGAGCATCGTGTCCGTCTCCGACGCACCCTGGGGCGACGTCGAGCGCGTGTTCGGCACACGCGGTGACCCGGCGGGGTGCTGGTGCCAGTACTTCAAGCTGTCCAACGCCGAGTGGACCGACGCGGAGCCCGCCGAGTGCAAGGCCTCGCTCGAGCAGCAGGTGCGGGCCGCCGCTCCCCCGCCGGGCGTCATCGCTTACCGCGACGGCGAAGCGGTGGGCTGGTGTGCCGTGGAGCCCCGCCCGAACTACAGCCGGCTGGCGCGGAGCCGAGTCGTCGCCGGCGGAAGCCCGGAGGATCCGGACGACGACGGGGTGTGGGCGGTCACCTGCTTCGTCGTGCGGGTGGGGCACCGCCGCAGCGGCATCGGCGGAGAGCTGCTGCGCGGCGCCGTCGAGCAGGCGCGCGCACTCGGCGCCCGCGTGATCGAGGGCTACCCGGTCGACGTGGCCGTACGGGGAAAGACCAGCTCCGCCGATCTCTACCACGGCACGCTCTCGCTGTTCCTCGCGGCCGGTTTCGCCGAGGTGGCGCGACCAAGCCCGGACCGCCCGGTGGTGCAGCTCCGAGTCCGGGACTGAGACAACGCCCCGCCAGCTCATAGCTCGTTCATAGCAATCGCCGATAGTGTCAATCGACCGCTCCGGCACCCCGAACCCAAGGAAATCATGTCCAGCACCGCTGCACCCCGCGCAACCCGCGCCACCAACTTCCCCGTCATCCTGCTTTGGGTGGCTTCGCTTGCCGCCGCCGCGGTTGGCTACCTCATCATGACGAACTCGATCAACGCCCAGGCCGAGCTCTACGCGGCCGGCTCGCAGGATGTGCAGGCCATGCTCGCCGGCCAGTCCGGCGCCACGCTCGGCACCACGCTCATCGGCGTCGGCGTGCTGGGTCTGCTGCTGGCCCTCGCCGTGCACGCGCACAACTTCGCGCTGGCGCAGGCTCAGGCCGCCCTCATGATTGACGACTTCGACGACTTCGATGAGTTCGACGAGACCGAGATCGTGCACAGCACGAGCACGAGCACGCCGGCCGAGTCCGCCGTTGCTGAGGCCGCTGTTGCCGACACCACCGACGCGCCGGTTGAGGTCGTCGAGGTCGTCGAAGAAGAGGTCATCGTCGTGGCGGATGCCGCCGACGAGGCCCCGGCCACCGACAAGAAGCCGGCGACGCCCGCTTCCTGACTCCCGCCACAGCACCACGCTGTGACCCGCGCCCTGGCGCCGATCGGCCTCGCCGTTCGGCGCCAGAGTTGTTTTCGCACGGGGTATCCCGCGTCGCGATTGCGGCGGGAGTATGGTCAGTGCATGGGCACGCACGCACAACCCCAGCAGCCGCACCCGGTGGTGGTCGGCGTTTCCCCCGGCCAGCCGCCGCAGGTCGTCGAGCAGGCCGCGCAGTTCGCGGCCCGATTCGGCACGGAGCTCGTCTGCGCGCACGTGAACCCCGGGCGCTTCTCCACGTCGGAATCCCCGGACGGTTCAGTGCTGACGGCACCGCTCGATCCCGACTTCGCCGATGAGCACGATGCCGCGTTCGACGCCCGCCTCGCCGCCGGCCTGGCGGTACTGCTCGATGACAGCGAGATCCCCTGGCGCACACTCGCCCTCGCCGGTGATGTGCCGACGGCCCTCGCCCACCTCGCCGACACCCTCGATGCGTCCATGATCATCGTCGGCGGCCACCCGCACAGCCTCGGCGGCAGCATCCAGGACTTCTTCACCGGCTCCGTCGCGCTGGCCCTCACCCGGCGCCAGTCGCGCCCCGTCGTCGTCATTCCCACCCACACCGCCGACGAAGCCGGCGCGCACTCTCGGCCGATCGAGTGACGCCCGGCATCCGGCCGCCACACCTGCGTGCGGCGCCCATCGCGCTGGTCGCGCTCGGTGGCACCGTCGGCGTCGCCGCCCGTGAGGCCCTCACTGTCGTCATCCCGACACTCGGCGCCCTGCCGCTGGCCATCGGGCTCGTCAACCTGCTCGGGGCCTTCCTGCTCGGCGTGCTCTACGAGGCGCTCACCCGCCCCGACGGCGAGCGTCCCGCTGCCCGCTCCCTCCGCCTGCTGCTCGGCACCGGATTCTGCGGTGGCTTCACGACGTACAGCGCACTCGCCGTCGACACCGCGCTGATCCTGGGCGATGGGCAGCTGGGGACGGCCGCCGGCTACGCCCTGGGCACCGTGCTGCTCGGCGCCTGCGCCACCTGGGCCGGCATCGCCGTCGGCCATGCCGTCTCCGCCCGGATGCCGCACGCCCCGGCGCGGCATGGAGCGACCTCGTGACCCCGCTGCTGTTCGCGCTGCTGGCCGTGGCCGGCGGAGTCGGGGCCGCCGCGCGCTTCATTCTGGACGGCGTGATCCGCACCCGACTGAAGACGGCCTTCCCGTGGGCGACGACTGTGATCAACGTGTCCGGATCGCTCGCTCTCGGCGTGCTGACCGGCCTCACCGCCGCCCAGCTGCTGCCGGAGCAGTTGGGGGTCGTGCTCGGCGCCGGGTTCCTCGGCGGGTACACCACCTTCAGCACGGCGAGCTACGAGACCGTGCAACTGATCCGGCAGGGGCGCTACGGCGCCTCACTGCTCAGCGGGCTGCTCATGCTCGTGCTCTGCGTGGCCGCGGCGAGCGTCGGGCTATGGATCGGGAGCTCGGTGTAGGCAGCGTGCGCTGACGACGCTGCCCGTGAGGTCTCGATACGCTCGTTCCTCGCTACTCGACCGGCAACCCATGTAAGAGTAGGCCGCCCGCGGCCGTATCGAGACCGACTGCTAGGAAAGGCGCAGTTCCCCCCGAACGATCGAGTCACCAGAGTGCCCCGGGTTGCCGTCGCCCGGTTCCGCCGAAATGTCCACCAGCGAGTAGGCGCTCAGGTCGACATCGGCCGGGATCGTGAACTGTCCGCTGGCGCCGTCCAACAGGCCCAGGCTCAACAGGCCCGAGGTCTCGGGGTCGATCAGCCACACCTCGCGCAGGCCACCCGCGGGCGCATCGAGCTCGACCCGCAGCTCGCGCACGCCGTTCGCCTCCGCTAGCTGTGCAGAGCCTGCGGCTTCCCAGCTCGGGAAAGGCTCCAGCGTGGCCTCAGCCACCACCTGCGCTCCTGTCGACGTCCACAGTTGGGTTCCGACGATCCCGAGGACGACACCGACGAACAGGGCAGCCGCGGCCATCGGCCACCACCGTCCAAAACCGGATCCACGCCGACCGCGCCGAATGGAGGTTACCGACGCGGACTGCGCTTCAGCGGCAGGTGCACCTCTGTCGGCTGAACCGACCGTGTGTACCGCGCTGTTCTCCGCGTCGCGCGCCCGGGTCAGCGGGTCTTCGGCCACCGCATCCGTCAAAGCCAGCTCGGAGTGGATCGCCTGCCAGACGCCGGCGGCTGGGGCAACCAGCTCTACATCCGCGGCGGTCCGGACCGTTGTCACGAGGTGGCGGATCACATCCAGCTCGTTCGCGCAGTGCTGACACTGCTGCACATGAGCACGCTCTGCATCGTCGAGGGCACGGTCGCCCAAGGCTGCCTGGGCCAATATCTCTTCATCAAGATGCATCATTCACCTCCAAACGATCGCGTAATCGGGTCAAACTTCGTCGAATATGGCTCTTCACCGTGCCGAGGGGAATTCCGGTCGATTCAGCGATCTCGGCGTGGGTCATCTCCCCGAAGAAGGCCAGCGCCATCACTTCTCGAGGAACGGGCTCCAGACGTGCCAGCTCGTCGACCAGCAGGAGCCTATCCACCATATCGGCGTCGACGACATCGTTGGCAGTCAGCGCCGCGCGGATGCTGGCCTCCTCCACCCGACGGGCGCGTGACCGAGCTTCCAGCGCATCGGCAATGCGGCGCTTGGTGATTCCGGTCAGCCAGGAGCCGAGGACCCCACGTTCCGGGTCGAAGGTGGAGCGCCCGCGCCACGCCGATATGAACACCTGCTGCGTGACGTCCTCCGCGTCTGTGGTTGTGCCCAGGGCCCGCAGGGCGAGGGTGTGCACCAGCGGGGACCAGCGCTCGTAGGCGGCCGCGAGCGCGTGCTCATCCCCGGAGCGGAATGCCAGGGCCAGAGCAGGCTCGTCGACGAATGCTGTCACCAGTTGCTCATGCCCTTCTCCATCGAAGTGCGGCCGAACCGGGCCGTCGTGGCCCGCAGACGCGAGCTCAGGGGATCCGGTAATGATTTCACCCAGCATAGTGAACGACTCAGGGTCTGGGCAGCGCCGTGACGATGACGTTGGACAGGTAGGTGCGGCGCTCGTAGTCGAATTCCCCACCACAGGTCACGATTGTGAGCCTGCTCTGTCCTGTCCGGTCGAAGACGCTCGCCCACGGAACATCGCTCTTGACGACGAGTCCCCCCTCGGCGACCAGGTACACCACGTCGGTTCCGTCTGCGGTGGTGACGACGATCTCGGTTCCGGGTACCGCCTCGGGCAGTCGCGCCATCGGCCCGATGTCATAGTCCAGGGAGTCGACGTGCGCGGCGATCACGATCGAACCCTGGCCGCTGCCCGGCCAGGCACCGTAACGGTACCAGGCGGCATCGGCGGGATTGGCGGGAAGCGCCATGGCCCCATTCTCGGCAAGACCGATCGGCTGCACGCTCATATCGATGCCGAGAGCGTCGATGCGCAGACGAACCGGGGGAACGGCCTGCGGACGTTGGGTGTCGATGCCTGCGCTCACCGTCGGCACGTCGGCGACGGCCGTTGGGGTGGGCGATGGGGCGACCTGACGTGGCGTTGCGCTCGGTGTCGGGGGCCCGCTCTCTGTGGGTGCCGCTGCCACCGAGCAGCCGGCCAGCGCCGCCAACACGGCGAACGCCGCAACGAGAGACCCGACTCTTCTCGTTGCGGCGTTCATCTGGGTGCTCGATTCGGTCTCAGCAAGACAGCGTCTCAGCGGCGAGCCTTGGCACGGAGGGCTACCGCGCCACCGGCGGCGACCATCAGACCGGCAAGGCCGGCGCCGATCCACAGACCCGATGCATCGACGGGAGGGTTCGTGGCAACCAAGCCGGCCGAACCGGCAGGGATGCTGTCCGGGGTGGAGTGCAGGCCGTCGATGGTCTGGATGGCCAGGGCGAGATTCTCGTCTTCGAGGCTTCCCCAGGCGAAGACGATGGTGTTGACACCCTCGGCCACATTCACATCGGCCGGGCCGATCACCGGGTCGGTGGTGCCGGTCGCGGCAACCGCGGCCGAGACGGTGCCAGCCGGCAGGTTGAGCACACTCTCATCTGGGTTACTCAGGTCGGTGATCACAGCGGAACCACCGGCGAGGACGTCGACTGCAGGTGCCGCGGCCACGTGACGCACCGTCAGCCGGCCCTGCCCGGCCTCGAGCATCGAGATGTCGTTGCTGAACAGAGTGGCGCTTGGTTCCCCCGCCTCGGTGAGGTGGGCCGCCGCTGTGTAGTTGCCACCCGCCTCGAGGGGCAGGTCGATCGGGCCGAGCACGGGAGCCGAGGCGTCCGCGGCATCGGAGGCCGTGATCGCGACACTGTAGGTGCCGGCCGGGAGAGCCAGGGGGCCGGCGAGGGAGCCGGGGGTGAAGTCGTCGAGCGTGAGATCGCCGTTCACGTAGACATCAACGGTCAGGCCCGGGATGCCGTGAAGGACCGACAATTGGGCGTCCCCCTCGGCCGCGTTCGCCGGTGCAATCGCGGCGACGGCGATGAATGCTCCGGCAGCGATTCCGGTTGCAAGTAGTTTGCGCATGGTCATACCTCCTTGTAGAGCCCGAGGGCAAGATTTCGCTTTCACTACTACTTCCGTGGCAGCGGCCGGATTGGATGCACCGGAGCACAACTATTTTCACGAGCATGCCGTTCGTTCGTGGGTGCTCTGGCCCGGAACGGCAAACGCCGAAGCGCCCAGCCACCGGTGGTGGCTGGGCGCTTCGGCGTAGGACGCGGTCTAGCGGGCGCGCTTC
>CAZZNX010000159.1:0-6346 GCA_964655795.1 uncultured Leifsonia sp. | reverse complement strand
TGCCGAGCGCGGCAGCGAGCAGCGCGGTGACGGTGGTCGTTCCGACTCCTCCGGCGGCACCGGCCACGACCACGCGCATCTGCTCCGTCGCAGTGGTGGCGGTCACCGCGTCGGTGCCGAGATCGACGCTCATCAGCTGGCGTCCTCGAGCACGAGGGTCGCACCGAGGTGCACGGCAATCCGGTAGAGGATGTCGAGGCCGGGCTGGCCGTCGCTCCGCCACGGGATGTACACCTCGCTCCACCACAGCGGCGTGTGCACGGCGGGTGCCGATGGCAGCAGGCGCTCGATCTCGTGCGCGTTGGCGATCAGGGTGGAGTGCTGCACCGTGATCACGGCCTGACCGTCGGCCCCGAACAACTGCAGCGCGGCGCCGTCGTAGAGCGAACGCACCTGGAGCTGCTCGTCGACGGCCGCGGCGGCCCGCAGCACGGCTTCGAGATTCACTCCGGTGGGGCTGAGCAGCACAGCGTCACGAGGCATGGGCCGGTTCCTTTCGCTCGTCGTCGATCTCGTCCGCATTTCCGTCAGTGTTGCCGTCCGCGTTGCCCTGCGCGGTGGCGCCGAGCGGGACGTTCGCGACCTGGATCAGGCGGGGCCGTTCGCCGCGCCGCACGAAGCGTCCGCGACCCGGCACCATCTGCTCGGCGTAGAGCTGCGGCAGGATCTGGCCCTCGCTGCGCTCACCGGACATGACGATCGCCGAGCCGCCGGTGTCCCGGATGGTCTGCAGGGCGACATCGAACATTGCACGGCTGCTGCCGGAGACCGGTCGCGCGAGCAAGACGTGCAGGCGCAGATCGCGGGCGGATGCCAGATAGGGCAGCAGCGGCTTCAGTGGCTCCATGCCGCCGGATGCCAGGATGTCGTAGTCATCGACCACCACGACGATGCGCGGGCTGGCGTTCGTGGCGCCTGCGGCCTTGCCGGCATCCTGACGCTTCTCCAGCTCCTCTGCGATGGCGACGGCGAGGCCGCGCGCCTCCCTGCTGTTCGAGGCGTGGCCGCCCATGTAGTCGTCGGGAACGCCGCCGACCAGATCGCCGCGGAGGTCCATCAGCGCGACGACGAGCTCGTCGGCCGTGTAGCGATCGACGAGGGCGGAGATCAGCGAGCGCAGCACCGTCGACTTGCCCGCCTGGGTGTCGCCGAAGACGAGCAGGTGCTGGTCGCGCGTGCCGAGCTCGAGGAACACCGGTTCCATGGTGTCCTGGCGCAGGCCGAACGGCAGCCGGTCCGGTTCGTCGAAGACGTCCGGCAGCAGCGCGGGCGAGAGGTCCTCCGGCAGCAGGCGGATCGGCGCGGCGGCCGGCCCCTGCCAGCCGGCGGCGGTCTGCGCCGCGAGCGCCTCGAGCGCGTCGCCGAGCAGCGCGTCATCCACGTCTTCCATGGTCGGCAGCGCGGTCTGCGCCAGCAGGCTCGCATCGGTGAGGATGCGGCCGGGCTGATTCGCCTTCAGCGTCGTGCTCAGCTTGCGGCTGATCACCGAGTCGGCCGGGTCGTTGATGCGCAGCTCCAGCCGGGTGCCGACGAGCGACTGCAGGTTCATCCGCATGTCGTTCCAGCGGTTCATCGTGATGACGACGTGGATGCCGAAGCTGCCGCCGCGGCGGAGCAGGTCGGCCAGCGGCTCCTCGAGATCCTCGAAGTCGGCGCGCAGCTGGGCCAGCCCGTCCACGAGCAGCACGACGTCGGCGCTCACCAGCTCGGGAATGCGCCCGGCCGCGTGGGCGGTGCGCAGCATCGCCGGGGAGTCGATGCCGTGGTCACGGAACACCGCCTCGCGGGTGGCCAGCATGCCGTGCAGCTCCTCGAGCAGACGGCGCAGCCGGTCGCGGTTGCCGCGGGTGGCGACACCGCCGACGTGCGGGAACTGCTCGATGCGGCCGAGCCCGCCACCGGTCAGGTCCATGCCGTACACAGTGACCTGACGCGGGGTCTGAGTGAGGGCGATGGATGCGGCAACGGTGCGCAGGAAGGTGGAGCGCCCCGATTGCGGCGCCCCGATCACGGCGACGTGGCCGCCGGAACGGGTGAGGTCGAGCCGCCACGGCGCCTGCCGCTGCTTGGTCGGGTCGTCCAGCAGGCCGATGGGGACCTGCAGCGTGCTGGCGCCGGCCTCGGTGACGGCACCCTGCAGCGCGCGGGCCAGCGTGACCCGGTTCGGCAACGGTGGCAGCCAGACCGGCGCGGTGGAGCGGGCGGCCGTGCGCAGACGGTCGACGCACTCGTCGATCAGGGCGCGGCCCGTCGTCGGCCGGGAGAGCTCCTCCTCGGCCGCGGCCTCGTCGCCATCGGTGGCGACGCCGTTGTAGACGGGCAGCAGCAGCGGCACCGCGGCGCTCTCCGGCTCCGCCAGTTCGCGGGCGAGATCGCCGGGCACCGGTCCCGAGACATAGCCGGCGCGGAAGCGGCGATAGATCGAGGTGTCGACCTTGAGGTAGCCGAAGCCGGGGACGGCGGGCAGGTGGAAGGCGTCGGGGGTGTCGAGGATGACGGCGCTCTCGGCCTCGGAGAAGGTGCGGAGGCCAAGCCGGTAGGAGAGGTAGGTGTCGAGGCCGCGCAGCTTGCCGCCCTCGATCCGCTGGCTGGAGAGCAGCAGGTGCACGCCGATGGAGCGGCCGATCCGGCCGATGGTCAGCAGCAGGTCGACAAAGTCGGGTTCGGCGGTGAGCAGTTCGCCGAACTCGTCGATCACGACGAGCAGGTGCGGCATCGGCGGCAGCTCCGGCCGTTCGGCGCGGAGCTCGCGGTAGTGGCTGATCGAGGCCGAGCTGCCGGCATCCTTCAGCAGCTGCTGCCTGCGCACGACCTCGCCGGCGATGCTGGAACGCGCGCGCTCGGTGAGCTGCGGGTCATCGGCCAGGTTGTCGATGATGCCCGCGACGTGCGGAAGCCCCTTGAACGGCGCGAACGCCGCGCCACCCTTGTAGTCGACGAGCACCATGCTGAGGTCGTCGGGGGAGTGCGAGAGCGCGAGCCCGAGAATCAGGGTGCGCAGCATCTCGCTCTTGCCGGAGCCGGTCGCTCCGATGCAGATCCCGTGCGGGCCCATGCCGAGCTGGGCCGACTCCTTGAGGTCGAGCAGCACGGGGGCGCCGACATCATCGACGCCGATCGGCACCCGCAGGAAGTCGCGCGGCGACCTGGGCGCCCAGGAGGATGCGGTGCTGAAGGCGGCCAGATCGCTGATCCCGAGCAGCTCGGTCACCCCGATGGCCCGGCCCTCGTCGAGCTGTTCCTGCGAGCTGAGGCTGACACGCAGCGGGCTCAGCGTGCGAGCGATGCCGGCGAGCAGCGGGAGTTCGACGCGGTCGATGCGCGCGCTCTGCGGTTCGGCCGCGGCATCCGCGCGCACGTCGTCGATCGTCGCGGTGCCGGCGTCGATGCTCAGCCGCACGGTGACCTCGCTCGGCTCGTGCAGGCGGTCGCTCAGCAGGTGCACGGCGATGATGCGCAGCTCGGAGTCGCCGAGTTCGGCATCGATGCTGGGCAGCACGGATGCCACCTGGCCGAAGTCGTCGATGAAGACGACGAGCGCCGAATCCGGCACCGCGCGGGCGCGGCCGGCCGGAGGCTTGCGCTTGGCGGTCGCCGCCCGCTGGGCGCGCTCACCGAGCTCGCCGGAGATCACCTGGGCCAGGGCCGCGGTGCTGGAGGCCAGCCGGCGCGCCGGCACGGGGCCGTCGAAGGTGTCACTCATGCTGAGGTGGGGGAGCAGGTCGACGCCCGCCCAGTCGGCGGCGGCGTGCTCGGGGAAGACGGCCGCCAGCTGCACGTCGTCCGGCGAGTGCATGGCGGCGATCTGCAGCAGCAGCGCACGGGCGGCACCGAGCACATCACCCCGCTCGCCGATGATCGAGACGTGGCTCGCGCCGGCCAGATCGATGGTCACGGGCATGGCCTGCACGCGGGAGTAGTGCCGCACGACCGCCTGCGCCTCGCCCGTCATGATCGGGTCGTATGGCTGGACCGGGTTGGCGTCATCCGGGATCGCCAGGTCGAAGCAGCGCACGTCGCCGAGGCCGATGCGCATACGGAGGAAGTCGACGTCGGAGCGCCTGCGCTCCCAACGCCTGGCCGGGTCGTTCACGAGCTCGCCGAGCGTTCCGGGGTCCGGGTCGAGCAGCAGCGCGTTCTCCCGCAGCTCCTTGCCGCGCCCGCGCAGGGTGCCACGGAGCGTCTCGAGGTAGTCGAGGTAGTGCTCGCGTTGAGTGCGCCTGGTCTTCGCCTGGTTGCCGCGCTGCGACAGCGCCATGCCGACGCCGCCGACGAGCGCGACGACGAGGATCATCGCACCGACGACCACCATCACGGGGTTCGTGCGCAGCACCATGATCATCGTCATCGACGACAGGGCGCCGAGCACCGGGAGCATGGTCTGCATCGGCAGCCCGCCGACGGGGCCGTCCGGCATGATCGGCGGCGGCGCGATCATCTCGCGCTCGGTCGCGTCGGCGGCGCGGGTGACGCGCGCGGGCCGGTGCACGATTCGGAGGGTCATGCCGGAACCCCCATTGGGATCGTTGCCGAGGCGGATACCGGTTGGGCGACGGCGCTGCTCACGATCGCGCCGGCGAGCCGGGCCGCGGCCAGGCGCGAGTGGGAGCGGGCGGGGCGACCGGCCACTCGCGCGGTGTCGAATGGAATGCCGAGCACGGGGATGCCGGCGTGGCCCGCGACCGTCTCCAGCACCCGACCGGCGTCGCGACGTCGACCGTTGGCGACATCGACGAGTGCGAGCACGACGCGCGGCCCGGACTCCTGCCCCTGCAGCGCGGTGATCATGGCGACCGCCTCCTCTGCCGCACGGCGCTCGGCGCGGGCGATCAGACAGACGACGTGGCTTGAGTCGGCGATCTCGGCGAGGTCGCTCTGCCAGGGTCGAACGCCCCAGTCGGTGCAGACGAGGTCGAAGAAGCGCGCGATCGGGCTCACCTCGGCCGCCCACAGGGCGGTGGATGCTGGTGCGCCGGCGTCCCCGGCGCGCAGCGTGAACAGGCCACTCGCTGCCTGGGGCAGCCCGGCGATCGCATCCGCACCGTCGTGGGCGCGCAGGCGGCGTTCGCTCGGGGCGGTCGGTGCGTTCGGCGCGGCGGGGTCAGCCGTTCCGGCATGCCAGCCGAACCCGAGTGGACCGCTGGCCGCATCGACGCCCAGCACGCGCCCGCCCCGCCGGGAGGCGAGCACGGAGGCAACGGCCGCGGCGGTCGTCGAGAGCCCGCTCCCGCCGTGCAGCTGTACGAAGCCGACGCGCCTGCTGGTGGCGAGGGGCTGGCGAATCGCGCTGTCGCTCTCGGCGATCGACCGCGCTGTGTGCGCGGTGCTGGTGAGCATCGCGATCGGCATCGCTCCGAGCGTCGCGAGAGGTGACGGGCGGCCGGCCATCAGAAGGTCTCCAGCAGCTGTGCGTACAGGCCGAACACGCCGAGCAGCAGCGGCACAGTGCTGACGACGGCGAGCGACTCGATCGTGTTGCCGAAGCGGCGCAGGGTTGCCCGCGTGTGCGCGGCCGGCCGCACACCGGCGGCGATGGCCACGAGCACGGCAGTCACGACGAGCGCCGTGAGCGCGAGCCATATTCCCGAAGCGGCATGTGCCGCGAAGGCGCTGACCCCGATGAGTGCGCTCGCCGTCCAGAGCGCGATCGCGTCGATCGCCAGCGGGAACGCGCGAGTGCGGAGCGCGGCGGTCACCGCGAGAGCGGCGCCGAGGCCGATCGCCCAGCCGTTCGCGCTGGCCACGAGGCCGACACCGCAGAGGGCGAGCACGATGGCGGCGGCCACGGTCGACCATGACAGGGTGCGGTACGCCTCGTCCGCGGTACTGAGAACGGTCCGGCGCGAGCGCAGCCGCCCGGCGACGACCTCGTCATCCAATCCGGTCAGCCCGGCCGCGGCGAGGGCGAACCACGGCACGACGCCGCTGGCGAGGGCGGCGACGACGCCGCCGATGCCGAGCGCGCCGAGCGGGTCGACACCGAGCACAAGCAGGAGGAGCGGAACGAGCAGCAGGGCGACCCCGAGCGGGCTACCGGCGAGGGCGGCTCGTGGGCGCTGGCCGATGCCGAAGCCGGCGGCGATGCTGAACCAGGCCAGAGTGATTGCGAGAGCAATGAGTGCACCGAACCGGGTCGGATCGGCACTACTGGATTCGTCGAGCGCCGGCATCGCAACGGGCAGCAGGGCGGAGGCCAGCGGCAGGGAGAGGCCGAGCGCGGCGGCGGTGGTCGCGGTGCCGGCCCAGGCGAGACCGGCCCGGCCGAGCAGCACGGCGGCGACGAGCAGCGCCGGCCAGGCAATCGCCAGCGCAAGCAGTGTGGATGCGGGGGCCAGCGAACGGGTGA
>CAZZNX010000158.1:0-6365 GCA_964655795.1 uncultured Leifsonia sp. | reverse complement strand
CGTTGGCTTGAGCGAGCGGCGCCGCGACGAAGGAGCAGCGACGCCCGCGAAGCCCTGAGCGTATTCGCCGACACCGCAGCCGCGACATCCGCGCTACCCGATCCGGCCAACACTCAGGGCTTCGGTCGCTGGCGCTCCCTCAAGCCAGCGTGCGGATGACGGTTCAGTGGCGCGCTCACCAGTCGTGGATCGTGCCGTCGAGCTTCAGCCGGTTCACGGGCAGATAGGCCGGCGCGTACTCGAAGCCGGCGGCCAGCTCCTCGTTGTACTCGACGCCGAGACCGGGGTTCGTGCCCGGGTGCAACAGGCCGTTCTCGAAGGTGTAGCTGGTCTCGAAGACCTCCAGCGTGTCGGCGGAGTGCTTCATGTACTCCTGGATGCCGAAGTTGTGGATGGCGATGTCGAGGTGCAGCGCCGCGGCCATGCCGACCGGCGAGATGTCGGTCGGGCCGTGGAAGCCGGACTTGATCTGGTAAACCGCAGCGAAGTCCATGATCTTCTTCAGCGCGCTGATGCCACCGGTGTGCGTCACGGCGCTGCGCACGTAGTCGATCAACTGCTCGGTGATGAGCGTCTGGTAGTCGAAGACCGTATTGAAGACCTCACCGATCGCGAGCGGGGTCGTCGTCTGCGAGCGGACGCGCCGCAGCGCCTCCTGGTTCTCGCCCGGCGTGCAGTCCTCGAGCCAGAACAGCTTGTACGGCTCGAGGGACTTGCCGAGGATGGCGGCCTGATTCGGCGTCATCCGGTGGTGGCCGTCGTGCAGCAGGGGGAGCTCGTAGCCGAACTCCTCGCGCACGGCGGCGAAGACGCTGGGGATGTGGTTGAGGTAGGCGGCGGTGTCCCACTCCTCCTCGCTTGGCACGGCGCTGCGCTTGGCCGGTTCGTAGTCGTAGCGCTGGCCGGGAGCCTGGTCGCCTGCGACGCCGTAGACCTGGCCGAGCCCGGGAACTCCGGTCTGGATCCGGATCGCCTTGAAACCCTGGTCGAGGTGGTTCCGGATCGAGGTGAACAGCGAGGGGATGTCGGAGCCGGAGGCGTGCCCGTAGGCGAGCGCACCGGTGCGGGAGGCGCCTCCGAGCAGCTGGTACACCGGCTGGCCCGTGATCTTGCCCTTGATGTCCCACAGGGCGACGTCGACAGCGGCGATGGCCGCCATGGTCACCGGGCCGCGGCGCCAGTACGCGCCGCGGTAGAGGTACTGCCAGGTGTCCTCGATGTTCTGCGGGTCGCGCCCGATCAGCATCGGGATGACGTGCTCGTTGAGGTAGGCGACGACCGAGAGCTCGCGGCCGTTCAGGGTCGCGTCGCCGAGGCCGGTCACCCCGTCCGAGGTGGTGATCTTCAGCGTGACGAAGTTGCGTCCCGGACTCGTGACGAAGACTTCTGCGCGTTCAATGGTGCTCACGGTGCTTCTCTTTTCTTCACTGACTGTTCGTGTGTCGGTATGGGTGGGGCGAGGGATGCCGGCTCAGGCTCTGCGCGCGTAGGCGGCGAGTGGTAGCGTGCGGGCGAGGTCGATGATCGTCTCCGTCGCCTCGTCGATGTCGAGGCGGTGTTCGGCGACGAGCTTGGAGAGGTACCCGGCGTCGACGCGGCGGGCCAGGTCGTGCCGCGCCGGGATGGAGGCGAAGGCGCGGGTGTCGTCGACGAAGCCGCTCGTGTTGTAGAAGCCCGCTGACTCGGTGACGAGCTCGCGGAAGCGCATCATGCCGTCGGGTGAGTCAAGGAACCACCACGGGGCGCCGAGCTTGACGGCGGGGTAGGCGCCGGCGATCGGCGCGAGCTCGCGGGAGTAGACCGTCTCGTCGATCGTGAACAGGATGAGGCGGAAGCGCGGGTCGAAGCCGAAGGCGTCGAGCACGGGTTGCAGAGCGCGGGTGAACTCCACGGTCTGCGGGATGTCGAATCCCTTGTCCGCACCGAACGCCCGGAAGTTCGGCGTGGAGTGGTTGCGGGCGACGCCGGGGTGCAGCTGCATGACGAGACCGTCCTGCAGCGACATCCGCGCGCTCTCGAACAGCATGTTGGCGGCAAAGGCGGCCGCAACGGCCGTGTCGACGGGGCCGCGGAGTGCCTCGGCGAAGATGCGGTGGGCCTCGATGGCGTCGAGCGGTGTCGTGTCGGCGCTGAGGTGGCCGTGATCCGTTGCCAGGCCGCCGGCGGCGACGAAGGCGAAGCGGCGCTGCTGCAGGGCCTCGAGGAAGCTGGAGTAGTCGACGATGTCGATGCCGCTCACCCCGGCCAGCGCCTCGATCTCGCTCCGCCAGTCTGCACGGTCGGGGTAGAAGACGCTGTCGGGGCGGAACGTCGGGACAACCCTCTCGCCCCAGCCCTCCGCGGCCAGCGCCGCGTGCTCGGTGAGCGCGGAGTGCGCGGCGTCCGTCGTGCTCAACATCTCGATGTTGAAGCGATCGAAGAGCGGCCGGATGTGCCACTCCGGCCGAGCGAGGGTCTCGGAGAGCTGATCGTAGATTGCATCGGCTGTGGCCGCGGACGGCGCTTCGCTGATGCCGAAGATCAGGGAGAGCTCGTGTTCCATCCAGTAGCGGGTCGGAGTGCCACGAAAGAGCTTCCAGTTCTCGGCGAAGCGACGCCAGACCATGCGGTGATCGGTCTCGAAGCCGCCGCCGTCGAGCGGCCGCACGCCGAGCTGCTCGTGCGTGATGCCCTGGGAGACCAACATCCGCAGCAGGTAGTGGTCGGGGATGATGAACATCTCGGCCGGATCGCCGAATGCGTCGTTGCGCAGGATCGCGCCGACGTCGATGTGGCCGTGCATCGAGATGATCGGCAGATCGGCCACGGCCCGGTAGAGCTCCCGCGCGATGCCGCGCTGCGTCGGCTCGGCAGGTAGCGCGCGATCGGGGTTCACGCCCCAGGGTTCCGATGACACGAATCTGCCTCCTCGTTGAATGCAACAAAACTCGAGCGTGTTTCAAGCGACTTTGCAGCGATGTTTCATTGCAGTTTCGCGTCCACGCACTGTTAATATACCCAATTGTCGCGGAAGTTGGCGAAGATTCATCCGATCTATGAGGCGGCGGCCGCCCGCTTGCCTTCTCGCACTTGACGAAATCATGAAAAGGTTTGCAGAATGGGAGCGTGCCCACGGTGGGCGCAGCGCGACAAACGCAGGGCGGTATGGACATGGCTGTGACGATTCGCGATGTTGCCAAGGCTGCCGGGGTGTCGATCTCCACCGTCTCGCGAGCGCTCGCCAAGCCGGATCAGGTCGCCGAGGCGACGCGAGTGCACGTGCAGGAGGCAGCCAGGACGCTGGGCTACCGGCCGAGCCCGGCCGCCCGCGGCCTCATCACGGGGCGCACGGGCAACATCGGACTCGTCGTCCCCGACCTTGAGAACCCGTACTTCGCATCGATCTGCAAGGGCGTGCAGGCGCGAGCGCGAGCGGCCGGTTATGCGGTGTTCATCGCCGACTCGGACGAGGATGCCGCGGTCGAGGCCGAGATCGTGCGCAGCCTGGCGAAACAGGTCGACGGCGTCATCCTCTGTTCGGCACGCGGGGGTGACGACGCCGTGCGTGCCGTGGCTGAGGAACACCCGGTGGTTCTCGTGAACCGCACGGTCGACGGCGTTCCGTCGATCGCATTCGACAACGGCGGCGGGGTGCGGAGCGTCATGGCCCACCTGCTCGCCCTCGGCCACCGCACCATCGCGTACGCGGCGGGCCCGACCACCTCGTGGTCGAACACGGTCCGCGTTGAGGCCATGCGCTCGGTCGCGGCGGCGTCGCCCGAGCTCGAGCTGCTCGAGCTGGGCAACTTCCCCCCATCGTTCTCCGGCGGGCTGCAGGCCGGTGACCTGGCGATCGCGAGCGGTGCGACCGCCGTCGTCGCCTTCAACGATCTCGTGGCCGTCGGGCTGATCGACCGGCTGCGGCAGCGTGGCGTTGGCGTTCCGGAGGCCATGAGCGTCGCCGGCTTCGACAACGTCCCCGTCTCGACACTGGTGTGGCCGAACCTCACGACCGTCGACTGCCCCCGGGTGCAGATGGGGCGCGCCAGCGTCGATCTGCTGCTGGACACGGTACTCGGCCGGGCCGGAACGCCTGTGGTGCCCGTGCTCGGCACAGAGCTCATCGTGCGGAACTCCACCGGCGTCGCACCCGTCAGAGCGATGTCTCCGGCGCTCGGTTGAGCTGATCCGGGCGATCGACGAATCGAGCCACACCGGCCGCCCCATGCGGCGCACCGAGCAACCCACGAGGAGACCCCGTGACCGCACCACTTCGCCTCTCGAATGAGACGCTGGCCCAGCTCCAGAATCGTGAGTCGGCCGTCGAGCTGCCGCTTCTGGCCGCCGATGAGCTCTCGCTGGGCATCGTGCACTTCGGCATCGGCGCGTTCCACCGCGCCCACCAGGCCGTCTACACCGAGAGAGCAGCCGCGGCCGAGAGCGAGACGCGCTGGGGGATCCTCGGGGTGACCGGGCGAACGGATGCCGTCGCCCGCCAGTTGCAGCCGCAGGACTGCCTCTACGGCGTGCTGGAGAAGAGCGCGAGCGACACGCGACTCCAGCTGATCTCCTCCGTGCGCGACGTCGCCTGGCCCGGGCGGGACTCGGAGAAGGTCGTGGCGACGCTCGCGGCGTCGACAACGCATCTGGCCACCCTCACGATCACCGAGAAGGGCTATCTGCGCGCCCCGGACGGCCGCATCGACCTCACACTGCCGGCCGTGCTGCACGACCTGGCACTGATCGATGCCGAACTGCGCGGCGCGGCTCCCGACGAGTCTGGCGCTGACGCTGGCGGGGCCGCGTCCCAGACTCCGATCGGCCTGCTCGTGCGTGGCCTGGCCCGTCGCCACCGCAACCGGGGAGGCGCATTCTCCGTGGTGTCCTGTGACAACATGGTCGACAACGGCGGCGTCACGCGTCGCCTCGTGGAGTCGCTCGTTGCCGCGCTGCCCGACGGCGAAGCGGTCGAGGGATTCCGGCGGTGGTTGGCGGCATCCGCCACCTTCCCGTCGACGGTGGTTGACCGGATCGCGCCGGCGACGACCGACGCAGACCGCGCGGAGGCACTCGCGTTGCTCGGGCTGCGGGATGACGCCCTCGTCGTCGCCGAGCCGTTCTCCCAGTGGGTGATCGAAGACGACTTCGCCGGGCCGCGCCCCGCGTGGGAGAAGGCGGGGGCCATCCTCACCGCCGACGTCGCCCCCTACGAGATGGTGAAGCTGCGCACCCTCAACGCGACCCACTCCCTGCTCGCGTGGCTCGGCGCGCTCAGCGGGCACCGCACGATCGCGTCAGCGGTCGGTGATGAGCGGCTGCGGGCGCTCGCCGTCGGTGTGATCGACGACGACATCCTGCCGACCCTCACGGCGCCGGCCGGCATCGATCTGGGCGAGTATCGCGACAGCGTGCTCGAGCGCTTCGCGAACCCGAGCCTCGCGCACACGACCGCGCAGGTCGCGATGGACGGCTCGCAGAAGCTGCCAGTGCGCATCCTCGGCACCGTCGCGGATCGGCTCGCCGCCGGGGCCACCCCGCGTGGGCTGGCGCTCGTCGTCGCCGCGTGGATCAGCTACGTCGCAGCCTCGACCTCGCCGGGCGGGCACGCGCTCGACGATCCGATCGCCGCGGTACTGCAGAACGCGGTCGGGTCGGAGACGGAGCTCCGTGAGTACCCGGACGCGGTCGTCGGGCGGATGCTCGCGCTCCGCGCAGTCTTCCCGGCCGAGGTCGGCGAATCGGTGGTGTTCCGCGAGGCCGTCGTCGCACAGCTCGCGACCGTGCGGAAGTTGACCGTGCGGCAGCTGGCTGGCGCCTAGAAGCCGTACGCGACCGTCGAGGGGAGTTTGCCGGTGCGGAGGCCGTCGAGAACGAACAGCTCGTGCGGCACGACCGGCGTCGGCAGGGCGTCCAACGGGAACCAGGCCAGCTCGGCGGCCTTCTCCTCCTGCAGTTCCGGCGTACCATCCCACTCGCGGCAGGAGAAGAAGAAGTCGACGCGTTCGTCGATCGAGCGGCCGTTGCCGTGGGTGCGGTGCATCGCGGTCAGCGGATGCAGCGCAGCGGGGTTGATCGCGACGCCGAGCTCTTCGCGCGCCTCGCGGACGGCGGCAGCGAACACAGATTCGCCCGGCTCGACGTGACCGGCCGCGCCGGATGCCCAGTGCTCGTCGTAGTACCCGGTCCCGCGGCGCAGCTGCAGGAGCACCTCATCGGGGCCCGCCGTCTCCGCCCCCGCGTACAGGCTGCCGGAGCCCGCCCCGGCGCCGGAGCGCAGCAGGAGCACGTATGCCGCCGGAATCACCTGGAACCGCCCGTGATCGCTCATGGCATCAGCCTACGGTCACCACACGGTTTGCTGGTTGAGTAGCGAGGAACGAGCGTAT
>CAZZNX010000157.1:4140-6447 GCA_964655795.1 uncultured Leifsonia sp. | reverse complement strand
ACGGCACGGGCTGGCGCTCGGGTGGCGCGGCCGCGGCCCGCCCGTTCAGCACGCGCGTGCTCGCGGGTGGCGACGACGCGCCCCCGACCGGCGCAGCAACGGCCCATGCGGCCGCCGATCTCAGCGTGCGCCGTGACGGCGACGGCTTCACCGTGACGGTGACGACGCCGGGCGCAGACGGTGGAACGCTCTCCGAGCACAGTGTGAGTGTCGTGAACGGTGAGCCGGGCGCCGACGGGCCGAGCGGAGCGTTGGCGCCGAGCGGCATCAGGGTCGGCATCGCAGTGGACGGCGTGCAGCGCCGCTGGAGCTGGGCCATCGACGGCGATGAACTCTGGCTCACCGCCGCCGGGCAGGGCGCCCGATTCTCCGTGCAGAGCCGGGAGGACGCGCTCCAGCTCGAGCTCGGGTGGATCCGCGCCGAGCGGACCTTGCTTGCCGGCGGTGTTGCCGCGAGCCCTGAGCTGCGCACGCCGATGCCGGGAACCGTGGTGGCGCTGCACGCGGCATCCGGCGACCGGGTCGCGATCGGCGATGCGATCGGCACCGTCGAGGCGATGAAGATGGAACACCTGTTGACGGCGAGCGTCGCCGGCATCCTGCGGCTGCATGTGCGGCTCGGCGAGGCGCTGCGGCGCGAACAGCTCGTCGCATCGATCGATGCGGATGCCGCTGCGCCCGATGCGGGAGACAGCGAAGACGTGAGGGGGACCGGGAATGACAGACGACAACGGGCAGACGGGCGGGGTGCCGCTCACTGCCGCTCCGCTCACTCAAATCGTGCAACGCGGCCTCTTCTTCGAGGAGTTCGATCTCACCGCGCAGTACCTGCACCGCCCCGGCCGCACCATCACGGAGGCCGACAACGTGCTGTTCACCACGATGACGATGAACCCGCAGTCGCTGCACCTCGATGCCGCCTTCGCCGCGGGGCAGCCGTTCGGCCAGCGGCTGGTCAACTCGATGCTCACGCTGTCGACGCTCGTCGGGGCCTCGGTCGCGCAACTCACCCAGGGCACGCTCGTCGCCAATCTCGGTTTCGGCGCGATCGCCTTCCCGCGGCCGATGTTCCACGGTGACACGCTGTACTCCGAGACCATCGTCAGCGCCAAACGCCTCTCGGCCTCGCGCCAGGGTCAGGGCATCGTCACGCTCGAGCACACCGGGCGCAACCAGCACGGGGAGATCGTGGCGACGGCGAGCCGCACCGCGCTCGTCTGGTGCATCGGCTCCGCGCCGGAGGGTGGCACGGGCGCAACAGGGGCGGCCGGCGCATGAGCGCCGTCGATTCGGGCAGCGTCGATCTGGGCAGCGCCGATTCCGGCGGTGTTGACTTCACCACCGTCGGCCCCGCGCTGTTGTTCTGCCCTGCCGATCGCCCCGACCGCTTCGGCAAGGCGGCCGAGCGGGCCGATGCCGTCATCCTCGACCTCGAAGACGCGGTCGACCCAGCCGCACGCCCGGCCGCGCGGCGGGCGCTCCTGGCGCAGCGACTCGATCCGCGCCGCACCATCGTGCGGGTGAACCCGTTCGGCTCGAGCGACCACGTCGCCGACGTCGAGGCCGCGTTCAGCGCCGGCTACCGCACCATCATGCTCGCCAAGGCCGAGTCGGTCGCCGCTGTGCGCTCGGTGGACGCGCTCGCCTCGGCATCCGGCACGACCGCGGCCGTTGTCGCGCTCTGTGAGACGGCGGCCGGTGTGCTCGCCGCTCCGCAGATCGCCGCCGAGCCGTCGGTTGTCGCGTTGATGTGGGGAGCGGAAGACCTGTTGGCCTCGCTCGGGGGCAGCTCCAGCCGCTTCGACGACGGCGGCTATCGGGCCGTCGCGCTGCACGCCCGCTCCGCGGTGCTCCTGGCCGCCGGCGCGCACGGCGCCGCCGCCATCGACACGGTGTACCTGGACATCGCCGATGAGGCGGGGCTGGCCGCGGAGGCGAGGGATGCCGCAGCGTGCGGCTTTGCGGCGACGGCCTGCATCCACCCGGCCCAGGTCGCCGTCATCCGTGCCGAATACCGGCCGGACGAGCGCGCACTGCAGGCCGCCCGCGAGCTGCTGGATGCCGCCGTCGGGCAACCGGGCGTGTTCCGCTTCGAGGGACGGATGGTCGACGAGCCCGTGTTGCGCCACGCGCGGGCTCTGCTCGCCCGCGCCTGACGGAGGCGCTCAGCGCACGACCGTTTGTGCGGCCCGCGCAGCTGCCGTCAGAGGTACCGGCCTGCCTCGGCGAGGAAACCCCGGGGGTCATCGGCCCAGAATCGCGACTCGATCACCGTGACGACACCCGTTGGCATGCGCACGAGGATGG
>CAZZNX010000157.1:0-4130 GCA_964655795.1 uncultured Leifsonia sp. | reverse complement strand
CGAACGGCGAGATTCGTCTCGTCTTGCATCCACAGCTTCAACACATCGCCCGCTCCGTCTTCGGCCGGGGCGACCTTCTGGCCCTTCTCCTCGTGGTCGCGCCGAATCTCAACCGAGTAGACATCCGCCCAGGGAACCACGATGTCGATCTCGGGACCGCTGCGAATGCTGATGCCGGCGGGGCCGACCGAGTGCGGGCGCGTGATGTAACCGAGCAGCAGCCCGAGCATCCACGTCACTCCCCAGATGCCCGCGGCGAGCAGGGGGATCCGCACCCAGGGCCACGGATGCACGATGAGGTCGATGATCGGGATCTCGACAGCCGAGAGCACGATGAACACGACCAGCACCGTCTGCACGGGGCCGATATAGCCGAAGGCTCTCGCGCCTGCCGGAACCCGGCGTCGTCCTGTGAGGAAGCGCCAGAGGCTCTGCCAGATTCCGATCTCCATCTGCCACGCTCGGCGGGCGAGGTAGAACACTCTGGTGCGCAGAGAGCGGCGTGACGCCGATGCGGGTTCGGCGCGTGTCATGAGCGCGGCCCCTCATCCGGATCCCAAGCGGTGCCCCCGGCGGTTGTCGCATCCTGGGCCTGTTCGCTCGCCTCGTCGATGAGGGCGTGCAGTGCGGTGACGACCGCGGCGAGCTCTCCATCGAATCGCTCCGGATCGCTGACGGCCGCTGTCAGGACTGCGTTGATGCGGCGGTGGTCCTCTGCCATGCGCTGCATCGTATTCTCGCCCACCTCGCTCAGCGAGACGAGCGTCGCTCGCCGGTCAGATGGGTGGGCGGAGCGGGCGACGTAGCCGCTCGCCTCGAGGGCGTCGACGAGTCCGGAGATGTTGCGCGGAGTCACCTCGAGCGCGAGCGCGAGCGCGGCTTGAGTGCTCGGTCCCAACTGATGGAGCACCCAGAGCAGATGTGTGCGCGCGGTAGTCAGGCCCGTCCCCTCGAACGCGCTGCTCATATCCTTTCCGAGCAGCACAGTCACTTCGAGGAGCCGATCAAAGGTGGAGACGGAATGTGCCATATCGTTACCCTACTGCTTAATTACGTGACTTCTCTAAATGGCGCGTGGTGAGGAGACGCCTACATTTTGGTAACGGTTCGTCTGTCGGTACGCCCGCTGTGAGCCAGCTTGTCCTACGCTGAGAAGAGCGAGAAGGGGTGAGCATGACTCAACATATTCGGGTGGGGGCCCGAAAGCGTTCTGACGAGAACCAGGAGCAGGTGGCGCAGCCGAGCCTGGCCGGGGGGCCGGAATTCTCGCCACACTCGGGAGCCATATCCGGGCTCGCCGACATCGCGGAGCTCGGAAGCCCCGCATCGCACGAACCGGCCGCACCGTCGACGCCGGGGCGAGAGGCCCCCGCCGGGCGCCACCACGTCGCAGACACCGATCTGACCGTCTCACCCGTCGCGCTGGGCACCAGCGTCTTCGGCTGGACGCTCGGTGCCGAGACGGCGAACGAGGTGCTCGCCCGCTACCGCGAACTCGGCGGCAACTTCATCGACACCGCAGACAGCTACGCCTCCGGTCGGAGCGAACACCTCATCGGGTCCTGGATGCGGGCAGAGGGCTGCCGTGACCAGATGGTGCTCTCGACCAAGATCGGGCGCGATCCGGAGTTCCGGGGACTCGGCGCCGTCGGAATCGAGGATGCCGTCAACGCCTCCCTGCGGCGCCTGCGGACCGACCGCATCGATGTGCTCACCTTCCACGTCGATGACCGTGACGTCGAGCTCGAAGAGAGCCTCAGTGCCGTCGACGCTCTGATGCGTGCAGGCAAGGTGCGCTATCTGGCCGCATCGAACTTCACCGCCGAAAGACTGCTCGAGGCCCGGGTGCTCGCCGCCAACGGCCTGCCGAGGTTCCGCATGCTGCAGACGAACTACAGTCTGCTCCACCGCACGGAGTACGAGTCGGCGCTCGCCCTCGTCGCGCGGGCACAGGGGCTCGCCGTCATGCCGTACTTCGCGTTGGCCAACGGCTTCCTGGCCGGGGGATACCGCTCGCGCGCATCGATCAAATCGTCGACGCGCGGTCTCAGAGTCGGCGCCCACCTCAACCGGCGCGGCGCGCGCGTGCTATCCGTGATGGATCGGATCGCCGGAGATTTCAACGTGCAGCTCGCCACGATCGCCATCGCCTGGCTGCAGGCCAAGAGCAGCGTCTGCGCGCCGGTCGTCGGCGTGAGCAGTGCCGCCCAGCTCGACGCCGTGATGGCGGCATCCGCGTTTCGGCTCAGCCGGACCGACATGATCGAGCTCGACCGGGCGACAGCGGCGAACTGACCGCGGCGAACTGACAGCGGCGAACTGACCGCGGCGAACTGACCGCTCAGGCCCCGGAGCCGCCGGACCGCGCCTGCGCGATCAGTTGCGCCATCGCGCGGCGCAACGCGGCCTGCGCCGCGACGGGGTCGCCGAGGTTCGCACTGGCGTACGCGCCGTCGCGGGCGAGGAAGTAGTCATCGCGCGCCGTGTCGGGACTCGGGTGCCCGGCATCGCGGAACAGGGCTTCGACCTCGTCGCCGTACCAGTGCCGGTGTCGGGCGATCGCCTCGCGGACCGGATGCGCCGGATCGCTGAACTGGGCGGTCGCGTTGATGAACGGGCAGCCACGGAAGTCGGGCTTCTGCGCTTCGCCGGCGATCGCATCGACGAGCAGCTCCAGACGTGTGATCGGATCATCGTTCGTGCGCAGAATCTCGGCGACGATCTCGCGGATGTAGCTGTCTCGCCGATTGAGGTAGGCGACGATCAGCCGGTCCTTGGACGGGTAGTACTTGTAGAAGGTCGTCTTGGTGACGTGGGCCTCCGCGATGATGCGGTTGATGCCGACGGTGTGAACACCCTCGTCGTAGAACAGGCGATTCGCCGTGTCGAGGATGCGCACCCGTGCGTGGGTAGTTGGCCGGATGGGCGAATCGTTTCGCTCGACCATTCGGCCAACTCCTCCTCGCGAGGCGGTAGCCCGGGGGATCCCGCCTGTGACACACGGGCTCTAGGGTGCCCGTTCAGTGCAATTCCGGAGAGTAGGGCTCTCGGAGCTCAGATGCTTCCGCCGACGTTCGGTCCGGTGGAGATGTGATCGCCGCCCTCGCGAGCATCCGATCCATCGTTGTCGCGCGGTGTTTTGGGGGTGCCGCCGCGCGATAACGACACGACAGTAGCATGGGCGGACAGATCTGTCTGCCCCTACTTGTCCGCGCGAGATCGGCACATCACACGGCCTTCGGCGCGCCCGGAGTCCCGGCGCGGAATCCGGGCGCATCGGGCCCGAGTCCGCGCGGATCCTCCGCCATCTGCAGCCGACCGCCCGGCACCCTCCGAGCCGTCTGTCGGAGCGCTGGCGTAGGGTGTCAGTGATGAATGGTGCAGTAGATCTTCCCCTGGGCATGGCCGAGCTGTCCTTTCAGGCCTCTGGCGATGCGCGCGTGCGTCGCAGCGTCTTGCCGAGCGGCGTGCGCATCCTGAGCGAGCAGATCGTCGGCGCACGCAGCGCGACCATCGGCTTCTGGGTCGCGGTCGGCTCGCGCGACGAGCAGCCGGCGAGACCGGCCAGAGACGGGATGCCGGCACACCCGGCGACATTCGGCTCCACCCACTTCCTCGAGCACCTGCTCTTCAAGGGCACGACCACCCGTTCGGCGCTCGACATCGCCGTCTCCTTCGATGCCGTCGGCGGCGAGCACAACGCCATGACCGCCAAGGAATACACCTGCTACTACGCCAAGGTGCGCGATCGCGATCTGCCGATGGCCGCACGCGTGCTCACCGACATGCTCGCCTCCTCGGTGCTGGACCCGAGCGAGTTCGAGACCGAGCGAGGCGTCATCCTCGAAGAGCTCTCCATGTCGCAGGACGATCCGGCAGACGTCGCCAACGAGAGCTTCTTCCGCGCGGTGCTCGGTGAGCACCCACTCGGCCGCCCGATCGGGGGAACGCCAGAACACATCGAGGCCGTCACCCGCGACGCCGTGATGGAGCACTACCGCGCCAACTACCGCCCGAACGACCTCGTCGTCTCGGTGGCCGGTGCCGTCGACCACGACGAGCTCGTCGCGATCGTCACCTCAAGCCTGGAGGCGGCAGGCTGGGACCTCAGCGTTGAGGCCGCACCCGTC
>CAZZNX010000156.1:0-6520 GCA_964655795.1 uncultured Leifsonia sp. | reverse complement strand
TGCTCGCCGGCCTGCTCGCCGGACTGCTCGCCGGCCGTCTCTGCCGCCGCCGTGTCGAGCGGGATGCCGTCCGGGACACGCGCCGGCGCCACCCGCGCCACCCGCCCGGCGCTGGAGCGCACCTGGCGCCAGGCTCCGACGGCCAGCGGCACCATGCCGCACACCTCGAACACGGCGAGCGGAACGAGCGCGATGATCGTGAGCTGCGGTCCCTCGAGGGTCGGAGCACCGACGAGGATCGCGAGCAGCGTCGCGAGGCCGGCCGCGAGCGTCATCGCCGAGGCGGCGAGGCCGGCACCGAACGCCGTCTTCACGCCGTCACGGCGGAGCGCGGCATCCGCGCGCTGCAGCTCGTCGATGCGGTCATCGACGGCGCCGAAGGCGGTGAGGACGTCGAGCGAGGCGACGAGTTCGAGAATGCGCTCCATCAGGGCGCCGCGGCCCGGCGCCAGTCGTCGTTCGGCACGCGCCGCGACGGCCGCGTGCAGGACGGTGCCGGCGGCGAAGGCCAGAACGAGGCAGAGCGCCAGGGTGAGCGCGGCCTCCGGCAATACCAGCCAGACGCCGAACACGCTGAGCACGGCGACGAGCGCGGAGACGAGTAGCGGCTGCACCACGCGCAGGGGCAGGTCCTGCAGCTCGTCGACGTCGCTGACGAGTCGGCTGAGCAGGTCACCCCGCTTGGTTCTGGCGAGCCCTGCCGGTGCGAGCGGGATCAGCCGTTCGAACACGGCGCTGCGCAGCTCGGCGAGCTGGCGGAACGCCGCATCGTGGCTGAACAGGCGGTCGACGTAGCGGAATGCCGCACGGCCGAGGGCGAACGCCCGCACGCCGACGACGGCGGCCGAGAGGTAGGCGATCTGCGGCTGTTCTGCCGCACGGGTGATCAACCAGCCGGAGCAGGCGATCAGCGCGACGGCCGAGAGGGCGCTGCACAGGGCGAAGAACAGGCCAGGCGTGAAGCGTTTGATGCCGGGCTGTGCGCGGCGCAACACCGCGGCTGCATCGGATGTTCTGTTCTCAGGCACGTTGCACCGCTTCCAGACTCACCACGCGGTCGGCGGCCGCGATGACCGCCTCCCTGTGGCTGATGACAATCACAATGGCGCCGTCGGCTGCGGCTGCGCGTAGAGACGCAATCACATCGGCCTCTGTCGCGGCATCGAGCGCCGAGCTCGGCTCGTCGAGGATGAGCACGGGCGTGCCGAGCTCCTTCCAGCGGTAGAAGGCGCGGGCGATGGCGACGCGTTGGGCCTGACCGCCGGAGAGGCCGCTGCCCGCGACGCCGAGCTCGAGCGCCGGGTCGATCGCCGACGCCGAGGCCAGTCGCAGACTCGCCTGCACCAGCCGACCGCGTTCGTCGCCGCCCAGGCGGCTGCCGAGAGCGACGTTGTCTGCGACAGTTCCTGCGGCGAGCCCCGGGGTCTGCCCACACCAGGCGATGTCGGTGCCGGTGACGCGCCGCGCGCCCACATCATCGCCGGAGGCGGCAAGCACGATCTCCCCCTCGTGCGGCAGGAAGCCCTGAATGGCGGCGACGATGCTCGACTTGCCCGCGCCGCTCTGCCCCGAGAGCACGGTGACGGCACCGGGCTCGAAGCCGGCCGAGAAGTCGTCGACGATGAGGCGGTCGCCGCGGCGGATGCCGAGGCCCTCGACCCGCAGCGCTGCACCGTGCGGTGCGGCAGGCACGGCATCCGCCCGCTCAGCGGCAGGCAGGGCATCGGCGGCTTCGATGATCTCGAAGATCTCCTCTGAGGCCGCGACCCCGTCGGCCGCGGCGTGGAATTGGGCCCCGACGTTGCGGAGGGGCAGGAAGACCTCTGGAGCCAGAATCAGCACGAACAGCCCGACGCCGAGGCTGAGCTGCCCGTCGAGGAGGCGGAGCCCCGCCGTCACGGCGATCAGCGCGACGGAGAGGCTGCCGGCGAGCTCGAGCACGAAGCCGCTGAGGAAGGAGAGCCGCAGCACCTTCATCGTCTCGACGCGATAGTCATCGGTCACCCGGTGGATGCGGCCGAGTTGGCGGCGCTCCCTGCCGAAGATCTTGAGCGTCGACAGCCCGCCGACGACGTCGAGGAACGCGCCGCTCAGCCGCTGGAGGCTGTCCCATTGCTTGCGCTGCACGGCCTGCGTCGCGAGGCCGATGAGCACCATGAAGATCGGGATCAGCGGCAGCGCGATCACGACGATCAGCGCGCTCACCCAGTCGTTCAGCAACACGACGAGCACCAGCAGCGGCGTCGCGACAACGGTGAGCACCAGCTGGGGCAGGTACTTGGCGAAGTAGCCGTCGAGGGCGTCGGGGCCGATGACGGTCGCCGCCGTCGCGCTCCCCTTCCGCGCCGCCCAGTCCGGGCCGAGCGTGCGCACGGCGGCGAGCACAGCGACACGCAGCTGGCTCTTCACCCGCGCGGCGCCGGCCGCGGCCGTGGCATCCATCGCCCACACCGTGAACGCACGGAGCGCGACCGTGGCGGCCAGCGCCCAGAAGGCCGGAGCGAGTTCCTCGAGACTGTCTCCGGCGATCACGCCCGTGATCAGGCGGGAGACAAACCAGGCGAAGCCGATGATCGCCACCGTCTGGAGCAGAGCGAGCACGGCTCCCCCGGCGAGGAAGCCGCGCATCGCCCGCGCCCGCCGAAGCAGGCGCGGGTCGATGGGGCGGACTCTGGCCGTGTCCTGACTGCTCACGCCGCCTGCGCGGCGGGAGCCGTGCCTGTCGCAGCCTGGATGCTCGCGCGGCTGACCCGCTTGCGGAAGATCCAGTACGTCCAGCCCTGGTAGAGCAGGATCAGCGGCAGGAAGACGAGCGCGGTCCAGCTCATGACGGTCAACGTGTACTCGGAGCTCGAGGCGTTGGCGATGGTGAGGCTGTTCGCGGGGTCATTGCTGGCGGGCATCACGTCCGGGAACAGTGCGGTGAACAGCGCCAGCACGGCCAGGGCGACGGTCGCGGCCATGAAGCTGAACGACCAGCCCTCAGCGCCCCGCAGGTTGAACAGCCACGCACCGATGAGCGCGACGGCCGCCAGCGCGGCGAGCACGAGGTATGCGACGTTGAACTCGGCCAGGAAGGCCGTCCACACCAGGAATGTCGCCGCGACCACGATCGTGATCACACCGGACTTCACGGCGAGCTTGCGGGCCCGTTCGCGGATGTCGCCTGCGGTCTTCAACGAGATGAACACCGCACCGTGGGTGAAGAACAGCAGCAGGGTGGTGAGGCCGCCGAGCAGTGCGTACGGGTTCAGCAGATCGAAGAAGGTGCCGATGTAGTCGTGGCCGGCATCCAGAGGAACGCCCTGCACGATGTTCGCGAACGCGACGCCCCAGAGCAGGGCCGGGACCGCGGAGCCCACGATGATCATGCCGTCGAACCAGGCCTTCCAGCGTGATTCGGGACGCTGGTGCCTGTACTCGAACGAGACGCCGCGCACGATCAGTGCGAGCAGGATCAGCAGCAGCGCCAGGTAGAAGCCGCTGAACAGCGTTGCGTACCACTCGGGGAAGGCCGCGAAGAGACAGGCTCCCGCGACGATCACCCACGTCTCGTTGAGGTCCCAGACGGGCCCGATGGTGTTGATGAGAACCCGGCGGTCGAGGTCGTCCTTGCCGAGGAATGGCAGCGTCATGCCGACGCCGAAGTCGAAGCCGTCCAGGATGAAGTAGCCGACGAACAGGGCTGCGACAATCCAGAACCAGAGTGTGGCGAGATCCATGATTGTCTCCTAGTAGACCGTGGTAGATGGTTCGATGCGCCCGGTTTCCGGGTGCGGTTCCGGCGCGTCGGCCGGGCCCTTCTGGGCCGCCTTCTTGATGAGCTTGAACTCGACGACCGCGAGGATGCCGTAGATCAGCGTGAAGGCGATGAGCGAGATGAGCACCTCGAGACCCGAGACTCCCGGCGAGACGCCGTCCTCGGTCTTGAGCAGGCTGAACACGAGCCAGGGCTGCCTGCCCATTTCGGTGAACACCCAGCCGACGATCATGGCGGCCAACGAGAGCGGGAACGCCCAGATCGCGGCCTTCCAGACCCACTTGCTCTTCGGGTGGCGGCCACCGCGGGTCAGCCAGAGGCCGACGACGGCGACGAAGACGTGCAGCAGGCCGAGGCCGATCATCCAGCGGAACGACCAGTAGGTGATCCAGATGATGGGTGTGTAGTCGCCGGGGCCGAAGGCCTCGATGTACTGCGCCTGCAGGTCGTTGATGCCCTCGACGCAGCCGTCGAATGTGTGCGTGGACAGCAGTGAGAGCAGGTAGGGAACGCGGATGGAGAACAGCTCACTCGTGCCGTCCGGCGTGCCGAGGGTGAACAAGGAGAACGAGGCTTGGGCGCCGCACACCGTTTGATAGGTGGCCTCGGCCGCCGCCATCTTCATGGGCTGCGTCGCGACCATCGCCAGGCTGAGCTGGTCGCCGAAGATCGTGGTCAACACACCGGCGATGATCATCATCCAGAGACCGAGCTTGAGCGCTGGTCGCATCGTCTCCAGGTGTTGGTTGCGAGCCAGGTGCCACGCGGCGACGGTGATGATGAGGCCGGCAGACACCATGAAGCAGGCGAAGATCGTGTGTGGGAAGGCGGCCAGGGCCACCGGATTGGTGAGCAGCGCCCCGATGTCGACGAGCTCCGCCCGCCCCTTCTCGAGGTTCATCTCGTAGCCGACCGGGTTCTGCATGAACGCGTTGGCCGCGATGATGAAGTACGCCGAGAGGATGGAGCCGAACGCGGTCGCCCAGATGGTGAGCAGGTGGATGAAGCGGGGTAACTTGTCCCAGCCGAAGATCCAGAGGCCGATGAACGTCGCCTCGAAGAAGAACGCGAGGAGGCCCTCGAACGCCAGCGGGGCGCCGAAGACGTCACCGACGAAGCGGGAGTAGTCCGACCAGTTCATGCCGAACTGGAACTCCTGCACGATGCCGGTGACGACACCCATGGCGAAGTTGATGAGGAAGAGCTGGCCGAAGAACTTGGTCAGCTGGAGGTACCGGACGTGCCCCGTTCTGTACCAGGCGGTCTGGAAGATCGCGGTCGTCGTGACCATACCGATCGTGATCGGAACGAACAGGAAGTGATAGATCGTGGTCAGGCCGAATTGCCAGCGCGCAAGCGCAAGCGGGTCCAGGATCTCGTTCACGGGGGCTCCCCTCAACGGACTTCTACACTGCGTAGAACTCGCAACTTCTACAGAGCGTAGAACATTTTCAGTTACGAGCGGTAATCTTGAATCATGAACACTCTCGGGGTCCTGGAAAGATCGATCATGAACGCCCTGTGGGACGCCCATGACGGACTGTCCGCGCCCGAACTCGGCGAACGCCTCCTGAATGCTGAGGCGGAATCGCCGCGCAAAGAGCATGCAACGACCACCCTACTGACGGTGCTCTCCCGCTTGGAAGCAAAAGGTTTCGTTTCGCGCAGCCGGAGTTCTCGCCCGCATCGCTATTTCGCGGTGAACAGCCGCGAGGAGCACACGGCGAATCTCATGCACCAGGTGCTCGAGCTCGCCCCCGACCGCGATGCGGCGCTCGCCCGTTTCGTCGGCCAGGTCAGCGCCAGCGAGGCCGAGACTCTGCGCGCACTGCTCGACTCGCGGCCCAGCGGGTAACGCCGAAACCCAGCCCCCGTGTACACCTCCGCAGCCGTTCTGGCGCTGCTCGCCATTGCGCTGGCCTGGCCTGTTCCGCTCTGGCTCTCCAACGCCCGATGGCCGTCCCGCGCGCCCGGCACCGCGCTCGCCCTGTGGCAGGCGATCGCCCTCGGCGGCGGACTGGCCATGATAGGCGCACTGTTGAGCTTCGGGCTCGCCCCGCTCGACGGCGGGGCCGGCGGCATCCACGCCCTCATCGCCAGCCTTGTGAGCGGACCGATCCCCGCCGAGTTCGCCATTGTGAACATCGTCGCCATCGGCGGTGCGGTGCTGCTCGGCGTCCACCTGCTGCTCAACCTCATCAGCACGGCCGTGCGCACGGAGCGCAGCCGCCGACGCCACCGCGCGACCGTCGAACTCCTCAGCTCGCCGCTGCCGGAGCAACCCCGCACCCGCGTGCTGGACCACCCGACCCCGATCGCCTACTGCGTTCCGGGGGTGCACACCGTCACGGTGCTCTCCGGAGGGCTGATCGAGCTGCTCGAGCCGGCGGAGCTCGACGCCGTCCTCGCGCACGAGCGCACACACCTGCGGCAGTTCCACCACCTCGTGCTGTTGGCCTTCCGTGCCTGGCACGCCGCCCTGCCGTGGTTCCCGATCGCCAACCGTGCAGAGAACGCCGTCGGCCAGCTGGTGGAGATGCTCGCGGACGACGATGCGAAGAAGGAGCGCGACCCGCACACGCTCGCCAGGGCGATCGCTCTGGTCGGCACGTCACAGCCGAGCGCGAGCGGCGAACTCGGCGAGCGGCCGGCGCCCCGCGCCGAGCACACCGCGGATGCCGCACGCACCCCACTCGGCGTGCGCGGCTCCCGCCTGCTGCGGCCGGATGCACCGCTTCCGCCGCTCGCGCGCCTGCTTGC
>CAZZNX010000155.1:0-6585 GCA_964655795.1 uncultured Leifsonia sp. | reverse complement strand
CGCCGCGAGTAGCTGGGCGGCAGCCTGATCGTCGCGCAGCGCCCGCCTGGCCGTGGCGTTGCGGGTGGGCACGTCGCTCAGCGCGAGGCCGCGCTCCAGCCCCGCGATGTCGCCGCCGGAGCGCACGATGACCGCCATGCGCGACCACGGCATGCCACGCAGCAAGTGGTGCTCGCGCAGCAGTCTGGCCAGCTCCCCGCTCTCTGCGGCGTGTGACGGCGCCTCGATCCGCACTGTTGCGGGGAAGTCGTGTGCCGCGTCGTGTGCCGCATCGGCCAGCGCAGGGGCGAGCTCTGCCCGCCGCTGCACGCCGGCCAGCGCCGTGCCGATGTGGCCGACGACGGAGCCGATCAGCGCGCGCAGTTCCGGACGGCCGCGGTAGACGGTGGAGAGCAGGAGGCGTCGTGCGGCCGGAACGCCGAGGGCGGCGCCGAGACGGCCGAGGATCTCGGAGCGCGCACCGCGGAAGGCGGTGCTGGCGACGTCCGGATCGCCGAAGGCCACAACGGCGACACCGCGGCCCGCGAAGGCCCGCAACAGCGCGATCGTCGAGCCGGTGGCGTCCTGCGCGTCATCGACCGCGATCAAGCGCAGCCCGGCCAGCGCGCCGAGCGTCGCGGCGCCGGCCTGGCCCGCTTCGGCGTTGGCGACGCGCACGGCCGCCTCGCTCGAGAGCTCGGCCGAGTCGTACTGGCCGGGTCGCGCCTGCTCTTTGTTGTCGGAGTAGGCGTCGAGGAACTCGGCCGCGGCGACCCACTCCGGGAGCTCGTGTGCCCGGCCGAGCTCGGCCAGCCGCGCCACCGAGACGCCGTATTCTGCTGCCCGCATGCTGAGTTCGCGCAGCTCGGTGCGGAAGCCGCGCATCTGGCGCACCTCCTCGCCGAGGGGGTGTGGCCACTCCGGCCCGCTCTGGTCTTCGATGTCGCCGAGCAGCAGCTCGGCGATGATGGCGTCCTGCTCTCCACCGGTGAGCAGGGTCACGGCTTGGGCGGATGCCGCCCGCACGATCTGGAACGCGACGGAGTTCGCCGTGCGCGCGATCGGGCCGCTGCTCGGAACACCGAGTCGCACCGCCAGGCGGTCGCGCAGCCGGGTGGCGCTGACACGGTTGGGCGCGATCACGAGCACCTCTTCCGGTGCGAAGCCCTGGTTGAGGACCCGATCGGCAACGAGCTCGACCAGACTGAGGGTCTTGCCGCTGCCCGGAGCGCCGAGGACGGCGGCGGTCGCACCGAGCGGGAGGTCGAGCACCGCGCGCTGCGAGGCGTCGAGCTGGGTGACGTCGACCGGGTGCTCCGCGGCTGCTCTGGGCACGAACACGCGCTCGGTCTCTGTCTGCTTGGCCACGCCACAACGCTAGCGCGGCCAACCGACACGCCCCGTCTGCCACGCGTTGCGCCAACAGTGAACGGGCGACGCCCCGGCTGCGATCTGTCGTACTCTGGCATCAACGCAAGGAAAGGCGCATTCGGTGGACATTCGCATTGGCATTCAGAACTCTCCCCGTGAGATCGGCTTCGAGACCTCTCAGCCGGTCGCAGAGATTGAGAAGGCCGTAGCCGCCGTGCTCGCCGGCGAGGTGGGGTACCTGAAGCTCGGCGACGACAAGGGAAACACCTACATCGTTCCCGCCGCGACCTTCGCCTACATCGAGATCGGCACAGAAGAGAGCCGTCGCATCGGATTCGTGGGCTAACGATGGAGCTGCTCTTCGTCGCGCTGGGCGGTGCGATCTTCGGACTCGCGGCCCGCTACGCGCTGCCGAACCGGGACGAATACGGCGTCGCACTCGTGCCCGCCGTCGGAACGGCCGTTGCCGCGGTCGTCTGGGTCGCTCTGACCTGGCTCGGCATGAAGTGGGACAGCGGCTGGATCTGGTTGATCACGCTCGCAGCGGCAGCGGCCGTCTCGGTCGTCGCAGCGCTTCTGATCGGGCGTGCCCGCGCGGCATCCGATGAGCGCATGCTCGCCCAGCTCAGCGCGGGCGCAGCAGCCTAGTCGCCGCTCCGGAGGACTTCGCACGATCGGGAGGACGAAACCTCGAGTTTCGTCCTCCCGATCGTGCTTTCGCCTCCGTACGGCGAGGGCGGCGGGCCTAACGCGCGGTGAGCTGCTCGCGCACCTGGCGGCGCAGCACCTTGCCGATCAGTGAGCGCGGCAGCTCGTCGACCGCCACGATCTGGCGCGGCACCTTGTAGGCGCTGAGCCTGCCGCGGCAGTGCTCGCGGAGCGAGGCGACGTCGAGCGTCGCACCGGACACGAGCACGACGGCGGCCGTGACGACCTCTCCACCGCCCGGCGCCGGCAGCCCGACGACGGCCGCATCGGCGACGGACTCGTGCGAGAGCAGCGCCTCCTCGACCTCGCTCGGCGCCACGTTGAACCCGCCGGTGATGATGAGTTCCTTCATCCGGTCGACGATCGTGATGAAGCCGTCGGCTGAAACCGTGACGATGTCGCCGGTGCGGAGCCACGCGGCGCCGCCGTCCGGCGCGGGCAGCAGCACCGCGAGCGTCTCCTCCGGCCGGTTCCAGTACCCGCTGAAGACCTGCGGGCCGCGCAACAGCAGCTCGCCCTCCTCGCCGACCCCCCTGTCGATGTGCGGGTTCTCCGGATCGACGACGCGGATCTCTGTGCTCGGGAACGGCACCCCGACGGTGCCGGCCCTCCGGGCGGGGCTGAACGGGTTGCCGGCGGCGACCGGCGAGCTCTCCGTCATGCCGTAGCCCTCGACCAGCTGCCCGCCCGTCGAGCGCTCCCAGCTCTCGACCGTGCTGAGCGGCAGGTTCATCGCGCCCGAGATGGCGAAGCGGATGCTGCCGAGGCTCACCTTGCGCTTCTGCGCCGCCTTCGCCAGTCGCTCATAGATCGGGGGCACGGCGGGCAGGAAGGTGGGCGGGCTGCTGCGCGCGGCATCCAGAACCAGGCCCTCGTCGAACTTCGGGAACAGCACGAGCCTGGCCCCCATGCTCATCGCGAAGGTGAGGCAGAGGGTGAGCCCGTAGGCGTGGAACATCGGCAGCACCGCGTAGAACACCTCGTTGCCCTGGCGGAGGCCCGGCACCCAGGCCTGGCCCTGCAGCGCGTTGGCGCGCAGATTCCGGTGACTGAGGATCGCGCCCTTGGGACTGCCCGTCGTGCCGCTCGTGTACTGCAGCACGGCGGTGTCGGCCGCGACAGGGCGCGGGTGCGACTTCTTGAGGCGGCGCGTCTCCAGCAGGTCGTCCCAGCGCAGCGCGTTCTTGGCCCGCGGCTGCGCGGTCAGGGCGCTCCTGGCCTCGCGCGCCTTGCTGATCGGCAGGCGCAGCGCGATCCGTTTGAGCAGGGGCATCGCCCGGGTGAGGTCGACGGCGATGATGTGCTCGACGCCCATGTCGGCCGGGAAGTCGACGACGGTGTCGTGCACCTTGTCCCAGACGATCGCCACGGTCGCGCCGTGGTCCTCGAACTGGTGGCGCAGCTCACTCGGCGTGTAGAGCGGGTTGTGCTCGACCACGATCGCTCCGAGACGCAGCACGGCGTAGAACGCGACGATGTGCTGCGGGCAGTTGGGCAGCACGATGGCCACCCGGTCTCCGTGGCGCACCCCGAGCTTGCGCAGGCCGTTCGCCGCCCTGGCGATCTGATCGGCCATCTCGGCGTACGTCGTCGTCTCACCGAAGAACTCCAGGGCGACGGATGCCCGGTTCGCCCGCACCGACGCGTCGATCATGTCGACGAGGCTCTCCTCCGGCACGACGACGTCGGCGGGAACGCCTTGGGCGTAGGAGCCGAGCCACGGACGGCTGGAGAAGACTGATGCGGTGGTCATGACGACCTCTCTGGAATGCGGCCGTGCGGCGTGGCCGTCAGGCGGTGAGGCCGAGCCCGTCCATGCGGCGGGTGTGCGCTGCAATGAGCTCGGTGAAGACGGGTTCGATGTTGGCCTCTGCCGCGTGGTGCACCGGCGCGCCAGGCGAGTCGACATCGGCCAGGGCCGAGCGGGCGACGAGGAGGGTGTCACCGACGAGACGGCGCCCCCACATCGCCAGGCTGGACGCGAGCACGGGGTCGGCGCCGATCGAGGCGCGCAGCATGGTGGCGAGATCCTCTGCCCCGGCGTCCTTGGACAACAGGATGGCGACCCGCTTGCCGACGTCGCCGCCGATGCCGCGGGCCAGCTGCTCGAAGAAGTCGCCGAGCATGCCGCCGCTCAGGTAGCAGGTGAGCAGGAGCTCGTGCCAGTCGGAGCTGGTCGCCAGGGTGCGGTAGCGCTCCAGCGCGTCGGCGAATGGCCGCATGAGCTCGTCGGGGTCGGCATGGAGGGCGCGGATCTCGGCGACCAGAGTGTGCTGCGTCGCGAGCACCTGCGCCGTCGCATAGCTGATGCGCTGCTTGATCTCGAAGCTCGGGGCGACGGCGAGCGCGCGCGCCAGATTCTCGGCCACCTCGAGGTGCAGCGCCGCGGCCTGACCGAGGAACGGCAACAGCTGCGGCGTGTACTCGGCGAAGTCGATCTTGGTCGCCGAAGACTCACCACGGGGCTTGAGCCGCGGCAACTCCACACGGAGCTTGTTCCGAGAGAACCATGAGACCACGAGTTCAGCTTAGGGCGTGCGTGAAGCAGGCGCGCGAGCACCCCGGCGATGCGGGTGACAGGCGGGAGGCCCCGGCGTAGACTGCGCTCGAAGCGGCTGGGCCGATGCCGCTCATGACCGTTGCGGGCTCGCTGACGGCGGGACGCACAATGACGAACCCCTCGACTGTGAGCCCGCATCTCCTCGCTGCCTTCGATCACCGAATCGATCAGGGAGGTCATCATGTCCAGTCTCGTTCGCAAGAGTCTCGACTCACCCGATGAAACGCGGCCGTTCGAGGCCGATGCGGGCCAGCTGCAACTCGTGAACACCGATCAGGGCGCCGTCGGACGCGCCACCTTCAAACCCGGATGGCGATGGTCGGAGCATGTCAAGCCGATCGCGAAGACAGACAGCTGCCAGGCCAGCCATGTCGGCTACTTCGTCTCCGGACGCATGAAGGTCGTCATGGATGACGGCGAGGAGATGGAGTACGGCCCGGGAGACTTCGCCACGATGGCGCCGGGGCACGACGCCTGGATTCTCGGGGACGAGCCCTGTGTGTTCGTGGATTGGCAGGGCTTCGGCGACTACGCGAAGCGTTGAGCCACGGCATCCGCCGAACGGAATGCGTTCGGCCAGCGCGGCGTCAGGCGGCCACCCAGACACGCCGCGCTAGGCTGGAGGCATCCCGCGGGCGATGGATCCGCGGTCGTGCGCCTGAGCAACCAAGGGCGCATCCTCTTGAACGCAGTACTGACAGGCCCTAACACGTGACTACATTTTCAGATCTGACCATTGAACAAGACATGGTCGACGCCCTCGCTTCGAAGGGCATCATCGAACCGTTCCCCATTCAGGAGCAGACGATCCCGCTGGCACTGACCGGCCAGGACATCATCGGTCAGGCGAAGACCGGAACGGGCAAGACGTTCGGTTTCGGCCTCCCGCTCATCCAGCGCCTCGGCCTGAACCCGGAGCCCGGCGTGCAGGCACTCATCGTCGTGCCGACCCGCGAGCTCTGCGTGCAGGTTGCGCAGGACCTCGAGCTGGCGACGTCCAACCGCGCGACCAACATCGTCGCGATCTACGGCGGCAAGGCCTATGAGGGACAGATCGAGGAGATCAAGGCCGGCGCCCAGATCGTCGTCGGCACCCCCGGCCGCCTGCTCGACCTGGCTTCGCAGCGTCTGCTCGACCTCGGCAAGGTGCGCGAGATGGTGCTGGATGAGGCCGACAAGATGCTCGACCTCGGCTTCCTCGCCGACATCGAGAAGCTCTTCGCCAAGACCCCGGCCGACCGCCACACCATGCTGTTCTCGGCGACGATGCCCGGCCCGATCGTGGCCCTGGCCCGCCGCTTCATGAGCAAGCCGATCCACATCCGTGCGACGGACCCCAACGAGGGGCTCACGCAGGCGAACATCAAGCACGTCGTCTACCGCGCGCACTCGCTCGACAAGGACGAGGTCGTCGCCCGCATCCTGCAGGCAGAGGGCCGCGGCAAGACCGTCGTCTTCACCCGCACCAAGCGTGCGGCCGCCAAGCTGGTCGAGGAGCTGAACGACCGCGGCTTCAACGCCGCCGCCGTGCACGGCGACCTGAACCAGGACCAGCGCGAGCGCGCCATGGCCGCGTTCAAGGCCGGCAAGAAGGACATCCTCATCGCCACGGATGTCGCGGCCCGCGGCATCGACGTGAACGACGTGACCCACGTGATCAACCACACGGTCCCCGACGACCACGACACCTACCTGCACCGCGCCGGCCGCACCGGCCGCGCAGGCAAGACCGGCATCGCGGTGACGTTCGTGGACTGGGACGACCTGCACAAGTGGGCGCTCATCAATCGCGCGCTCGAGATGAACCAGCCCGAGCCCGTCGAGACCTACTCCTCCTCGCCGCACCTGTTCGAGGACCTCGACATCCCCGCCGGGTCCAAGGGCCGCCTCAAGCCGACCCCGATCAAGGAGCGCGCTCCCCGCGACGGCGCTTCGGATGCCGGTCGCGGTGGCCGTGACGGCTCGCG
>CAZZNX010000154.1:0-6688 GCA_964655795.1 uncultured Leifsonia sp. | reverse complement strand
GCGTAGCGCTCGAGGAAGACGCCGGTCTTCTCACGGTCGGTCGCCTGGCGCTCGATCTCGGTGCTGTGACCGACCTCGGTGAGGTAGTCGGCGAAGCGCTGCTGCACCTCCGGGCTGGTCCCCTCGACGAGCTCGGACGCCAGGGCGGCATCCGGGGCGACGACCATGAACGTCGCACCCCAGAGCGTGTCGGGGCGAGTCGTGAACACGGGGACGCGCGCCTCGCGGCCCTCGATCTCGAATTCAACGTCGGCGCCGATGGAGCGACCGATCCAGTTGCGCTGCATCTGCAGCACCTTCGACGGCCAGTGGCCCTCGAGCTGGTCGAGGTCGTCCAGCAGCCGGTCCGCGTAGTCGGTGATCTTGAAGTACCACTGCGTCAGGCGCTTCTTGACGACCACGGCGCCGCTGCGCTCCGATGTGCCATCGGCGAGCACCTGCTCGTTGGCGAGAACGGTCTGGTCCACCGGGTCCCAGTTGACCCAGCTCTCCTTGCGGTAGGCGAGGCCCTTCTTGTACAGCTCGAGGAAGAGCCACTGGTTCCACTTGTAGTACTCGGGGTCGCTGGTGTGCAGCTCGCGCTCCCAGTCGAAGCTGGCGGCGTAGAGGCGCATGCTGCGCTTCTGCTGCTCGATGTTGTCGTAGGTCCAACCGCGCGGGTCGATGCCGCGCTTGATGGCGGCGTTCTCGGCGGGCAGACCGAAGCTGTCCCAGCCGATCGGGTGCATGACGTTGTAGCCCTGCTGGCGCCAGTAGCGCGCAACGACGTCGCCGAGCGCGTACACCTCGGCGTGGCCCATGTGCAGATCGCCTGAGGGGTACGGGAACATGTCGAGCACGTACTTGCGCGGGCGCGTGTCGTCGGGGTCGCTCGTGCTGAACGGCTTGAGCTCGTCCCAAATGGGCAGCCACTTCTTCTGAAGCGCGGCGAAGTCGTAGACCTCGGCGTCGTCGTCGTGCCTGCTGCTCGCGGAATCCTGCTCGTGTGCCACGTGACTCTCATTCAATTGCGGATGCGGTGTGTTGGAGCGCCAGCGCTCTGGAGGGCGTGCGCAGATGATCACACGGCCCAAAGCTCTAGCGTACCCACTTCGCGCGTTGCTTCTCGATGCGCAATGCTTCGCTCTGGTGCCGGTGGCCGATGCTCTCGTACCCGATGACGGTGATGAGCGGAGCGAACATCACCACGAGCAGGCACCAACTCATCGGCACCCCTGCGGATGCCATCGCGAGCGCTATCGCGAGGATGCCCAGTGTTCCGAGCAGCAGGAGCAGGTGCAGCCAGTCGGTCACCCGGACGAGGAATCGGTACAGCACGTAGACGCTGAGCGTGTAGATGCCGACGGGCAACGCGAGGGCGAGCACCGTTCCGACCGCTCCGATCACGGACTCCCCCTCGATGAAGTACGCGGCGACGTGGAGTCCAGCGCCGACCGCCGCCAGCGCCGCGAAGACGACGAGGTGTCCGTAGCCCCACACGAAGGAGCGGCCACGCGCGATGCTGAGGATCTCCGCCGACGGCATGATGTAGTAC
The DNA here is from genome assembly GCA_964655795.1 of uncultured Leifsonia sp. GTDB lineage: Bacteria > Actinomycetota > Actinomycetes > Actinomycetales > Microbacteriaceae > Microterricola. The sequence continues at coordinate 5,154 of CAZZNX010000154.1, read as the reverse complement.
ATCCACCACAGCCCGAACGTCAGCCCGACCCCCGCGACGGCGACGAGGACGGCATCCGTGCTCCACCCCTGGTGGTCGACGACGGCAGAGATCGATGCCACGGTGCCGATGACGCCCTCGCCGAGGGTGATGATCACGAGCAGGCCGTAGCGCTCGACGATGTGGTGGACGTGCCACGGCGTTCCGCCCTTCAGCCGTTCGGCGAGCACGGGGCCGCTCATCTCGATCACCACGAGGGCGCTGCCGAAGACGAAGGTCTGGCTGGCGTCGAGGGGCGCGAGGAGCACCGCGATCCAGCCGATCTGCGCGACGACGAGGGTGACGATGTAGCTGATCGCCGCGGCACGATGGGCCGGGTCTTCGATCGCGGCGCGCGCCCACTGGGCGACCATGGCGACGCGCATCACGATGTAGCCGAAGACCATGACCGTGTTGTTGAGTTCTCCGCCGTGGTCGATCGAGTCGAACATCTGCGGAAGGCCGAGCGCGAGGATGATGACGCCGACCATCTGCACCATCGTCGTCACCCGGTAGAGCCAGTCGTCTGTGTCGTAGGCCGATGCGAACCAGGAGAAGTTGATCCACGCCCACACGATGGCGAACATCGCGAAGCCGAAACCGGCGAGTCCGCTCGCGATGTGGCCCTCGGCGACGAGGTGGGCGAACTCATTGCCCGCAACACCGAACGCCACGACGAAGGTCAGATCGAAGAGCAACTCGAGCGGGGTCGACGCGCGATGCACCTCGAGCGGGTTCCTGCCCCGCATCCGCCGCAGCCGGTGGGCGCGGTCGTCCACCGCGTGATCTCCCGCGTCGTCATGGTCGTGCATGGCCGCTCACCGCTCTCTTCACCTGCCCAGTATGCCCGCGACGCCGTGCGGATGGCGGAGCTCTCCCCTGCTGCCGTAGTGTCGGGCGGGTGCAGCTTCGTTCCCGCCCCAACCCGGATGCCCCGGCCGCGCGCGCCCATCGTCTGCATCCGGCGCAGATCGTGTTCCTGGGGTTCGCGGCGGTCACCCTCGTCGGCACCGGCCTGCTGATGCTTCCCATCGCGAAGGCCGGACCAGGCGGAGCCTCCTTCATGGAGGCGTTGTTCACCGCGACGTCAGCGCTGTGCGTGACGGGTCTGGCGACGGTCGACACCGCGACCTACTGGACGGGGTTCGGGCAGGCCATCATACTCGCCCTCATCCAGATCGGCGGCTTCGGCGTCATGACCTTCGCGTCGCTGGTGAGCCTTGCCGTGGCGCGGCGTCTCTCTCTTCGCTCCAAGCTCACAGCACTCACCGAGTCGAAGGGGCTCGGCCTCCACGACACGCGCGCGCTCGTGCTCGGCGTGCTGAAGATGTCTCTCGCGATCGAGGGCGCCGTCGCGCTGGTGCTCACCGCACAATTCGCACTCGGCTACGGCAAACCCGTCGGCGAAGCACTCTGGCTCGGCGTGTTCCACGCGATCTCCTCGTTCAACAACGCCGGATTCGCGCTGTTCAGCGACAGCATGATGCAGTACGTCGCCGATCCCCTGATCTCGCTCCCGATCTGCATCGCGATCATCCTCGGCGGGCTCGGCTTCCCCGTGATCGTGCAACTGCGCAAGCACATCAACAACCCGCTGCTCTGGACCATGAACACCCGGCTGGTGCTCTGGGGCACCGTGCTGCTGCTGGTCATCGGCACGGTATTCATCACCGTGATGGAGTGGAACAACCCACGCACGCTCGGCGCCCTCGACTGGCCCAGCAGGATCCTCGCCGGATTCTTCCAATCCGTGCAGACCCGAACGGCCGGCTTCAACAGCATCGACATCGGCGCAATGGACAGCGCCACCTGGCTCGGCATGGACGCCCTGATGTTCATCGGCGGCGGACCAGCCGGCACGGCCGGCGGCATCAAGATCACCACCTTCGCCGTGCTGTTCTTCGTGATCCTCGCCGAGGTGCGCGGCGAGACCGCGGTCAATGTCTTCGGCAAGCGACTGTCCAGGGCCGTGCACCGCCAGGCGATCGCCGTCGTGCTCTTCGCCGTTGCACTGGTCGCCGTCGGCACCACGCTCCTGATGGTCCTCACCGATTTCAGCCTCGACGTGTTGCTCTTCGAGGTCGTGTCGGCGTTCGCCACCGTCGGGCTCTCCACCGGCATCACCGCCGATCTCCCGGCGGCCGGTCAGCTCGTCCTGATCGCACTGATGTTCATCGGGCGACTCGGCCCGATCACCTTCGCGTCGGCGCTCGCGCTCAAGTCGCGCCGACTCTCGTATGAATTCCCGAAAGAAAGGCCCATCATTGGCTAAGTTCAAGCTCTTCGGCGGAACCGACCCCGCCGGTGTCGCCAGCGCCGACTCCGTCGCCGTGATCGGCCTCGGCCGTTTCGGGCAGTCGCTCGCGCTGGAACTCATGGCGAGCGGCACCGAGGTGCTCGGCATCGACGGCGACGAGCCCATCGTGCAGAGCCTGAACGGCAAGCTCACGCACGTGGTCAGGGCAGATGCCACCAACGAGGAGACGCTACGGCAGCTCTCGGTGCCCGAGTTCGATCGCGTGGTCATCGCGATCGGCAGCGACATCGAGGCGAGCATTCTCACCGCGTCGCTCCTGCTCCGCTTCGGCATCACGCAGATCTGGGCCAAGGCCGTCAGCGACGCCCACGGCACGATCCTGGAACAGCTCGGTGTGCAGCACGTGATCTACCCGGAGAAGGACATGGGCAAGCGCGTCGCCCACCTGGTGCGCAGCAGCATGCAGGACTACATCGAGATCAGCGACGATTTCGCCCTGGTGAAGACCACGCCGCAGGCGGGCATCATCGGAATCCCGCTCAGTGAGGCCCGCATCCGAGCCCGCTTCGGCGTCACCGTCACCGCGGTGAAGAGCGTCGGCCAGCCGTGGACGTACGCTTCGCCGGAGACGGTGCTCAAGGCGGACGACACGATCCTCGTCGCCGGGCAGATCCGCAAGGCGGAGGCGTTCAGCCAGCTGGAGTAGCCACGCCGAGCACGGCGAGCAGGGCACGCGCCTTGATCTGGGTCTCCTCGATCTCCTCGGCGGCGACCGAGAGCGCCGTGATGCCGCCGCCGGTGCCGATGCGGGCGCCCGCGGCATCCAGCACGATCGAGCGGATGACCATGGCCAGGTCGACGGCGCCGTCGAGCCCGACGTAGCCGAAGGCACCGGAGTAGATGCCGCGTGGGCCGGCCTCGAGACCGTCGAGGATGCGCATCGCGCTGATCTTGGGTGCGCCCGTCATCGACCCGGCCGGGAAGCTCGCCTCGACGGCGTCGATCCCGCTGAGGCCGTCGGCCAGCTCGGCCTCGATCGTGCTGACCAGCTGGTGCACGTGCGCGTAGCTCTCCACGGTGAGGAGCTTGCTGACGCCGACGGAGCCGAGCCGGGCGATCTTGCCGATGTCGTTCCGCATGAGGTCGACGATCATCAGGTTCTCGGCGCGTTCCTTCTCGCTCGACTCGAGCTCCGCACGAAGCTCCAGATCGCGGGCGAGCCCGCTCGCTCGCTTCCTCGTGCCCTTGATCGGCTTGGTCGTCACGTGCCCGCCGGCGGTGACCGCGAGGAACTGCTCGGGGCTCGCGCTCAGCAGCGAGATCTCGCCGAAACGCAGCAGGCCGCCGTGGTGGGTCGGGCTCGATGCGCGCAACGCCAGGTAGGTCACGAGCGGATCGGGGTGCACGTCGACGCTGATCTCGTTGGTGAGGCAGAGCTGGTAGGCGTCGCCACGGTGGATCGCCGCCTGACAGTCGGCTATCAGCTGGGCGTAGCGCTCCGGGCCGTGGCGCCAGCGCGCTGCCGGCGCAGCGGCTTCGCTCGGCGCGGGGCCGGGTGTGGATGCCGCGGCCGCCAGTGCGCGCTCGATCTCGCTGCGCCACTGCAGCAGCGCGGCAGAGCCGGTATCGGCGGCGTTGGCGCCGGCATCGTCAGCGGCCTCACCGCGCAGCAGCAGCGTCACGGTGCGGGCCGCATGGTCGAAGGCGAGCGCCCGGTCGATTTCGAGCAGCGCGGCATCCGGGGTCGGGGACGCGTGCGTCGGCGTTCCGACGGTCTGCGCGCCGAGTTCGTAGCCGAGCCAGCCCACCCAGCCGAGTTCGAAGCGTGCCGGCTCGCCGGCAGGGCCGGCCTGCCGCTCGGTCGCGGGCAGCGCGCTCCGCAGGAAGTCGAAGATCGTGCCGGGCACCACCTCGGGGTGTCCGCCGGTGTCGGCGCGGCGCACCTCGACGGTGTCCGTCGGGACTGAGGCCGTCACCACGCGGGAGCCCGGCAGCGGCGCGCCCATGTAGCTGATGCCGGCCACGGCATCCGGGCCGCAATCGAGCCAGAAGGCGTGCGCGGAATCACCGTGGAGCGCGGCGAAGGCGGCGGCCGGCTCCACCCACTCCGCCAGCTCGGCACGCAACACAATCGGGGAGTTCGGGCGCATCACCCACCCAGCCTACGGCGTGCCCGGCGCGGGACGGCGCTATGCGGCGCCGAGCAGGCGGCCGCCCTGCAGCACGAGTTCGCGGTCGATCAGCTCGCTGGGCACGGTGTCGTGCGAGATGAGGATGACGGTGCGCGGAACGCCGCCTCGCCCCGGGGCCGTCGCCGCCAGGATGTCGCGCATGAGCGCGGCGGCCTGCGTGGCATCCACATTCGCGGTCGGCTCATCGACGACGAGCACGGAGAAGTCGGCCAGCAGCGCGCGTGCCAGCGCGATGCGTTGGGCCTGCCCACCGGAGACCAGCGCGCCGCGCTCCCCCAGCTCGGCGTCGAGACCGCCACGGCTCGCGGCCCACTCGCCGAGGCCGACGCGTTCCAGCACGGCCACGAGCTCGGCATCGCTCGACGCCTCACTGGCGAACAAGAGGTTCTGCCGCAGCGTGGAGTCGAAGATCCACGGCTGTTGCTCGCAGAGCCCGACGGTGCGGCGCAGCTCCGACGGCGCCATGGTGCTGGCCTCGCGGCCGCCGAGGGTGAAGCTGCCCTCGTAGTCGATGAAACGCACGAGCACATTCGCCAGGGTCGTCTTGCCCGCCCCGCTCTCGCCGCGCACGAGCACGCGCTCGCCCGGATCGATCGTGAGGCTGAGGTCACGGAGGGCGGTCGGCGCGCCGGATGCCGCATCGCCTGCGTCGGCGTCGGCGAACACTGGCCAGTGCGCCGAGAGCCC
>CAZZNX010000153.1:1152-6704 GCA_964655795.1 uncultured Leifsonia sp. | reverse complement strand
GAGATCCGCGGCCAAGCCCGGGTCTGGGAGACCGTGCTCGACGAGGACGGCAGCGTCCCGGCCGAAGAACGCGCCATGCAAGCGCGCGGGATCAGCGCCGGTGTCACCCGGGACGGCGTCGTGCACCGGAGAATGACCCTGCTGCCCGAGATTGACGCGAAGTTCGAGACCCTCCTGAACGCATACCTGAACCCGCGCAGCAAACCCACGTTTGAGAACCCCGACCCGGACGCGCCGAAAGACCCGCGGGCGACCGCGCAGGCCCGGCATGACGTGTTCGCGTGCCTGATCGATGGGGCCGCCCGGTCTGCGGACAGCCCCACGATTGGCGGGGCGGCACCGACGGTGCTGGTCTCGGTCCGGCAGGCCGACCTCGACAGCGGCACCGGGTCCGGTTTCATCGAGGGTTGCGAGGCGCCGATCTCGATGCGGGCGGTGGAGCAGTTCATCTGTGCCGGCGGGCAGCAGCACGTGGTGATTGGCCCGGATGGGACCATCAACGCCATCGGGAGCAATGATCGTCTCTTCAACGCCACGCAGCGCCGGGCGATCAGCCTCCGGGATGGTGGCTGCATCATCCCTGGCTGCTCGATCCCGGCAGCGTGGAGCGAGATTCACCACGTCAAGGAGCACCAGAGTGGTGGCGAGACGGAGACGTGCAACGGTGTGCTGTTGTGTTGGTTCCACCACCACAGCATTGAGACCAGCGGATGGCAGATCCGGATGGTCAACGGTGTCCCGCATGTGAAACCGCCGCCCTGGCTCCGCGGCGGGCGCTCCGACGCCGACACCCCGTGGCGAAGGTCCACCAAGTCCCGCACCCAACAAGCCGATTTGCTCGAGCACTCCGCCTTGCTGGTCGAGTAGGCCGCCCGCGGCCGTATCGAGACCCGGGCGACCCGACCCCGTCACACGCTCAGGGCTTCGGGGGCGGCCTCGTTCCTCGGCTGCTCCCTCAAGCCAGCGTGGGGTGTGCACGTCGGCTCGAGCGAGCAGCGCAGCGACGAAGGAGCAGCGACGCCCGCGAAGCCCCGAGCGGATCCGACGACACTGCAGCCCGGATCCACGCTGGTCGAGTAGGCCGTCCACGGCCGTATCGAGACCCGGGCGACCCGATGCGGGTCTGGACGCACAGAGGGCGACGCGCATGTGCGCGTCGCCCTCTGTGCGTGGTCCGGCCGAGGCCGGTCCCGATTAGTCCTCGGTGAAGTGCGGAACCTCTTCGAGCAGCGTGTGACCACGCTTCTTCGCATCGGCACGCGCCTTGATCAGGCTCGCGATCGTCGCGACCGCCATCGACGCGATGATCACCGCGAGTGACGTCCAGGTGTCGATCTCCGGAGCCCACTCGATACCCTCGCCGCCGTTGATGAACGGCAGCTCGTTGGTGTGCATTGCGTGGAAGACGAGCTTCACACCGATGAAGAACAGGATGAACGCGATGCCGTACTTGAGGTACTCGAGACGTTCAAGCAGACCGCCGAGCAGGAAGTAGAGCTGGCGCAGACCCATCAGCGCGAAGACGTTCGCGGTGAACACGATGAATGGACTCTGCGTGATGCCGAAGATCGCGGGGATCGAGTCGAGCGCGAAGATCAGGTCTGTTGTTCCGATCGCGATGAAGACGATGATCATCGGGGTGAGCACCTTGCGGCCATCGATGACGGTGCGCACCTTGGCACCGTCGTAGTCGTCGCTGATCTGCACGCGGCGGCGCAGCCAACGGATGAGGCCGTTCTCGCCGTCGCCCTCTTCTTCCTTGCCGAAGGCCTGCTTGATCGCCGTGTAAAGCAGGAAGGCACCGAAGATGTAGAAGACCCAGCTGAAGCTCTCGATGAGCTGGGCGCCGAGCAGAATGAAGATTCCGCGCAGCACGAGGGCGATGATGATGCCGACCATCAGCACCTCTTGCTGGTACTTCCGCGGCACGCTGAAGCGGGCCATGATGATCACGAAGACGAAGAGGTTGTCGATCGACAGGCTGTACTCGGTGAGCCAACCGGCCAGGAACTGGCCCGCGTACTCGCCGCCCGCGAAGAGCAGCATGAGTCCGGCGAAGACCAAGGCCAGGAAGACGTAGAAGCCCACCCAGAGCGATGCCTCCTTCATGGAGGGCACGTGGGGGCGTTTGAAGACGATCAGGAGATCGGCGACGAGGATCAACGTCAGAACGACGAGTGATCCGATTTCGAATGCGATGGGCAGCTCGAGTTGCACGGGGACCTTTCGGAGGAAGTGCTTCGCCTTGCGGTGGGTAGCACGAAACTCGAAAGTCTCTCCCCCACGATGATCCGGCCAGGCCGGCTCCTCGCGCCTCGAACCCGGAGCACCGACCGCGGTGCTCGTATTGACGGACTCGAAATGGGCATTCCTGCCCGGTGGGATACTCCCCTTCGCGTTGCCGAGTCTAGCGGATGCCACCGCAACCACGGCACCCTCGTGGCTCGACACACAGCTTCGCCGGCATCCGTTACCTCTAGAATTCCCCTGTGCATCGGCGCACGCATCCCTTCCCGTCCGTCACAGAGCCTGGAGCCTGAGTGAGCCTCGTCACGCCGCCGACCCGTCAATTCCGCAAGAGCCCAGCGTCGGCAGCTCTCGGCTACACGATCTTCTTCAGCCGCTGGCTGCAGGCGCCCCTCTACCTCGGGCTGATCGTCGCCCAGGGTGTCTACGTCGTGCTCTTCATGCGCGAGCTCTGGCACCTCATCACCCACCTCGAGACCCTGACCGAGACCGGCGTCATGCTGCTCGTGCTCGGCCTCATCGACGTCGTCATGATCGCGAACCTGCTGATCATGGTCATCATCGGCGGCTACGAGACCTTCGTCTCGAAGATCAACCTCGACGGCCACCCCGACCAGCCGGAGTGGCTGAGCCACGTCAACGCCAATGTGCTCAAGGTCAAGCTGGCCATGGCGATCATCGGCATCTCCTCGATCCACCTGCTCAAGACCTTCATCGCGGTCGGCGACATGGGCGCCAGGAATTACGACGGCGGCTACACCTGGGAGGGAGTGCTCTGGCAGGTGGTCATCCACTGCGTGTTCATCCTCTCGGCGATGGCACTGGCCTGGATCGACAAGATTTCGCACAAGGCGCACCTCGAGGCGGTGCAGGCACACACGCTGAGCGACGCCGTCGTAACGGACTGATCGCCACCGGGCGCCCGGGGTAACATCGCCTCTGTAATAACCATCGGCGGCATACCCGCCGTCGCGTTCATCGACGAGCGAGAGGCGTATCTGTGCTGGCACTATTCAAGCCACACGGCGCTCCCGGACTGGAACTGGCCGACCGGCCGGAACCGACACCGGGCGACCATGAAGTAAAAATCCGCGTGCTGCGAACCGGCATCTGCGGAACCGATCTGCACATCGAGAGCTGGGATGCCTGGGCGGCGAGCACCATCAAGCCGCCGATCATCCCCGGGCACGAGTTCTACGGCGAGGTCGTGGAAATCGGCCGCGAGGTGCGCGACGTTCGCGTGGGCGCGCGCGTCTCCGGCGAGGGCCACATCGTGTGTGGCACCTGTCGCAACTGTCGTGCAGGGCGCAGGCAGATGTGCATCCGCACCGTGAGTGTCGGCGTGAACCGCGACGGCGCATTCGCCGAATACGTGGTGATTCCGGAGAGCAACGTCTGGGTGCACACGGATGACGTCTCCCCCGATGTCGCCGCGATCTTCGACCCGTTCGGCAACGCCGTGCACACGGCGCTCAGCTTCCCGCTCGTCGGCGAAGACGTGCTGATCACCGGCGCCGGCCCCATCGGGCTCATGTCGGCAGCCGTCGCACGCCACATCGGCGCCCGCTACATCGTCGTCACCGACGTCTCGGAGCCCCGCCTCGAACTGGCCAGGCAGATGGGCGCCGACCTCACCGTGAACGTCGCGGAGCGACGGATCGTCGAGGCACAGCGCGAACTCGGAATGCGTGAGGGATTCGATGTCGGCTTCGAGATGAGCGGCCACCCCGGCGCACTGCCCGAGATGATCGAGAACCTCAACCACGGCGGGCGCGTGGCGATGCTCGGCCTGCCGAGCGCCCCGATCGATGTCGACTGGGCCAAGGTCGTGACGCACATGCTCACGATCAAGGGCATCTACGGCCGCGAGATGTACGAGTCGTGGAATGCGATGAGCGCGATGCTGCAGTCGAGCAGCGAGCTACGCGACTCCCTGTCGGCTGTGATCACCGACCGGTTCCCCGCACGGGAGTGGGAGGCCGGCTTCGCTGCGGCACGTGAGGCACACGGCGGCAAAGTCGTGCTCGATTGGAGTGAGGTCTGAGATGTACGGAACCATGCAACAGCGGGCTCAGCAGAGCCTGGATGAGATCACCGCGGCCGGCCTCTACAAGCACGAGCGCCGCATCAGCTCGGCGCAGTCCGCGCACATCACGGCCAACGGCGGCGATGTGCTCAACTTCTGCGCCAACAACTATCTGGGTCTCGCCGATCACCCCGACATCATCGGAGCGGCGAAGTCCGCGATGGACGACTGGGGCTTCGGCCTGGCGAGCGTTCGCTTCATCTGCGGAACCCAGGATCTGCACATCGAGCTGGAACGGCGCGTCTCGGAGTTCCTCGGCACCGACGACACAATCCTGTTCTCGAGCTGCTTCGACGCGAACGGCGGAGTCTTCGAGGGCCTCTTCGGCGCGGAAGACGCCATCATCTCCGACGCACTGAACCACGCGTCGATCATCGACGGCATCCGTCTCTGCAAGGCCAGGCGGCTGCGCTACGCCAACCGCGACATGGTCGAGCTCGAGGCGCAGCTGATCGTTGCCGCGGATGCCAGGACGCGCGTCATCGTGACCGACGGCGTGTTCTCCATGGACGGCTCGCTGGCTCCGCTGGCCGAGATCTGCGATCTCGCGGAGCGCTACGACGCCCTCGTGATGGTCGATGACTCGCACGCGGTCGGCTTCGTCGGAGAGCACGGCCGCGGCACCCCGGAGCTGGCCGGAGTCTCCGATCGGGTCGACATCTACACGGGCACGTTCGGCAAGGCCCTCGGCGGGGCGTCCGGTGGCTACGTCGCGGCCCACGCCGAGCTCGTCGCGCTGCTGCGCCAGCGCGCGCGGCCGTATCTGTTCTCGAACACGGTGGCACCGGCCGTCGTGGCCGGCACGCTGGCCGCGCTCGACCTCATCGCCGGCAGCGGGGACGACAGGGAGCGACTGCGCGAGAACGCGGCCCACTTCCGCGCGCGGATGACGGAGGAGGGCTTCGATCTGATCCCGGGCGAGCACCCGATCGTTCCCGTCATGTTCGGCGACGCCGCGTTGGCCGCCAGGATCGCGGACCACATGCTGGGCGACGGCGTGTACGTGATCGCGTTCAGCTACCCCGTCGTTCCGCAGGGAACGGCGCGGATCCGGGTGCAGTTGAGCGCAGCACACAGCCACGACGACATCGAGAAGGCCGTCGCGGCATTCGTGAGCGCCAGAGCTGCGGAAAGCCCGGCCTAGCCGCAACGCCTAGGCGTCTTCCAGGCCCCGCTCATCGAGGCGGGGCCCTGGAAGCCACGGCGCGACATCGGGCAC
>CAZZNX010000153.1:0-1129 GCA_964655795.1 uncultured Leifsonia sp. | reverse complement strand
GCTGCTGAGCGGATTCGCGATCTCGTCCTGCGGCATCCGGGCCCAGAGGATCGCGATCGCGGCGAAGACGGCCGGCAGCACTCCGGCGATCAGGAATGTCGGCCCGAGCCCGATCGACTCGCCGACCGGGCCGGCCAGCGCCATCGAGATCGGCATGAGCGCGAGGGACACGAAGAAGTCGAGGCTCGAGACCCGCCCGAGCATGTGCGGTGGCACACGGCGCTGCAGCAGCGTTCCCCAGATGACGCCGCCGAGCGAGAAGAAGAAGCCGACGATGAACACCGCGACCGCCATCACCCAGACGTGGCTGGTGTAACCGATCACGACAAGCGGCAGACAGCCGAGCCCCCACGCCAGGTTCATCACCGTGAGGTAGCGCCGCGGCATCCGCATCGACGAGATCAGCAGCGAGCCGAGCACGCTTCCCACGCCGAACGCGGCGAGCACGAATGCATACTCGGCCGGCCCTCCCCCGGCCGCATCCTTGACAGCGAACGGCGCGAGCACGTCGATGGGTCCGATGACGACGAGGATGAACGCCAGCGCGAACAGCAGCGTCGCCAGCAGCCACGGCGTCGTGAACATGTAACGGAAGCCCTCGGCGAGGTCGCCGATGGCGGCGCGCACCGGGTGCCGGGTCTCGTGCGAGAGGTCACGGCGCAGCGGTACGGTGCGCAGGGCAATGAGCGCGCCGACGGCGAAGAGCTGCAGGATGCCGACGATCACGAACGCGAGGGCCGGAGATGCCAGAGCGACCGCGGCGCTGGCCAGGGCAGGGCCGGCAGCCTGCAACGCGGCCGGGCGCAGCATGCCCTCGAAGCCATTCGCCGCCAGGAGATCGTCGCCGGGCAGGATCGACGGGAGCATGGCGCTGTACGCCGGGTAGAAGAAGCCCTCTCCGATGCCGATGATGAGCGCGGCGATCGCCAGATGCCAGAGTTCGAGCGTGCCGGCGACGGCGAGGGCCGCGACAGCGCCGATCACGACGATCTTCGCCGCCTCGACGACGAGCAGCGTGTACTTCTGGTGGACACGGTCGGCGACGACTCCGCCGATCAGCACGACGGCGACGAGGCCGATCCCACTCATCGTCGCGACCAGGGAGAGCTGCACCGGCCCGCCTCCGAGT
>CAZZNX010000152.1:1935-6742 GCA_964655795.1 uncultured Leifsonia sp. | reverse complement strand
GCCTGGTGGCGATCTCTTCGTCGCTGCCCTGCCACCGCGCCTTCGCGGCGGCGGGGCTGAGCCCGGCGGCCTCCCCCAGCCGGTCCCAGCTCACACCGGATGCGACGGCCGCGCGGACGGCGGCGAGCGTTGCGGGCTCCGCCTCGAGCGCGGCGAGCAGGCCGCGCATGGCCGCGAGGCGGTCGAGCGCGGTGGTTGCGGCATCGGATGACGGCGCCCCGGCATCCGGTGCCGTGTCGAGTGAGAGCAGCAGCTCGAGTGCCGCGCGGGTGTCGGGGGCGAGGAAAGCGATGGCAGGCTCCGAAGGTTGCAGGGCGGACGACTCTGCGCCGAGTTTAGCCGGGCCGGTGCCCACCCCACGTCGGCTGAAGGAGCGCCAGCGACTGAAGTCCTGAGACGTGCGGCTGACTCAGTTGTTGCGAGTGGTGTCTCAGAGTCTCCTGCGGGTCGAACGACACTGTGGCGCTGGCACCCTCAGTACGCTCGCGGATCTTTTCCGAGACAGGTGGGCTGCGGGCGCCACGGTTGAGCTGACGGAAGGCGCGAGACTCTGCTCAGGCGCGGGCATACGGGGCCGAGGCGCACCAGCATCGGTGACGGTTCCTGGGGTTGCCTGAGCTGGGGCTGCCGCCTTTCGCCGGCTGAGAAAAAGGCGCGCAGCGCCTTTTTATCAGGCGGCGCCGTCGAACATGCTCGTGACGGATCCGTCCTCGAAGACCTCGTGGATGGCGCGGGCCAGCATCGGCGCGATGGGCAGCACCGTGAGACGGTCCCACTGCTTCTCGGCGGACAACGGCAGAGTGTCGGTGACGACGACCTCGTCGATGAAGTCGCTCTGCAGCAGCTGGGTGGCCGGGTCGCTGAAGACGGCGTGCGTCGCGGCGACGACGACGCCGATGGCGCCGGCGGCCTTGAGCGCCTCGGCGGCCTTGACGATGGTGCGGCCGGTGTCGATGAGGTCATCGACGAGCAGGCAGACGCGACCCTCGACCGGGCCGATGATCTCGTGCACCGAGACCTGGTTGGGAACCAGTGGGTCGCGACGCTTGTGGATGATGGCCAGCGGGGCACCGAGCTTGTCGCTCCAGATGTCGGCAACGCGCACGCGGCCCATGTCCGGGGAGACGACCGTGAGAGTCGAGGGGTCGAGCTTCTGCTGGAAGTGCTTGAGCAGCACGGGCATGGCGAAGAGGTGGTCGACGGGACCGTCGAAGAAGCCCTGGATCTGCGCGGCGTGCAGGTCGACGCTCATGATGCGGTCGGCACCGGCGGCCTTGAAGAGATCGGCGACCAGGCGGGCCGAGATCGGCTCGCGGCCGCGGCCCTTCTTGTCTTGGCGGGCGTAGGGATAGAACGGGGCGACGACGGTGATGCGCTTGGCCGATGCACGCTTGAGCGCGTCGACCATGATGAGCTGTTCCATCAGCCACTCGTTGATCGGAGCCGTGTGCGACTGGATCACGAAGGCGTCGCAGCCGCGCACACTCTCGTCGTAGCGGGTGTAGAGCTCGCCGTTGGCGAAGGTCCTGGCATCCGTCGGCACCAGCTCGGAACCGAGCTCAGACGCGATGTCGAGTGCAAGCTGCGGGTGCGCGCGCCCCGACACAAGAACGAGGCGCTTTTCTCCGCTGGACTTGATTCCGGACACGTGTGGTCTCGCTCTCCCCGACGGCGGGCCGTCGATTTTGTTGTGTTGGGTGCTGCGGCGGTGCTGTGCTGCTGTGTTGCGGTGGTGCGTGGTGTTAGGCGGATGCCGCCTGTGCCGCGTCATCCGCAGCGCTGCCTGCCCGGTTGGCGTGAACCCAACCGTCCATGTTGCGCTGCGGGGCGACGTTGATGGCCAGGGCACCGGCCGGCACGTTCTTGCGAACGACAGTTCCGGCACCCGTGTACGCTCCGTCACCAATTGTAATCGGCGCGACGAAGACCCCGTGCGACCCGGTGCGCACATGCGACCCGATCTGCGAGGAGTGCTTGTTGACGCCGTCGTAATTGGCGAAGATCGATCCGGCACCGATGTTGCTCTGCTCGCCGATCGTCGCATCGCCGACGTAGCTGAGGTGCGGAACCTTGCTGCCCGTGCCGATCTTCGCGTTCTTCGTCTCGACGAACGCGCCGATCTTGCCGTCGGCGCCGAGGATCGTGCCGGGGCGCAGGAAGGCGAAGGGGCCGACGGTTGCCGCGGCACCGACGACCGCGAGCGTTGCATCGCTGCGGCGCACCTCTGCGCCCTCACCGATCTCGCAGTCGCGCAGGGTCGTGTCCGGGCCGATGATGGCCCCGGTCTCGACGACGGTCGCGCCGAGGATCTGCGTGCCCGGCAGCACGGTGACGTCGGGGGCGAGCTTCGCCTTGAGGTCGATCCAGGTGCTTGCCGGGTCTTGGATGGTGACGCCGGCCAGCTGCCAGCCGCGCACGATGAGCGCGTTCAGGCGCAGTCCCGCTTCGGCGAGCTGGGCGCGATCGTTGACGCCGGCGACGAGCCACGCCTCCGCGACCGGAACCGCGCTGACGTCGGAGCCCGCGGCGCGCAGCAGGCCGATGACGTCGGTCAGGTACTTCTCGCCCTGGGCGTTGTCGGTGGTCAGCTTGCCGAGCTGCTCGCGCAGCGCGGCGGCGGAGAACACGTAGATGCCGGCGTTGCCCTCGCCGATGGCGAGCTGCTCCTGCGTGGCATCTTTCTGCTCGACGATGCCGTCGAATGCGCCCGATTCGCCGCGGACGATGCGCCCGTAACCGGTCGCGTCGTCGTAGACGGCCGACATGACCGTGGCGGATGCCGCGCTGGCGCGGTGGGCGGCGACGAACTGTGCGAGCGTCTCGGCGTCGAGCAGCGGAACGACGAGCACATCGCCGTCGAAGTCATCCGGGAGAGCCGTCATGGCCTGCTCGACGGCGCGGCCGGTGCCGGGGATCTCGTCCTGGTCGACGATGATGCTCTCCGGCAGTTGTGCGGAGACGACCTCGACGACCCGGTCACGCTCGTAGCGGACGACGGTCACGACGCTCTGCGCATCGAGCGCGGCGGCGGTGGCGAGCACGTGGCTGACCAGCGGCATGCCGGCGATGGGGTGCAGCAGCTTCGGGAGCGACGACTTCATGCGGGTGCCCTGCCCTGCAGCGAGGACGACGATGGCCAGCTTCTGATCGGTCATGAAGGCGACCCTCTCTCTCAAACGTGAGTGCTCCGCCGCCAGGACTCGAACCTAGACCTAACAGCTCCAAAGGCTGTCGTGCTGCCATTACACCACGGCGGAATGCGCAGAATCGGATTCCGCGCGCCCTCCAGTCTGCCAGATCGAGCCTTCGCTTTTTGACGTCGCGGCACAGCCGTTTCGCGTCTCCGTGCGTCGGGCGCCCGGCATCCGCCCCCGATAATAGGAGAATGCCCACGAGTGATGAAGTCGACCGCATCGTCGATGCGTGGCTGCGCGAGCGCCCCGACCTGGATTTCGCGCCGCTGCAGGTGCTCTCCCGCGTCGGCCGGCTGGCCAAGCACCTCGACCGGGCCCGGCGCACCGCCTTCGCCCTCTCGGAGCTCGAGTCCTCGGAGTTCGACGTGCTCTCGGCGCTCCGCCGCGCGGGCAGCCCGTTCCAGCTCTCCCCCAAGCAGTTGCTGCAGCAGACCCTCGTCTCCAGCGGCACGATGACGAACCGCATCGACCGCCTCGTCACGCGGGAGCTCGTGCAACGCCGCACCGACCCGAACGACGGACGCGGCATCCTGGTCGTGATGACGCCGGCCGGTCTCAGCCGGGTGGATGCCGCGATCACCCGCCTCGTCGACGCCGAGGCCGAACTGCTCGGCGCCCTCAGCGCACCGGAGCAGGAACGCCTCGCCGGTCTGCTGCGCAAGCTCAGCCTCGACTTCGACTGAGCCGACAGTCGGCAACCACACGGAGGATCGCATGACCGACCCGCGCGTGCTGCCGAACGAGACGACGGTTCCGCTGCTGCCCTGCGCCTTCGTCGAGGAGACGCTCGAGTTCTATCAGGCGCTCGGCTTCGAGGTGACGTACCGGATGACGAAGCCGTATCTGTACCTCGCGTTCCGGTTCAGCGGCATTGACCTGCACTTCGGGGCGGCACCGAAGGCGTACGACCCCGCCCGCGAGGACGGCGGCGGATGCCTGGTTCTTGTCGACACCGTCGCCCCGTATCACGCGGCATTCTCTGCCGCACTGCGCGCGAAGTACGGCAAGGTGCTGAGCACCGGCCAGCCGCGAATCACGCGCTACCGACCAGGGGCGTCGCGGTTCACGGTGATCGACCCATCGGGCAACTCGCTCATCTTCATTCAACGCGACGAGCCGAAGAATCTCGAGTACGGCGGAGCGGCCGGGCTCAGCGGATTGGCGAAGGCGCTCGACAACGCCAGGATCCTGCGGGAGTTCAAGGGAGACGACCGTGCGGCGCTCCGGGCGATCACCTCGGGGCTGCGGCGCCACCGGGACGGAGCGACGGCGCTCGATCAGGCGCTGGCATTCGCGAATCTCATCGAGCTCGCCACGGAGCTGAACGAGCCGGACCCGATCGAGGGCTGGCTGACCGAGCTCCGCTCGATCGCGCTCAGCGAGGCCGAGTGGGAGCGGCTCGCCGGCGAGCTGCCCGCCATCGCGAGCCGGGTACGCCCGCCCCAGTGAACGTGCGGCCTGCCCGCTGATTGAGTGATCCCCGATGATTGAGCTTGTCGAAATCGGGGTTTCGACAGGCTCAACCAGCGGGAAGATCAGGTGTAACCGGCGGAGGTTTTGACACGCTCAACCAACGTTGGTTTCGACTCGACTGTCGCGCCGTGCTGGCGGCG
>CAZZNX010000152.1:0-1912 GCA_964655795.1 uncultured Leifsonia sp. | reverse complement strand
TGTGTTGAATGGGACTGGGCCGGGCGGTGCCGCCCAGGTGCGTGGCGCGGATGGGCCCGAAGGGCGGTGTCGGCATGCGCGGTGGTGGCGTGGTTGTGGTCGGCGCTGGCCTCGCCGGGCTGACTGCCGCGCGGACCCTTGTCGCGGCCGGCCACGAGGTCGTCGTGCTCGAGGCGCGGGACAGAGTCGGCGGGCGCACCGAGAACGGGGCGTTCTCGGATGGGCAATGGATCGAAGTCGGCGGTCAATGGATCGGACCGACACAGTCGCGAATGCACGGGCTTGTCGCCGAGCTCGGCTTGGAGACGTTTCCCGTCTACAACCAAGGCAAGCTCGCGTTGGAATTGTCGGGCCGGCGCTCACTCATGGGGCCGCAGAAGGATGCTGTACCGAAGCTCGGGCCGCTCGCATTGGCCGACCTCGCGCACGGGAGCGCGGTGTTCAACCGGCTCGGCGCGTCCGTTGACCTCGCCAGACCGTGGCTGTCGCCGGATGCCGCCACGCTCGACGGCCAGACCTTTCGGACGTGGATCGAGCACACGCTGCGCACGAAGGAGGGCCGCGGCTACTTCGCGATGTTCTGCGAGTCCGTGCTCGCGGCCGAGCCCTCAGACGTCTCGCTGCTGCACGCGCTCTTCTACGCTCGATCGGGCGACGACATGGAGACACTCATCGCGGTCGACCGGGGCGCGCAGCAGGATCGAATCTTGGGCGGGTCGGCACTCGTGGCCGAGCGCCTCGCCGCCGGCCTGGCCGGGAGCGTGCGGCTCGGCGACGCCGTCTCCTTCGTCCGTCACGATGCCAGCGGCGTTGTCGTCGGCACGCGCAGCGGGCGCGAGTTCGCTGCTGACCACGTCATCGTTGCGCTCCCGCCAACCCTTGCCGGGAGGCTCGACTATCACCCGATCCTCCCGAGCTGGCGCGATCAGCTCACGCAACGTGTTCCGGCCGGATCTGTCTTCAAACTGCACCTCGTGTACGGGCGGCCATTCTGGCGTGACGCGGGACTGAGCGGGCAATCCGCATCGAGCGACGGTCCGGTGTCGTCAACCTTTGACAACACACCACCCGACTATCCACGGGGCGTGATGCTCGGATTGGTCGAGGGTGCCCATGCCCGCGCCTGGGCACACCACACCGCTGCGGAACGCCGGCAGGCCTTCGTCGATCAACTCGTGCGCACCTTCGGCGAACAGGCCGCGCACCCGCTGGAGTATCTGGAGAAGGACTGGATGGCGGAGGAGTTCAGTCGCGGCTGCTACGGCGCCCACTTCGCCCCTGGCGTGTGGACGTCATACGGACCGGCCCTCACCGAGCCGGTCGGGCGTATTCACTGGGCGGGCACCGAGTGCTCCACGGTCTGGACCGGCTACATGGAGGGAGCCGTGCGCTCCGGCGAGGAGAGCGCGCGCGCACTTCTCGCCGGAGCGGGCTCGGTCGGTCAGCGCTAGCGGCGGAGCGCCTTGCGCGCGAGCCGGTTGCCGAGGCTCTGCACGATCTGCACGAAGATCACGATCAGGAACACTGCAGCCCACATGACGACGGGCTCGAACTGACGGAAGCCGTAGAGCTGCGCGAAATAGCCGAGGCCGCCGCCGCCCGCGAATCCGGCCATGGCCGTCATGTCGACGATCGCGACGACGATGAAGGTGTAGCCGAGGATCAGGGGTCCGAGCGCCTCGGGGATGAGGATCGTCAGCAGGATCCGCAGCGGTCCGGCACCCATCGCGCGCCCGGCCTCGACGACGCCGAGCGGAACCGTGACCAGGTTCTGCTCGACGATGCGGGCGATGGCGAACGACGCGGCGATCGAGAGCGCGAACACGGCGGCGTTGTTGCCGATGCCGGTGCCGATCACGGCGCGGGTCAGCGGGATGATCGCGGCGATGAAGATGATGAACGGGATCGGTCG
>CAZZNX010000151.1:5118-6768 GCA_964655795.1 uncultured Leifsonia sp. | reverse complement strand
CGCACCGCCGTGCAGACGCTGATGTGGAACGCCGCCGGGCTTGAGCGCGACGGCGCAACGCTCGAGGCCGCCGCCGCCGCCCTCGCCGCACTCCCCCGGCCGAGCACCACGCCGGGCGCGAGCCGCCGCGACATCGAAGACGCCAATCTGCTCGACCTCGCCCGGCTGCTCGTGGATGCGGCGAGCGCCAGAACGGAGTCGGTCGGCGCACATTTCCGCAGCGACTTCCCGGCGGCCGACGGCGCTGGAACAATTGCAACCACTCGAGAGGATGCCCTCGCATGCTGACCACCGCCACCATCACCGCCGTCGTCTCTGCGGCGCTGCACGAGGACGCCCCCTGGGGCGACATCACCTCCGAGCTGCTGATCCCCGCAGAGGCGAAGGCAACAGCCGAACTCGTCGCGCGCGAGCACGGCGTGTTCAGCGGCGGCGCAGTGTTCCGTGCCGCCTTCGCCCTGACCGACCCATCGGTCACCGTCGACCTCCTGGTCGCGGATGCCGCCCCCTTCGCGGCGGGCGACGTGCTCGCCCGGGTGAGCGGCTCGGCCCGCGGCATCCTGCAGGCCGAACGGGTCGCCCTCAACCTGGTGCAGCGCATGAGCGGCATCGCCGCACTCACCGCGGAGTACGTGGCAGAGACCGCCGGCACGCGCGCCCGCATCGCCGACACCCGCAAGACCACCCCCGGCCTGCGTGCCCTGGAGCGCCAGGCCGTGCGCGACGGCGGCGGCCACAACCACCGCTTCAGCCTGAGCGACGCCGTGATGGCCAAGGACAACCACCTCGCGGTGCTCACCGCGAGCGGCATCTCGGTGACCGATGCGCTGCTCGGCCTCCGCGCCCGACTGCCGCACACCACCCACATCGAGGTCGAAGTCGATCGGATCGACCAGATCGACGCCGTGCTCGCCGCCGACGTCGACACGATCATGCTCGACAACTTCACGCCGGAGCAGCTGCGCGCCGGTGTCGCGCACATCGCCGGCCGCGCCGTGGTTGAGGCCAGCGGCGGCGTGAACCTCGGCACGGTCAGGGCGATCGCCGAGACCGGCGTCGATGTGATCTCGGTCGGCGCGCTCACCCACAGCGTGCGCGCACTCGATCTCGGGCTCGACGTCACCGTCGCCACCTCCTGAACCGGGCCGGACCAGCCATGAGCCAGCAGCAGGGCGCCAAGCACGACGCGATGCACCTCGACGCGATCTACCACGACGCGATTTATCTCGACAATGCGGCGAGCACCCCCGTGCGCCCGGAGGCGTTGCAGGCCATGTGGCCGTGGCTCGGCGGTCCTGGCGGCGAATTCGGCAATCCATCCAGCCACCACCGCGCCGGTGAGGCCGCGGCCGCCGCCATCGAGCAGGCCCGCCGCGAGGTCGCTGCGGTGCTCGGCTGCCGGGCGGGCGAGGTGGTGTTCACGGCCGGTGGCACGGAGGCCGACAACCTCGCGGTCAAGGGCATTGCACTGGCATCCGCCCGCGGCAGGCACATCATCAGCTCGCCGCTCGAGCACGAGGCGGTGCTCGAGTCGCTCGACTATCTCCGCCGCCTGCACAGTTTCGAGATCGAGCTCCTGAATCCGGATGCCGCGGGCCTCCTCGATCCGGAGGAGCTCGCCGCGCGGCTCCGCCCGGACACCGCCCTCGT
>CAZZNX010000151.1:0-4992 GCA_964655795.1 uncultured Leifsonia sp. | reverse complement strand
GCTCGGCGTCGACGCGCTCAGCATCTCCGGCCACAAGGTCGGCGCCCCCAAGGGCATCGGCGCGCTGTTCGTGCGCGGGCGGCTGCCGCTCGAGCCCTTGCTGCACGGTGGAGGGCAGGAACGCGGCCGGCGCAGCGGAACGGAGAACGTCGCAGGCGCCGTCGCGCTCGCGACCGCGCTCCGCCTGGCCGAGGCCGAACGGCTCGCCGGGGCTGCCGAGGCCACGAGCGCGCTGCGCGACGAGTTCATCGCCGGCGTGCTGGCCTCTGTGCCGGAGGCGAGCCTCACCGGGCACCCCAGCAAGCGGCTGCCAGGCTCCGCTTCCTTCGTCTTCGCCGGCACCAGCGGCGAAGCGGTTCTCCTCGAACTCGAACGGCGCGGCGTGATCTGCTCAAGCGGCTCCGCCTGCGCTGCCGGATCTGACGAGGCCTCCCCCGTGCTCACGGCGATCGGGGTGCCAGCGGAGCTCGCGCAGACGGCTGTGCGCTTCTCGCTCTCGAGCGGCACGAGCGCCGAGCAGCTGCGCGTGGCAGCGGACGCCGTCACGGCCGCGGTGGCCGCCGTGGCCGGGATTGCACGGCGCTGACCCGTCGCCGAGCCGATCGGGGCAGGAGATGTGCGAGGTTTGCCTCCGCCGCGATCATCGATAGGGTGAGCTCATGAGCACTCCTGCAGCGAACCCGGGCCGAGATGACCACGACCTCTCGGACGAGGAGTTCCTCGCTCCGGAAGAGTCGATCCTCAAGGGCTGGCTGCCCACCCCGTCTCCGACCGATGGTCCGGCTCCCGCTCCCTGAGCCCCGCCGTTGACGGCGCATCCCGACATCCGGATACGCCACAGCAGGTGAGCGCACCCGAAATCTTCTGTCGGTGGTCGGGAATATATTCATTCCCGTCAGCGCTGAGCTGATCTGTCAGGTCTGTGTTCGCTGACAGACCGTTGTGTGCAGACCGACCGTTTGCAGACAGACCGTTTGCCAACCGACCATGTGCTGACCGACCGTTTGCTGACCGATGGTGGCATCCGTCGACTCGTGCATTCCACCAGATCTGGGTGGCATGACCGATCTCGGCACCGGTGACCATCGACCCCGCATCCATCGACCCGAATCCCTCGAGCTCCGCTGAAGCCCCGGCCCGTCTCGTGCGACTCCCGAGCCGCCGACCCGCCGATCGCCTCAGACCCGGTGCCGCCTCGTGCATTACGCCCTCTCTACCTCGAAACGAAAACTGACTGTGACTGAACGCACCACATCCGACGCCGAGGCTCTCGATACGAGCTCGGTCCCCCTACAACTCGATCCCGCGACCGAACGCCGCAACAACAAGGTGATCTGGCTGCTCGTCGCCTCCACCTTCGTCGTATTCCTCAACGAGACGACCATGGGTGTCGCCCTCCGTCCGATCATGGACGACCTGGGCGTCGACGAGCGCGCCGGCCAGTGGCTGACCACGGCGTTCCTCCTCACGATGGCCGTCGTGATCCCGATCACCGGCTACCTGCTGCAGCGTTTCAACACCCGCCCGATCTACATCGCCGCCATGACGCTGTTCACGATCGGAACCGCGATCGCCTTCATCGCGCCGAGCTTCGGCATTCTGCTTCTGGCCCGTGTCGTGCAGGCATCCGGAACCGCGATCATGATGCCGTTGCTGATGACGACACTGATGACGCTCGTCCCGCCGCACCACCGCGGCAAGATGATGGGCAACGTGTCGATCGTGATGTCGGTCGCCCCCGCGATCGGCCCGACCTTCTCCGGCCTGATGCTCAACAGCTTCGGCTGGCGCGGGATCTTCGGCGTGATGCTGCCGGTCGGCCTCGCCATGCTCTTCTACGGCATGCGCAAGGTGCAGAACGTCAGCGAGCCGAAGAAGGTGCCGCTCGACGTGCTCTCCGTCGTGCTCTCCGCGCTCGGCTTCGGTGGCCTCATCTACGGCCTCAGCGTGGTCGGTGAGCAGTACGAGAGCCCGGTCAACCTCGCGACGATCGGCCTCGTGGGCGGCGGCATCGCGCTGCTGCTCTTCGTGCTGCGGCAGCTGCGCCTGCAGCGCCAGGACAAGGCGCTCCTTGACCTGCGCACCTTCACGTTCCCGCAGTTCACGATCTCGCTCAGCATGATGCTGGTCATGATGGCGTCGTTGTTCGGCGTGATCATCGTGCTGCCGCTGTTCATGCTCGGTGTGTTGCACCTCGACCCGGTCATGGCTGGCCTGATCCTGCTGCCCGGCGGCATCCTGATGGGTGTCATCGCGCCCTTCGTCGGCCGCCTCTTCGACCGTTTCGGCCCGCGCCCGCTGCTCGTGCCGGGAAGCATCCTGGTCAGCGCCGTGCTGTGGGTGCTGACGACGGTCGATGAGAACACCTCGGTCTGGTTCCTGCTCGCGGGGCACATCGTGATGAGCCTCGGCCTGGCACTGATCTTCACGCCGCTGTTCACCTCGGCCCTCGGCGCCGTGACGCCGCGGTTCTATTCGCACGCGAGCGCGATGCTCTCCACCCTGCAGCAGTTGGCCGGAGCGGCGGGAACCGCGCTGTTCATCACGGTCCTCGCGACCCAGACCGCGCAGCTCGCAACGGGCGGGGCGACCGCGGATGTCGCAGCGGCCGGCGGAACGCAGGCGGCGTTCACCGTCGGGGCGATCATCTCGCTCTTCGCCATCGTCGGCGCGTTCTTCGTGAAGAAGCCCGCTGACATGGAGGGCGGCGCCCACCACGGGCACTGAGTGAACTGAGTACGACAACGGCCGGCGCTGAGCATTCAGCGCCGGCCGTTTGTTTGCGCCTAGTGCTGCGCTTCGGCGGTGCGCTCGAGCTCGGAGGCCGGGCGCCGACGCTGCGTGGCCACGGCCGTCGCCGCCGCGGCGCAGACGAGCGCGATGGCGAAGATCTGCATGCCGCTGAACTGCTCGCCGAGGATCATCCAGCCGAACAGCGCGGCGATGGCCGGACCGCAGGCGGTGATGATCGCGTAGACCCGGGTGTCGACGCGGCGCAGGATGAAGGTGTCCAGGCTGTACGGCAGGGCGGAGGAGAGCACTCCGATCGCGAGCAGCAGCCCGACGACACCGAGGGTCAGCACCGAGGGGTCGAAGGCGAACGCCGCGGCCGGAATCAGCAGCACGAGGCTCACGATGCTTGCAACCGTGAGGCCTTCCAGGCCCGGGAGTCCGAGTGCGACCTTCCGGGTGAGCAGGATGTAGCCCGCCCAGGCGGCGCCGGCGAGCAGCGCGAGTGCGATGCCCCAGGGGTCGACGGTGCCGTCGAGGCCGGTGAGCAGCACGACGCCGACGCCGGCAGCCAGCGCGCAGAGCACGTCGAGCAGCCGCCTGCTCACGGCGAGCGCCAGGGCGAGCGGCCCGAGGAACTCGATCGTGGCGGCGAGGCCGAGCCCGATGATGTGCACGGAGGCGTAGAAGCTGAGATTCATCACGGCGAGAACGACGCCGAGGGCAACCGCCGGCCACAGGCGGGCCCAACTGAGCTCTGCGCGCTTCGGGCGGTACACCGGCAGCAGCACGAGCGTCATCACGATCTGGCGCACGGCGACGACGACGGTCGCGCCGACGACGGGCATGACCACCCCGGCGAGCGCCGAACCGAGGTTGATGCTCACCTCGGTGCCGATCTGTGTCGCGGCCCCGATGGCGCCCCGCCTCGCGAGATGTTTCTCGTGCTCTGCACTTTGCATGCTCACGCCGACAGCGCCCTTCTTGTCACGGATTCGGACAAGCCCTGTCGATCCAACTGCGGCCGCACCGCTCCGGCGGACGACACTCCAGCCTACGCGCCCCACCTCCTCCCCAGATTCCATTGAGAGCGGTCAAATGGCCGCTTTGATGCTCCATAAGTGGCCATTTGACCGCTCTCAACGGACTGTGACGGGGAGCGGGGGCGGGGGTTTCGGTGGCGGATGCCGGTGGCTAGCGTGGAGGCATGTGCCGAAACATCCACACCCTGCACAACTTCGAGCCCGCGGCCACCGACGACGAGGTGCACGCCGCCGCCCTGCAGTATGTGCGCAAGATCAGCGGTTCCACCAAGCCGTCGCAGGCGAATGAGGCGGCGTTCGAACGCGCCGTCGCCGAGATCGCCCACATCACGCGGCATCTGCTCGAGGACCTGGTGAGCAACGCTCCGCCGAAGAACCGGGAGGTCGAGGCGGCCAAGGCCCACGCCCGCGCCGCGGTGCGCTTCGGAACCGCGTAGGCGGCCCGCACACAGGGCGAGCGCGTACGCTGGGGTCGACCGCACAACTGCGCGGCTCATCGAAAGGCACCCGTGGACATCTCCCTGCTCCGTCACTACGTCGTCGTGGCGCACGAGCTCGACCTGGCCAAGGCCGCGACCGCGCTCGGCGTCTCTCACGCCACACTCAGCGGATCGCTGAACCAGGTGGAGGCCCTCGTCGGCGCCCACCTCGTCAACCGCACCACCAGCACGATGAGCCTGACCGACGCGGGCGAGCTCTTCCTCGTCACAGCCAACGACGAGATCGCGGCCCACGAGGCGGCGAACAAGCCGCCGACGCCCAAGGCCGGCGGCAAGGCCAAGGCCAACAAGGGCAAGGGCCGCGCTCCCCGGGTGAAGGGCGAGCCGCTGCCGTACAAGAAGCGCCAGTCCCGCTAGGCGCCCAGCCGCGTCCGGCGCCCACCGGATGCTGCGGCCCCGCGCCGCACGGCCGAGACGCCCCGCGCTACAGAAACCACAGCTCCGCGGTCGGCAGTTCGGGCGCGCACCAGCGTTTTCTGCAGCGCAGGCGATGGATCACCACACCTCGCGCGCAGGCAGAACGTTAGAGTTCCGTCACCGTTCCGGATTCCACGTGCCAGCGCCGCTCGATGCGCACCGTGTCGAGCATGCGGCGGTCGTGCGTGACGAGCAGCAGCGTGCCCTCGTAGGAGTCGAGGGCCTCCTCCAGCTGCTCGATCGCCGCGGGGCGCTGGAGGTCGGCGGCGACCAGCAGCGGCTTGCGCCTGTGCGCGTCGCGC
>CAZZNX010000150.1:0-6955 GCA_964655795.1 uncultured Leifsonia sp. | reverse complement strand
TCGACAGGCTCAACCAGCGAGGTTCGACAGGCTCAACCAGCGGGGGATTCGGGCTCAGGCGGGCGGAGCGGGGCGGCGGCGCGGGGGAGCGGGCGGCACCTCCTTGGCGGCCACCACCTCCGCGAGCCGGACGGTCTTGAGGCCGTCGCGCGTCTCGACGACGCACTCCTCCGCGCTCACGCTGCGGAGGAAACCGAGCGCGTCGGTCAGCCCGCCGGGGATGCGCTGGCGGACGACGACCCGCGTGCCGAGCGGCGCCGTCGTGATGAAGTGCACCGGGTCAGCCATGCACCAACCCTATGACGTTGGCCCGTCCCGGGCGCACCGCGCGCACTACTGTGGGTGCATGACTTTCCCCACCGTCGACGGACTGCGGACCATGGAGCTCGGCAGCCCGGGAGGCTTGCGCGCCCACCTCAACGACTGTGTGCTGAACGGCACGAAGAGGGCAACGGCAGGGCTGCTGAGCGAATACATCACCGAGAACGAGCCGTGGGAGCACGTCGGTGAGCGGCTCGTGCTCGTCGACGACGACTCGAAGCCGCTCGGCGTCATCGAGGTCACCAGGGTCGAAGAGACGACCTTCGCCGAGGTGACGTGGGCCTTCGCCGAGGCCGAGGGCGAGGGCTTCGTCGATCTGGCGGATTGGCGGCGGGCACACCGCGACTACTGGGCGACCGAGGACGAGCACGTCACCGATGACACCCCGGTGCTCTGCATCTACTTTGAGCTGGTCGCTCGCGACTACCCGCCCCGTGATCACCAGTCAAAGGGCTTGTAGTCCTTCAGGAACGGTCTTGAGGCCGTCGCCCGTCTCGACAACGCACGCCTCGGCGCTCACACTGCGGAGAATCCCCAGCCAATCTGTCAGGCCGCCCGGGATGCGCTGTCGCACGACGACCCGCGTGCCGAGCGGTGCCGTCGTGATGAAGTCCACGGGGTCGGTCATACACGAACCCTACGGCGCGCACCAAGCTGGGTGCACGGCCGCCGCCCAAAGAAACGGAGCGTCGCGGGATTCGCTTGACCGCGCCAATGTGGCGGCGCACACTGAGAGGCGAACGACCGCTCGGCCGCTCATCCCACAGCGCGGAGCGAAGGGACAGCGTCATGCCCACTATCGAGGAGAGCGTGTTCATCGCTCGCCCACCACAGGAAGTCTTCGACTTCTTCACGATCGCGGCCAACATTCCGGTCTGGGATTCCTCCATTGTCTCGGCCGAACAGCTCGACGACGGGCCGTACGGTCTGGGCACCCGAACCCGGGGAACCAGCAAGGTGATGGGGCGCCATTTCGACTGGACGGTCGAGGTGACCGACTACGAGCGACCGACGCGCCAAACCAGCACCTCGGTCGAGGGTCGGATGTCGTTCACCGTCACGAATACCTTCGAGGCCGTCGACGGTGGCACGCGGTTCACCTATCGCGTCGACGCCGAATCCGGGCTCGGAGGAATCTTCGGCCGCATGGCCGACCCGTTCATCCAGAAGGCGCAGGCACGCACCGTGCGGGCGAACCTGGACTCACTCGCCGAACTGCTGGTGGAGCACCCGGAAGCCTGAGAGCGCTCGGCGCCAGCGCGGCCACCAGCCAAGCGCCTGCCAATCAGCGACTACCAGTCAGACGGCTTGTAGTCCTTCAGGAACACCCCGAACAGCTCTTCGCCAGCCTCGCCGCGCACGATCGGGTCGTAGACGCGAGCTGCACCGTCGACGAGGTCGAGCGGGGCATGGAAGCCCTCCTCGGCCAGCCGCACCTTGGTCGGGTGCGGGCGCTCGTCGGTGATCCAGCCCGTGTCGACACTCGTCATGTAGATGCCATCGCTCGTCATCTCGCGGGCGCTGGTGCGGGTGAGCATGTTGACGGCGGCCTTGGCCATGTTCGTGTGCGGGTGGCCTGGGCCCTTATAGCCGCGGTTGAACACACCCTCCATCGCCGACACGTTCACGACGTAGCTGCGGCCGGACGGCGCTGCGGCCATCGAGGCGCGCAGGCGGCTGATCAGAAGGAACGGCGCCGTGGTGTTGCAGAGCTGCACCTCGAGCATCTCGAGCGGGTCGACATCCTGCACCTTGTCGGTCCAGCTGTTCTCGTGGTGCAGATCGGGCAGCAGTCCTCCCGCGTCGATCGCGGTGCCGGCGGCGAGGCGATCGAGCGAGCTAGAGCCCGGGGCGAGTGCGAGCGCGGTGAGGTCGTCGGCGGTCAGCGTTCCAGCACCGGCGGCCGCGGCCAGGATGGGGTGGCTGGCAACGGATGCCGCCAGCGCCAGCGGGTGCTGGTCACTCGTGTGGCCGAAACTCACGATCTCCGGCAGATCCCCGTCCGGCAGCGGTGAGAGTTCTGCCTCCACCAGCGGCGAGTATGCGCCGGGGGAGCGGCGCACCGTCTGTGTCGCGTTGTTGATCAGAATGTCGAGCGGACCCTGTGCCGCCACGTCATCCGCAAGCCCGACGACCTGGGCCGGGTCACGCAGGTCGATGCCGACGACGCGCAAGCGGTGCAGCCACTCGGTCGAATCCGGCATGGCCGCGAAACGGCGCACGGCGTCGCGCGGGAAGCGGGTCGTGATCGTGGTGTGGGCACCGTCGCGCAGCAGGCGCAGCGCGATGTACATGCCGATCTTCGCGCGGCCCCCGGTGAGCAGGGCGCGCTTGCCGGTGAGGTCGGTGCGAGCGGTGCGCTTGGCGTGGTTCAGCAGCGCGCAGCGTGGGCAGAGCTGGTGGTAGAAAGCGTCGACGAGCGTGTAACGCTGCTTGCAGATGTAGCAGGCGCGCGCGACGAGCAGCTCGCCGGCGACCGGTGCGTCGGTGGCGCTGGAGAGTTCGTGGCCCTGTGTCTCGTCGTCGATGCGGCTCGGCGCACCCGTCGCGGTCGCGGCGATGACGGCCTTGTCGGCATCCGCGATGCGTGCCCGCTTGATGGCGCGACGCGACACCTTGACCGACTTGAACATCTTGGCCGTCGCGTGCCGAACGGTCAGGAAGTCCGGGTCTTCCTCGTCGACCTCGCTGAGCGTGGCGAGCACGCGCAGGGCGATCGCGAGTTCCTCCGGATCGATGCGGGCTGCGTCGACGCGGGCGCCGTCGAGGACGGACTCGATGTCGGACTCGATCTCGGAATCGATCGCGGCAGAGTCGGGCTCAAGAGATGGTGCGGAGGGCATCCCTGAATTCTACGCGGCGAAGTTGTCTGCTCCGCTGTGAACCCTAGACTGCTGTGATGCGCATCCACATCGCCACGGACCACGCCGGCCTCGACTTCAGCACGCACCTCATCACGCACCTCGGTGCGGCCGGCCACGAGGTCATCGACCACGGGCCCACCGGCTACGACGCCCTCGACGACTACCCGGCCTTCTGCATCAACGCCGCCCTCGCCGTCGCGCACGACCAGGCGCACGGCATCGAGGCGCTCGGCGTCGTCTTCGGCGGTTCCGGCAACGGCGAGCAGATCGCGGCCAACAAGGTCACCGGCATCCGCGCCGCCCTGGTCTGGAACCTCAGCACCGCGAAGCTCGCCCGTGAGCACAACGACGCCAACGTGATCTCGATCGGTGCGCGCCAGCACACCATCGAAGACGCAACCAGCTTCATCGACGCCTTCATCGCCGAGCCGTTCTCCGGCGACGAGCGCCACGCCCGCCGCATCGCCCAGCTCGCCGAGTACGAGACCACCGGCGACATCGCGGGCAAGAACGTCGACCAGTACTAGAGCCCACCAGAACGAGATCAGAGCGGTTTCTTCAGACATGCCAGAGGGCCACTCCGTCCACAGGATCACCCGGCAGTTCGCCCGCAACTTCGTTGGGCACCGGGTGAGCGCCTCGAGCCCGCAGGGGCGCTTCGTCGACGGTGCGAGCATGATCGACGGCCGTGTCATGACCGATGCCAAGGCCGTCGGCAAGCAGATGTACCTCGAGTTCGACAACGGGCTCTGGCTGCGCGTGCACCTCGGCATGTACGGTGCGTGGGACTTCGCCGGCGAGATCCAGATGGACGCCACGATCGCCTCGGCGAACGGGCGCATGGGTCAGACGAACCAGCGCGGAACCGATCTCGCGCTCGCCATTCACGACACCGCCGGAGAGAACTCGATGCACTCGATCGGCGCTCCGAGGCGCACGCGGGTGCGCATGGCGGAGTCCGAGAAGGAGAGCGACGCGCTGGAGACGTTCCCGCCGGAGCCGATCGGGCAGGTGCGCGTACGGCTGCTGACCGACACCGTCTGCGCCGACCTCCGCGGCCCGACCGCCTGTGAGGTGCTCGACCCGGCCCAGGTCGACGCCATCATCGCCAAGCTCGGACCAGACCCGCTGCTCGATGCCTCTCAGGCCGCAGAGGATCGCTTCACGGCGGTGGTCCGCAAAAAGCCGACACCGATCGGCCTGTTGCTGATGGACCAGAACGTCGTCGCCGGCATCGGCAACGTCTACCGCGCCGAGATGCTGTTCCGAGCCCGCCTGAACCCGCACACGCCGGGCAAGCTCGTTCCGGAGGATGTCGTGCGCGGCCTCTGGCGCGACTGGGCGCACCTGCTCACGATCGGCGTCGAGACCGGGCAGATGATGACCATGGACGACCTCGAGGGCGACGCATACGCCCAGGCGATGGCGAACCGCGCCGACCGGCACTGGGTGTACAAGCGCGAGGGCCTGCCCTGCCGGATCTGCGGCACGCACATCACCCTGGAGGATTTCGGCGCGCGCAAGCTGTACTGGTGCCCTGACTGCCAGCGCTGAGCCGGTCGAAGTGAGAAGCTAACAGCATGCGCCAGACTCCGAGCTTCATCCTCGCCAGTGACGATGCCGTCAAGCGGCTCATCCGTGAGAACCCGTGGGTCACGATGGTCAGCCACACGGATGCCGGCGAGCTCGTCGCCTCGCACTACCCGGTGATCCTCGACGAGTCTGCCGAGGACGGCATCGTCTTGCTCAGCCACGTCGGCCGCCCGGACGAGCAGCTGCACGAGCTCGGCCGGCACCCACTGCTCGTGATCGTGCAGGGGCCGCACGGCTACATCTCGCCCGGCTGGTACGACGCGAAGCCGGCCGTCCCCACCTGGAACTTCGTCGTCGCCCACCTGCACGGCACTCCGGAACTGCTCAGCGATGACGAGAACCTCCAGGTTCTCGACCGCCTCGTCGACCACTTCGAGGAGCGGATGCCGGAGCCCCGCCGCATGAACGGCACGGAGGCCAACGCGGAGTATGCCGCCCGCATCGTCTCCGGCACGGTCGGATTCCGGATGCGCGTCGAGCGCTACACCGGCAAGAACAAGATGAGTCAGAACCGTCCGGCCGAGACGGTCGACCGCATCATCCACGAGCTGGAGCACGGCCAGCACTACGCCAGCCCGGAGCTGGCCCGCGAGATGCGCCGCGCCCGCGGCGAAGCGGTGTGAACCGGCCGGTGGGGATAACCCCCGCACGCCTTGGGTTGCCAGCTGGCTGGGGCCGCAGGCATCCGCTGGCCAGAATCGAATCATGACCACCATCACGGCAACCCAGGCGACAACTCAGACGGCGCCGCGCACGCGCGACAACTACGGCAGACTCTGGCTGCGCGTTCCGCAAGAACTCGGCTTCCTTCTGCTCAACCTGCCGATCGCGATCATCAGCCTCGTCGTGCTCTCGACGCTGTTCTTCACGGGCCTCGGTCTCGTCGCCATCCTGGTCGGCCTGTTCATCCTCGTCGCGACCATGTACACGGCGCGCGCCTTCGGCGTGTTGGAACTGCTGCGCCTGCAGTGGGCCGGGCGCCCCCGGATCGCCCGCCCGCAGTGGGAGAAGCCGGGGGAGACCCAGGGCTTCTGGCGAGTCATGCTCGGCCCGTTCGCCGACGGCCACTACTGGCTCTACCTGCTGCACGGCATGGTCGTCGCACCGATCGTCGGAATCATCAGCTGGACGATCTCCTTCGTCTGGCTCGTGATCGGCCTCGCCGGTACGACGAGCTGGCTGTGGCCACGCTCGTTCGCGGGGGACTCCGATGAGTTCTGGCTGCACGAGGTCATCCTCGATTGGGCGTTCCCGGACAACGACTGGGACATCGAGCCCTACCTCGGCGAAACCCTGCTCTTCCTTGCGATCGGCCTGATCTTCCTCGCGACGCTGCCGCTCGTCACCCGCGGCCTCACGCTGCTGCACAACGTCATCGCCCGCGGCATGCTCTCCGCCTGGCGCTCAGAAGCGCTCAGCCGCGAGGTCGCATCGCTCAGCGCCTCCCGTGGTGCAGCGGTGCTGGCCGAGGATCAGTCGCTGCGCCGCCTCGAGCGCGACATCCACGACGGGCCGCAACAGCGCCTCGTGCGGCTGCAGATGGATCTCGCCAGCGCCGAGCGCAAGATCGATGCCGACCCGGATGCCGCCAAGGCTCTGCTCGCAGAGGCCCGCGAACAGGCCAGGGACACCCTCGAGGAGCTGCGCGCCCTCTCCCGCGGATTCGCCCCGCCGATCCTGCAGGACCGCGGCCTCATCGCCGGCCTGGAATCGCTCGCCGCTCGCAGCACGATCCCGGTCAGCCTGGAGTTGCAGCTGGACCCCGCCATCCGCCTGGCGCCCGAGATCGAGCGCAGCGCGTACTTCGTGGCGGCCGAACTCCTCACCAACGCGGCCAAGCACTCCGGGGCCGGCGCGATCCGCCTGCATCTCGCACTGCGGGCGGAGCCGGGCGCCCAGTGGCTCGACCTCTGGGTGATCGACAACGGAGCAGGCGGTGCAGAGAAGCGCGCGGGCCACGGCCTGAGCGGCCTCGAGGACCGGCTCACCGGCCTCCGCGGCGTGCTCTCGATCGACAGCCCGCTCGGTGGGCCGACGGCCGTGGGCGCACACATCCCGCTGCCGCGCTAGCGTGGAGTCTGTGCCGACCACAGACTCCACCACTTCGCCAGCCCCCGCGCTCCGCCTCGTCCTCGCCGAGGACTCCCTGCTGCTGCGCGAGGGGCTGGTGCGCCTCT
>CAZZNX010000149.1:0-6959 GCA_964655795.1 uncultured Leifsonia sp. | reverse complement strand
CTTGCCGACCATGATGTCGATGCGGAAGTCCTCCATCGCGAGGTACAGCATCTCTTCGGCCGAGCGCGCCATCCGGTGGATCTCATCGATGAAGAGCACCTCGCCGGGAACGAGCGAGCTGAGCACGGCCGCCAGGTCACCTGCGTGCTGAATGGCCGGCCCGCTCGCCATCCGCAGCGGACGATTGCCCTCGTGGGCGACGATCATGGCGAGGGTCGTCTTGCCGAGACCGGGCGGGCCCGCGAAGAGGATGTGGTCCGGGGTGCGCCCCTGCATGGTCGCGGCCGTGAGCAGCAATTGCAGCTGGCCGCGCACCTTGACCTGGCCGACGAATTCGGTGAGTGATGCGGGGCGCAGCGCGCCCTCGAAGGCGAGCTCGGCGTCGGACTCCAGCTCGGGTGCGAGCAACTCCGCCGGGGTGTCGTCGTAGTTCACGACCGGCCGCCGATCGTGTGCTGGGCAGGTCCGAGCCGGCCGAGCGCGAGCCGCAGCAGCACGGCCACGGATGCCTTGTCGGTGTCACCGGCCTCCGCCAGCGTCTCCTCGACGGCCTGCACCGCCACCTTCTCCGACCAGCCGAGCCCGACGAGCGCGGCGAGGACGCTCTCGCCGACGGCGGTCGGGGCGACCCTGCTCGCGTTCGGTGCGCTGGCGGAGGTCACCGCGAGCTTGCCGGTCAGCGAGAGCACGATCAGTTTCGCGGTCTTGGGGCCGATGCCGCTGACCTTGCGGAACGCCGCGTCATCGTCATCAGCGACGGCACGGGCGACCTGGTCTGGGCTCAGCACGGCGAGCACGCCGAGTCCGGACTTCGGGCCGACCCCCGTGACACTGGTGAGCAGCTCGAACACGGCGAGCTCATCGGCGCTGTCGAAGCCATAGAGCGTCAGGGCGTCCTCACGCACGACGAGGGTCGTGTGCAGGCGCAGCTCCTGCCCGATTCGGGCGGCGAGGGCCGTCGCCGGCGTGACGTTGATCGCCAGTCCCACTCCCCCGACCTCGACGACGACGGTTGAACCGAGAGCAGAGAGCACGAGGCCACGAACGGAAGAGATCACCGCTTAAGACTACGGGGGGCCACCGACATGCGAGTGCCGGACTCCGCGGCGCGCCACGCCTTTTGTGCCGGCGTGAGCCCGTCTGCGAGCCCGGGCGCGCTCGGCAGGGTGCCGCCGCTGACGCCCGCGCGCCAGGCGTGGCAGATCGCGATGGCGAGTGCGTCGGCAGCATCCGCCGGCTTGGGCGGTGCGGCGAGCTTCAGGATGCGGGTGACCATCGCCCCGACCTGGGCCTTGTCTGCCGCTCCGTACCCCGTGATCGACGCCTTGACCTCGCTCGGCGTGTGCAGGCCGACGGCGAGGCCGCGCTGCGCGGAGAGGAAGAGGGCGACGCCGCTGATCTGGGCGGTGCCCATCACGGTGCTCAGGTTGTGCTGGGCGAAGACGCGCTCCAGCGCCACCGCGTCCGGCTGGTGCCTGTCGAGCAGTTCGGCGAGCCCGGTCGCGACGGTGAGCAGGCGCTTCTCGATCGGATCGCCTGGCGAGGAGCGGATGACGCTCACATCGACCAGGCGGGCCGTGCGATTGGGCTCGACATCGACGACTCCGACACCGCAACGGGTGAGGCCGGGGTCGATGCCGAGCACACGCACGGCCATCGGCTTACTCGGCCTCGAGCTCTGCCTGGACCTCGGGGGTCAGATCGAAGTTGCTGTAGATGTTCTGCACGTCGTCGAGGTCTTCGAGCGCGTCGATGACCTTGAACACCTTGCGGGCCGTCTCGGCGTCGACCTCGATCTTGAGCGACGGCACGAAGGCGGAGTCGGCGGAGTCGTAGTCGATCCCGGCCTCCTGCAGCGCGACGCGGGCCGCGACCATGTCGCTCGGATCGGTCACGATCTCGAAGGTCTCGCCCTCGTCGTTGACCTCCTCGGCGCCGGCGTCGAGCACGGCGTCCAGGATGGCGTCTTCGGTGAGGTCGCCCGTCTTGGAGACGACGATGACGCCCTTGCGGTGGAAGTTGTACGCCACGCTGCCCGGGTCACCCATGGTGCCACCGTTGCGGCTGACCGCGGTGCGCACCTCCGCAGCTGCGCGGTTCTTGTTGTCGGTCAGACACTCGATCAGCAGAGCGACGCCGTTGGCGGCGTAGCCCTCGTACATGATGGTGGTGTAGTCGACGGACTCACCGCTGAGGCCGGCACCGCGCTTGACGGCGCGATCGATGTTGTCGTTGGGGACCGAGGTCTTCTTCGCCTTCTGGATGGCGTCGACGAGCGTCGGGTTGCCCGAGAGGTCTGCACCACCCATCTTGGCGGCGACTTCGATGTTCTTGATCAGCTTGGCGAAGGCCTTCGCACGGCGGGAATCCGTGATGGCTTTCTTGTGCTTGGTCGTTGCCCACTTGGAATGCCCGGACATGAGTCTCCTGTTTTACTCGCTGAAATCTGCCTTGACAGTCTAGAACAGCCGCGCCCTCAGGCGAGCTTCATCAGTGTGCGCAGATTGCGATTGGTGGTTGATGAGCGAAAGCGAGCCTTCGCGGTGAGCTTGCTGAACGCACTGTTGACACCGACCTCGCGGCGGCAGTGCCAGTACAGCACACCGTCCCCCTCGACGACGATCTCGTCGGCCGGGTCGAGCGTCGGAGCGGCGGCCATGAGTTCGACCAGAGATCCCGCATCCGAGCTGAACAGGACATAGGGATGCCAGCCGTCACGCGTTGCGTCGAACGGGAACTGCTCGATCACGCTCTGAACACGGCCGAGCGGTTCGAGCACGATCCAGGCGTCGTAGCCGAATCTCTCGGTGAGCGCCGTCTCGATGCGCAGCTTCAGCGCTGCGGCATCCGGTGCATCGGTCGTGACATCGGCGTCGAAGACGACGTTGCCGCTGGCCAGCACGGTGCGCACGTTCTCGAATCCCAGCGCGCGGAAGAGTTCGGCGAGATCGGCGGACTTGATCGAGATGCCGCCGACGTTCACCCCGCGCAGGAGTGCGACACAGCGAACCATTCCGGGGGTGGTCATGCAGCGAGTGTACGCGTGCGCACCTTGCTCAAGAAGTACTCGTGGAAGCGGTGCTCCCCCGTGATCTCGGGGTGGAAGCTGGTGCCGAGCAGGTTGCCCTGCTCGACGGCGACGACGCGGCCGTCGGCGAGCGTGGCGAGTGCGCGCGCCCTGGGGCCGACGGATTCGACGACCGGGCCGCGGATGAAGACGGCGTGCACCGGCACGTCACCGAGCTCCGGGATGTCGAGATCGGTTTCGAACGACTGCGTCTGCGAGCCGAAGGCGTTCCGGCGCACGACGACGTCGAGGCCGCCCAGGCTCTGCTGGCCGGTGATCGTGTCGAGCACGGTGTCGGCGAGCATGATCAGGCCGGCGCAGGTGCCGTAGACCGGCATTCCGCCGCGGATGCGGGCGCGCAGCGGTTCGGCGAGGCCGAAGGTGCGCGCGAGTTTGTCCATCACGCTGGACTCGCCGCCCGGGATCACCAGACCGTCAACGGCGGCCAGTTCTTCCGGGCGTCGGACGAGGGTGACGTCGGCCCCCAGGGTGCGCAGAACACTTGCGTGTTCGCGGAAATCACCCTGGAGGGCCAGAACGCCAACGGTCATGTCGACAGGCTCAATGCACGCACGGCTGCGAGTTACCAGCCGCGCTCGGCGAGGCGGTGCGGTGCGGGCAGGTCGGAGACGTTGATGCCGACCATGGCCTCGCCCAGTCCGCGCGACACCTCGGCGATGACCTTGGCGTCGTCGAAGAAGGTCACGGCCTTGACGACGGCTGCTGCGCGCTGCGCCGGGTTGCCCGACTTGAAGATGCCGGAGCCGACGAACACGCCGTCAGCACCGAGCTGCATCATCATGGCGGCATCCGCGGGGGTGGCGACGCCACCGGCGGTGAACAGCACGACGGGGAGCTTGCCGGTCTCGGCGATCTCGGCGACGAGCGCGTACGGTGCCTGCAGCTCCTTGGCCGCGACGTAGAGCTCGTCCTTGCTCATCGAGCTGAGCTGCGCGATCTCGCTCTTGATCTTGCGGATGTGCTTGGTCGCCTCTGAGACGTCGCCGGTGCCGGCCTCGCCCTTCGAGCGGATCATTGCAGCGCCCTCGTTGATGCGGCGGAGTGCCTCACCGAGGTTGGTCGCTCCACAGACGAAGGGAACGTTGTAGCCCCACTTGTCGATGTGGTTGACGTAGTCGGCGGGGCTCAGCACCTCGGACTCGTCGATGTAGTCCACCTCGAGCGCCTCAAGGACCTGGGCCTCGACGAAGTGGCCGATACGGGCCTTGGCCATCACGGGGATGGAGACCTCGGCCTTGATGGCCTCGATCAGGTCGGGGTCGCTCATACGGGCAACGCCGCCCTGCGAACGGATGTCGGCAGGAACGCGCTCAAGAGCCATGACGGCTACGGCGCCGGCATCCTCTGCGATACGGGCCTGCTCTGCGGTGACGACGTCCATGATGACGCCGCCCTTGAGCATCTCGGCGAGGCCGCGCTTGACGCGGCTGGAACCGAACTGCTCGGTAGAAGTGCTCTCAGTCATGCTGTTAATCCTATTCGGCTGTGAGGGTGGGACTGTGCAGTGGTTACGAAGTGTGAGCGGACGGCCAGCCGTCGGCGATTTCCTTGCGCACATCGCCGAGCAGGCGCGGCAGCGCCTTGGTGCCGGCGATGATCGGGAAGAAGTTCGCGTCGAGCGCCCAGCGCGGAACAATGTGCTGGTGCAGGTGCTCTGCGATTCCGGCTCCGGCGATGCGGCCCTGGTTCATGCCGATGTTGAAGCCGTCGCAGTGTGAGACCTCGGTGATCACACGCATCGCGATCTGGGTGAGCTCGCCGATCTCGGCGACCTCCTCCGGCGTGGCCTGGTCATAGGTGGCGATGTGACGGTACGGGCAGATCAGGAGGTGCCCGCTGTTGTACGGGTACAGGTTGAGCAGCACGTAGGCGTGGGTGCCGCGCGCGACGATCAGCGCTTTCTCGTCGTCCATCGACGGGGCCAGGCAGAACGGGCAGTCGTCCTTGTGCGGCTGCTGCCCGTCCTGGATGTAGACCATGCGGTGCGGGGTCCAGAGGCGCTGGAATGCGTCGGGAACGGCGGCGAAATCCGCGCTGTTCTCGACCTCGACCGGCTCCTCCGCGTTCGATTCCCCTGGGTTCGGCTCCCCTGGCCCTGCAACCGTCACGTTAGATCTGGCCCTGCGTCGTGACCTGGGCGCGGGTGTCGATCGCCGCACGGATGCGGGCGATGGCGTCGGCGACCGGGACACCGTTCTCCTGCGTGCCGTCGCGGAAGCGGAAGCTGACGCTGCCGTTCGCGCGGTCCTCCTCGCCGACGATGAGCTGGAAGGGGACCTTGGCCATGGTGTGGTTGCGGATCTTCTTCTGCATACGCTCATCGGAGAGGTCCAGCTCTGCGCGCACGCCGGCCTTCTTGAGCTGGTCGATGACGTCGCCCAGGAAGTCGGCGTACTGCTCGGCGACGGGGATGCCGACGACCTGCACGGGAGAGAGCCAGACGGGGAACGCGCCGGCGTAGTGCTCTGTGAGCACGCCGAAGAAGCGCTCGATCGAGCCGAACAGCGCACGGTGGATCATGACGGGCCGCTGGCGGCTGCCGTCCGGGGCCGTGTACTCGAGCTCGAAGCGCTCCGGCAGGTTGAAGTCGAGCTGGATTGTCGACATCTGCCAGGTGCGGCCGATGGCGTCGCGCGCCTGCACCGAGATCTTGGGGCCGTAGAAGGCGGCTCCGCCCGGGTCGGGCACGAGCTCGAGACCGGATGCCGCGCCGACCTCTGCCAGCGTCGCCGTCGCCTCTTCCCACGCGTCGTCGCTGCCGACGAACTTCTCCGGGTCCTTGGTGCTGAGCTCGAGGTAGAAGTCGTCGAGACCGTAGTCCTTCAGCAGGTCGAGCACGAAGTTGAGCGTGCTCGTGAGCTCCTCGCGCATCTTCTCGCGCGTGGTGTAGATGTGGGCGTCATCCTGGGTCATGCCCCGCACGCGGGTGAGACCGTGCACGTTGCCGGACTTCTCGTAACGGTAGACGCTGCCGAACTCGAACAGGCGCAGCGGCAGGTCGCGGTAAGAGCGCGCGCTGGAGCGGTAGATGAGGTTGTGCATCGGGCAGTTCATGGGCTTCAGGTAGTAGTCCTGGCCCTCGCGGTGCACGGTGCCGTCTTCGCCGATCTCTGCATCGATGTGCATCGGGGGGTACATGCCGTCGCGGTACCAGTCCAGGTGACCGGAGACCTCGTACAGCTTGCCCTTGGTGATGTGCGGGGTGTTGACGAAGGAGTAGCCCTCCTCAACGTGGCGGGTGCGCGAGTAGTTCTCCATCTCGGCGCGGATGATGCCGCCCTTGGGGTGGAAGACGGGCAGACCGCTGCCGAGCTCCTCCGGGAAGCTGAACAGGTCGAGCTCTGCTCCGAGCTTGCGGTGGTCGCGCTTGGCCGCCTCCTCGAGGCGCTCCTTGTACGCGCGCAGCTCGTCCTTGCTCGGCCAGGCCGTGCCGAAGATGCGCTGCAGCTGCTTGTTCTTCTCCGAGCCGCGCCAGTAGGCGGCTGCGACGCGCATGAGCGAGTGGCCCTCGCCGATCAGGCGGGTGCTCGGCAGGTGCGGGCCGCGGCAGAGGTCGCTCCAGATCGTCTCGCCCGTCTTCGGGTCGACGTTGTCGTAGATCGTGAGCTCTGCCCCACCGACCTCGACGTTCTCGTTGTCTGCACCCAACTCGCTGGTTGAGCCTGTCGAAACCCCGCCCTTGAGCCCGATGAGCTCCAGCTTGTACGGCTCGTCGGCGAGTTCTGCGCGCGCCTCATCGTCGGTCACGACACGGCGCACGAAGCGCTGGCCCTGGCGGATGATGCGGCTCATGGCCTTCTCGATGGCCTTGAAGTCGTCGATGCTGAAGGGCTCAGCGACGTCGAAGTCGTAGTAGAAGCCGTCGGTGACG